>DATJKM010000286.1:0-5109 GCA_035491515.1 Candidatus Udaeobacter sp. | reverse complement strand
AAGTCGAAGGATACAATCGGAAAAAATGGAGGTTGAACTGTTGGGGAAAGTACATAAGGGGTTATCATTAATAGAAATTTTTAAACGGTTTATATTTATAACAATCGGTTCTATTCTAATGGGCGTCGCCTTGGAATTGTTTCTTGTGCCAAATGACGTTATCGACGGAGGCATAGCCGGTATTTCGATTATGCTGGCGCATTTAACACCGCTTCCTCTAGGTCTGTACTTGTTCCTTGTGAACGTACCGTTTCTTATTCTCGGATATAAACAAATTGGGAAAACGTTCGCAATCTCAACGCTTTACGGCATTATCGTCATGTCGGTCACGACGTCATTGCTTCATCATGTCGATGCGTTTACGGAGGAGAAGCTGCTGGCGGTTTTGTTCGGCGGTCTTATTCTGGGAGCGGGCGTCGGTCTTGCGATTCGTTTTGGCGGTTCGCTTGACGGAGTAGAGATCGTGTCGATCCTCATTTCGAAGAAGCTGCGCATGCCTGTCGGACAAATCATCATGATATTTAATGTCGTTATCTTTGTCGTTGCGGGCTTCGTATTTGAATGGGATTCGGCGATGTATTCGATGTTTACATATTATATTGCGATAAAATTGATCGATATCGTCGTGGAAGGTCTCGACGAGTCGAAATCGGTGACGATTATTTCGAGCGAATTCGAGGAAATTTCCCAGGCAATTATCGATCGTTTAGGACGCACCACGACATTGATCCAAGCGCGCGGCGGCTATTCGAAGGATGAGACGCAAATGATTTATTGCGTCGTATCCCGACTAGAGCTGGCGAAGCTGAAAGCAATCGTGCAATCTATTGATGAAAATGCGTTTATTGCCATTGAGCATGTGTCCGACGTTATGGGCGGCGGATTTAGCAAAGGCAGCATACATTAACGGAACTATCAATGGTGAACAATAGTTAATCCAGAAACTGACATTCAAACGGATAACCGTCTGAATGTCAGTTTCTTTTTATGGGATTCAAATGCGCTTTAAATGTTTGTTGATCCATTTTGCGTAGCGATTGCTCTCGGCAGTCCTTTGTCCCGGATTCCGAGCAGGAAGAGCAGGGCGATAACCATGCCGCCTGATGAGAAGTAGAAAAGCACCGAATAACCGAGCAGATCAATCAAACCGCCCATTAGCGGAGGCGATGCAATGGCGGCCAGCGAGGAGATCAAATAATAGATGCCCGTACGGGTACCGATGCTTTGCTCATCTCCTAGGGCGACGATGAAGGGGTAGGAGTTAATGTTGATCATTGCCCAGCATATGCCCCCCAATAATAGCAGTGCGCGAAGCGGCAGCAATGCATCCACAAACGAGATGGCGGCGAAAATCGCGATTAGGCCAACGACGCCAATGGCGATGATCCGTTTTTTGCCGAAGCGATTGCCGAGCAGTCCGCTCGGAATGGCGGCGAGGACGAAGGCAAGCGAGAAAAAGGCAAGCGAGAACGCCGATTGACCTTCCGTGAGATGCATATGGTTAGTGCCGTATAAGGTGAAGAAAGCTTCGACGCCTTGATAGGACAGAAACCAGAAAAAAATAGCGCCCAGCAGAAAGAGCGTAGGCCGGTTCCATTGCCCTTTGAACGATATTTTCGACTTCTCCTCTTCCGGTGCGTAGGCGATAGCATCCCGTTTTTCCTTGATCGTACTCAAGAGAACGACCAGACAAATTAGCGTCAAAACGGATGCTGTCAGGAATGGGAGCGAGACATGCTTCTCATATAGTAACGAGCCTCCCGAGAAGGCAATAATGGAGCCGATGCCGCCCATGAAGTTGATAATCCCGTTCGCCTGCGTCCGTTTGCTGTCCTTTGTAATATCGGGCATAAGCGCAATGGTCGGCGAACGGTATAAGCTCATCGAAAGATTCATGAGCACCATAAACAAAACGAGCGTTAACAAGCTGGTATGCCAAGGGATAAGTGCTCCAAACAAAGCGGCGAGCGGCATGCCGATGAGCAGGTAAGGCATTCTTTTGCCCAGGCGGCTGTTCGTGCGGTCGCTGCGGCTGCCGATCCACGGCTGCAAAAACAAAGCGAAATAATTGTCGATCGTCATCATAAAGCCGATAAGCGTAGTGCTCGTCAAAAATTTTGCGAGGAAAAAAGGAACGAATGCGTTGTATAGCGCCCATGTGATGCTAATGCTGAAAAAACCGAACCCGAGCAGCCATGTTTTTTTCATTCCGCCTGCACTCCTCTCCTTGTGAGCACTTCTGCCAGACGATCCGGAAAATCGGTAATGATGCCAGCCGCTCCTGCATCGAGCAGCTGCTCCATCTCGGCCGCGTCATTAACGGTGAACGGATGATAGCCGATGCCGTGTGCGGACGCCTCTGCTATCCATTCAGGCGTTACCGCATATTTGTAGGCATGCAGCGCGTCTGCCTGGACGGCCGCCGCATAGTCCCAAGGACGATAAAGCCCTTCCATGTACAACAGGCCGGTACGGATTTCGGGCGCCAATTGCTTGCACAGCACGAGCGAGTAATGATTGAAGCTGGATAGGATGACGCGATCCGTCATTTGATAAGCGCGAACCATTTCGATTACCTTATGCTCGATTCCTGGATAGAGGATGACGCCGTTTTTGAGCTCGATATTGAGGATGATGCCGGTAGGCTGCAGGAGCTCGAGCAGCTGCTCGAGCGTTGGAATCCGTTCGGCGTGGAAGGCTGGAGCGTACCAGCTCCCCGCGTCGAGTGAGGCAAGTTCCTTGTAATCGGTATCCTTTACAAGCTTGTTGAGACCGGTCGTTCGCGCTAAGGACTCATCATGAATGACAATGATTCGGCTGTCCTTGGTCAGCTGTACATCGGTTTCGATGCCCGTAGCGCCAAGCTCGAGCGCTTTTTTGAATGCCGTAAGTGTATTTTCGGGACAGCAGCCGCTTGCTCCGCGATGGGCGAAATTAATGGGCGTTTTGATAACGGTTCATCCTCTCGGTTTGAAGGGTATCCAAGCAACTAGGCATAGCGGTAATAGATGTGGACGCCGATAATAACAAGGTAAAAGCCGTAATCAAGCATATGGAACAGCCCGGCTTCGATGCTTGTATCGATAAATACGACCAGCATCGCAAGCGCGCCGATCTTTGTCGTATAGTGCTGCGGAATGAGCAGGAATTCTCCAGGGCGACGTCTGTGAACCATTTGACATGTGCATAATAATCCATAAGCTGTCATTCCCCTGGCTAGGTATGTTTTACTATTGTTTACGAGGATCGTAGCATATTGCCCTACATAATAAAAGTGGCTGGACAGGGCTGCTAAAACAAAATAAAAAAGACCATTTACATACCCTGTGGGGGTATGCTAGAATGAATTCAGAAGCTTATACCCCCTGGAGGTATGTAGGATGGATAACCGTACGATAAACAATGGGGCTCATGAGCAATCGCATGCTTCAGCTGACTGCTGTGATTCGATTGGTCCGCGAAAGAGTCATCACTCGGAGCAAATGAAGGACAATTTAACGAAGCGTCTCAACCGGATTGAAGGGCAAATTAGAGGCGTGAAGGCGATGATCGAGAAGGATACGTATTGCGATGACGTGCTTAATCAGATCGCTGCGGCACAATCCGCTCTGAACAGCGTCGGCAAGCTGCTGCTGGAGGGCCATTTGAAGAGCTGTGTTATCGAACGCATTCAAGCGGGAGAAAGCGAAGTTATTGACGAATTGCTGGTTACCGTTAACAAACTAATGAAATAGTGGAGAGGGGAATTTTACGATGGCAAATACAGTATTGAAGATAGAGGGCATGACATGCGGACATTGCGTCAGTGCAGTTGAGAAAGCAGTCGGCAGCGCGGGTGCAGTGGGCAAGGTGGATTTGGCGGGCAAGAAAGTATCAGTCGAGTTTGACGAGACGATGGTAACGATCGAGGCTGTCAAAGCGGCAATCGAAGATCAAGGCTATGACGTCGTCTAAACAAGAGGCAAGAGGCTGTGTAAGCCTCTCTTTTTTTCAAAAAAACATACCCCATGAGGGTATGTAGGCGGTAGGTGAGCAAGTATGAGCAAAGCGCAGACGACCATTCAAATTACAGGAATGACATGCGCAGCTTGCGCGAATCGGATTGAGAAGGGCCTCAATCGGATGGAAAGCGTGGAGGCGAATGTGAATTTGGCGTTGGAGCGGGCATCCGTCAGTTACGACCCGCTTGTGATGGATGACGCCAAGCTGGAGCAAAAAATTATAGATCTCGGCTACGGCACGATTAAGCTGACCGGGGACCCGGGCGAGGACGCCGGCGATTACAAGAAACAAGAAATTAGAAAACAGCAGCTGCGCCTTGCCGTTGCGATCGTGCTTTCTCTACCGCTGCTGTGGGCGATGGCGGGGCATTTCTCCCTCACAGACTTCGTGCCCGTCCCGGCGCTGTTCATGAACGCCTGGTTCCAGCTTGCGCTGGCCGCCCCCGTGCAGTTTATTATTGGCTGGCCGTTTTACGTCGGCGCGTACAAAGCCCTGCGGAACGGCAGTGCCAATATGGATGTGCTCGTGGCGCTCGGAACGTCGGCAGCCTTCTTCTACAGTCTATATGTGACGGTACAAACCTTGAGCGCATCTGGCCATGGTGCGCATGAAGCGGAGCTTTATTACGAAACGAGCGCCGTGCTGATTACTTTGATCGTGCTTGGTAAGCTGCTTGAAGCGTTAGCGAAGGGAAGATCTTCTGAGGCGATCAAGACGTTAATGGGGCTGCAGGCTCAAACGGCGATCGTCATTCGGGACGGCTCTGAGCAGCGCGTGAGCATAGAGGACGTTGTCGTTGGCGATGTGCTGATCGTGAAGCCGGGTGAAAAGATTCCAGCAGACGGTATCGTGCTGGACGGCGCTTCAACGGTCGATGAATCGATGCTGACAGGTGAGAGCATGCCGATTGAGAAACGTCAGGGCGATGCCTTGATTGGCGCAACGATAAACAAAAACGGCGCACTGCGCATGCAAGCGGAAAAAGTCGGCAAGCAAACGGCGCTCGCGCAAATTATTAGAGTTGTGGAGGAAGCGCAGAGCTCGAAAGCGCCTATTCAGCGGGTTGCTGACCGTATATCGGGCATATTCGTGCCGATTGTAACGGCT
>DATJKM010000285.1:0-13671 GCA_035491515.1 Candidatus Udaeobacter sp. | reverse complement strand
AAGTTTTCGAAAGAAATCCAAAAAACTATGGAGAGCATGATCTCACATGTGCAAAAAAAATTCCAGTCGGATATTTTCGGTTTTGGAGGGGAACTCCATATCCAGCACCCTTATGCCTGGAAACGTATGAAAAAAGAATGGAAAGATATTTATCCGCAAGTTCCCGTTACCGTTAAGACTGACATTCGCATTGAGAGGATCGGCAGAACGCAAGCACCGGCGCATTTGAAAAAACCTGGACAATAAAGAGCCGCATGAAGGGTGGGTCAAGATGAAAGTGACCGGTATACAAGTTTTCTGGATGATAACCATTATGGATCTGGGAATGGCATTGATCATGACGCTTACGCCAAGCTTGCAAGCCGCCAAACAAGATGTGTGGATTTCCATGCTTGTTGCGGGATGTATCGCGCTTCTGATCACTTTGTTAGTGACCAATGTTGCGCTTTTATACCCGGACCAGACGTTAATCCAATTCAGTCAAACGATTTTGGGGAAATGGATCGGGAGCATCGTTGTCGTCATCTATCTAGTCCAGTGGTATACCATCCTCCCGATTGTTTTGCGCCAATTTAACGATGTAATCCAAATCATGCTCCTGCCTGCGACACCGAAGGTAGCGATCATGTTCATTATGATCCTGCTAATTGTTTATGCGACGTATTCTGGAGGCATTGAAGGGATTGGCCGTCTCAGCGAGATCCTGGGGCCGATCATTATTTTGATGATAGCCGTTGTTCTGGCAGCAAGCCTCAACAATGTTGATTTGAAGCATCTTCTTCCGGTGTACGCAGACAGCGGAATAGCGGGAATCATCAATGGCGCGAAAGCTCCTGCATCTTACCTCGGACATGCCGTCGAATATCTTATGCTCGCATCGTTTCTTTATCAGCCCCGCAAAGGAGCTCCCTACGCTTATTGGGGCGTCATTACGGCATCATTCTTTGCGTTAATTTCTATGGTTATGGCTACCGTTACGATAGGAGTCAATCTTTCTCCGCAATTGTGGTATCCATTTTTTGAGATGAGCCGCAAAATTTCTCTCTTCGGTTTCATTGAAAATTTCGACGCGCTCACTGTCGTCATCTGGGTAGCCAGCGTATTCATTAAATTGGCTATTTATTTATTCGTCACCAGTTACGGAACGGCTCAATTTCTAGGAATCAAAAATTGGCGGAATTTGATTTGGTTTATTGCTCCGGTTATTCTGATATTTGCGTTGTTTCCCAAAAACGTATCAGAGGCAACCTCCAACTATTTGCTCCATTATTGGGTGCCGGTCGCGCTCCCGGTTAATATGATCGGCCTGCCTTTTGCTTATCGTAGGGAAAATGAAACTAAGGAGACTCCGTACGCAGTCAAATGGAGATGCGTTATGAGGGTGTATGCATTAAGAATATTCGCGAACGACAATCAATGCTTGAAATGGATGATATCGATGCCAATATGATTATGGTTGGAGAGCGTACTATGTACTAAAATATAAAAGAGTTATGGACATTATTAGTTATTAACGATGCAAATTAGAAGCAATTGGGAAACGATTTGGGTAAGTGTAAGTTGGCGGGCATGTATGACGAGCTTCGCCTTAGAAAATAATAGGATGGCAATGAATAGAGAGGGTGGAATTTTCTGCAATGAGCAACCATGATGAGCGTAATTATTCGCCTTGGCAAAGCTACTATGGACCCAACCTTGGGTATGTGCAGGAGCAATACGAACGTTTCTTAACAGATCCTAATTCTGTGGAAGCAACGGTTCGCGAGCTGTTTGTACGTTTTGGAGCACCGCCGGCTGTATCACTTGGAGTAACTCCGGGCGCCGCGGCAAAGCCAAGCGAGAAACAGGCTGCATCAACTGCAGCACCTGGTCCGATTGATTCAAATATGTTGAAAAAGGTTGTCGCTGCGCATAAGCTTATGCTGAACATACGCAGATACGGCCATTTAGCTGCGGATATTGATCCGCTGGGCTTTAGCCCCGTAGCGGACACTAAGCTGCTTGAGCCTGAAACATTCGGACTCACGCAAGCGGATTTGGCCTCTATTCCTGCTTCGCTTATCTGGGATAATGCGCCTGCTTCGATCTCCAATGGCTGGGAGGCAATAAGCCGCTTGAGAGAAATTTATTCTCGTTCGGCTGCATATGAATTTACACATATTCATGATGAGAATGAACGGAATTGGCTTCATAAGCAAGCGGAATCGGGAACATTCCCAGCGCCGCTTTCGCCAAGAGAGCGTTCCGCGCTGCTTGAGCGTCTTTTAGAGGTAGAGTTTTTCGAAAATTTCCTGCACCGTACTTTCGTTGGACAGAAGCGCTTCTCGATCGAGGGCGTAGATATGCTCGTACCGGTACTGGATGAAATCGTCCGCGCCGTCGCGCATGACGGAGCTAATCATATTCTTATGGGTATGGCGCATCGCGGCCGTCTAAACGTACTGGCGCATGTGCTGGGCAAGCCATACGAGAAAATTTTCTCCGAGTTCCACCATGCACCGAACAAAGAACTTATTCCGTCGGAAGGATCCATGGGCCTTAACTATGGCTGGACTGGCGACGTGAAATACCATCTAGGCGCAGACCGGGCTGTAATTGAAGGCGAAACGATTCGTGCGAACCTTACTCTTGCCAACAACCCGAGCCACCTTGAATTCGTTAATCCGGTTGTCGAAGGCTTCACGCGGGCTGCACAAGAGGATCGCAGCAAGCCGGGTATGCCTAAGCAGGACCCGTCCAAAGCGGTTACGATCTGTGTTCACGGCGATGCCGCTTTCATCGGCGAAGGAATTGTTGCCGAGACGCTTAACTTCAATAAGCTGGAAGGCTACCACAATGGCGGTACATTGCATATTATCGCAAATAACCGGCTTGGCTTTACAACGAACAGCATCGATTCACGTTCGACGCATTATGCAAGTGATCTTGCGAAGGGCTTCGACATTCCGATCGTACACGTGAATGCGGATGAGCCGGAAGCTTGCTTGGCTGCAGTGCGCCTTGCTTGCGAATACCGTCTACGTTACAATAAAGGCTTTGTAATCGATTTGATCGGTTACCGCCGCTTCGGCCACAATGAAATGGACGATCCGGAAGTAACGCAGCCGCTTATGTATTCGAAGGTTCGCAATCATCCGACCGTAAGCACACTTTACAGTGAGCAGCTGAAAGGCGAGAAAGCGATCACGGTTGAGCAGATAGAGGAATTGCGTCAGCGTACGAACGGTAAGCTGCAGGCTGCTTATGATGCCATGAAAGCGAATGAAGGACAGCCTCAGTTGAACGGCGAGCAGCAGAAGTCAGTGATTCCTGCTGCCGAGGAAGCGCGCACGGCTGTACCGCTCGAGACGCTTCGCGACATTAACTTGGAGCTGCTTAACCGTCCGGAGGGCTTCACTGAATATACAAAGCTTCAACGTATTCTGCAGCGCAGAGCCTCAGCTTTGAACGATGGCGAGAAGGTCGATTGGGCGCATGCGGAGACACTCGCGTTCGCAACGATTCTCGCAGACGGTACACCAATTCGTCTAAGCGGTCAGGATTCGGAGCGCGGCACGTTCGCACATCGCCACATTATGCTGAACGATAACGCTAATGCAGCTAAGTTCTCTCCGCTGCACATCTTGCCGCAAGCGAAAGCATCATTTGCCGTTCATAACAGCCCATTGTCGGAAACGGCAGTACTAGGCTTTGAATATGGCTATAACGTATTCGCTCCTGAAACTTTCGTCATTTGGGAAGCGCAATACGGAGACTTCGCCAACGTTGCACAAGTTATTTTCGACCAATTCATCTCGGCTGGCCGTGCGAAATGGTCGCAAAAATCAGGTGTCGTCATTTTGCTGCCGCATGGCTACGAAGGCCAAGGGCCGGAGCATTCCAGCGCTAGACTAGAGCGTTTCCTTCAGCTTTCCGCTGATAACAACTGGACGGTTGCCAACCTGACATCGTCCGCTCAATATTTCCACTTGCTGCGTAAGCAAGCATCGCTTCTTGGAACGGAGCAGGTTCGTCCGCTCGTTCTTATGGCACCTAAGAGCTTGATCCGCAATCCGCGCGTCGCTTCCCATGGCGTTGAATTCAGCGAAGGCTCATTCAAGCCGGTGCTGCCGCAATTCAGCCTTACGGAGCCGAAGGATCAGAAGGATAAAGTGAAACGCTTGCTGCTTTGCACAGGTAAGGTAGCAGTCGATGTTGAAGAGGCGCTTGCCTCATCAAATGCAGACGATTACGAATGGCTGCGCATTGCGAGAGTAGAGCAGCTTTATCCGTTCCCTCACGCAGAGATCGAGCGCATCGTGAAACAATACGATAAGCTGGAAGAAATCGTATGGCTGCAAGAAGAACCGCAAAACATGGGTTCGTGGAGCTTTATGGAGCCGCGCCTGCGCGCGCTGGCACCGAAGAAGGCAGCTGTCCGCTATGTAGGCAGACCTGATCGCTCCAGTACAGCAAGCGGACACCAAGAGGTTCATGCCGCAGAACAAAAATGGATTATCTCGACAGCTTTGAACGGCAAGCCAGTTGAAACAAGTTTGATTAGGGGGTAATGACTAATGGCTGAAATTATAGTACCAGAATTAGGCGAGTCCATATCAGAGGGAACGATTACGAAATGGTTCGTGAAGGAAGGCGACTCCGTTAATCAAGGCGATGTCTTACTGGAGCTTGAAACGGATAAGGTTAACATTGAAATTAGCGCTGACAACAGCGGCGTCGTATCCCGCATTGCTAAACAAGACGGAGATGTGGTACTTGTCGGCGAAGCAATCGGTTCGATCGGCGAATCAGCGGGCGGCGCATCCGCGCCTGCTGCTCCGGTGGCAGAGCCAGCAGCGGTTGCTGCTCCTGCGGCACCGGCAGCTGCTTCAGCAGCGCCTGCTGCAAAGCCAGCTGCTCCTGTAAGTGAAAGCGCGGCAGCTATCAATGCCTCACCAGCTGCCCGCAAACGCGCCCGCGAGCAAGGCATTGATCTTTCGCAAGCGCAAGGACAAGCTCCGGCACCGGCGCCTGCAGTAGCAACTCCGGTTAAATCCGCTCCGCTTACACAAGCTGAGCCTGCTGGCGTAAGCAAAGATGCGAAGCCGACAGAACGCAAACGGATGTCCCGCCGCCGGGTTACCATTGCTAACCGTCTCGTTGAAGCACAGCGTACAGCAGCAATGCTGACGACGTTCAATGAAGTCGACATGACTGCGATTCTTGATTTGCGCAAACGCCGCAAGCAAGCCTTCTTCGAGAAAAATGATGTGAACCTAGGGTTTATGTCGTTCTTCACGAAAGCGGTAGTTGGCGCGCTTAAAGCGTTCCCGCTGCTTAATGCAGAAATCGACGGCGAAGAAATCGTCGTTAAAAAGTTTTACGATATCGGTATTGCTGTATCTGCGAAGGAAGGACTTGTCGTTCCGGTCGTTCGTGATGCAGAACGTCTCAGCTTTGCTGAAATTGAGAAAAACATTGTTGAGCTTGCAGGTAAAGCAAGAGCTAACACATTGTCAATCGCTGATCTTCAAGGCGGAAGCTTCACCATCACAAATGGCGGTGTATTCGGCTCCTTGCTGTCGACGCCGATTCTTAACACGCCGCAGGTTGGTATTCTCGGCATGCACAAAATTCAAATCCGTCCGGTAGCTATCGATGACGTTCGTATGGAAAATCGTCCGATGATGTATATCGCATTGTCTTACGACCACCGTATCGTAGACGGCAGCGAAGCAGTTCGCTTCCTCGTTACGGTCAAAGCGCTTCTGGAAGATCCGGAAGCCCTTCTTCTCGAAGGCTAATAACAAATATTACGATCGGGACTGCCCTTGAAGTAGAATATTCTACTTCAAAGGCGGTCCTTTTTTTACTTCGGATATTAAGCGATTGTTATGCTTATACAGGCTTACTTCGCAAGCGGCAGCGATATTTTTACATATAAATTTAATAGCAGGAGCAGGAAGAAGGCTGGCGATGTTGAAAGTAAACAATCAGATAAAGCAAAGCTATTTGCTTGAATGAGGTGAGAAGTGAGAATGGAAATAGTTGGTGTTGGCGAATTAAGAGAAAGCGAAGAGAGGTATCAGCATCTGGTTCACATGCTGCCAGATGGGCTAATTGTATTGTCCGAAGGTCATATTGTGTTTGCTAACTTTGCTTTCTTGAGCATGATAGGTGTGAACAAGCAGGAAGAAATCATTGCGCAGCCGATACACAAGTTCGTTCATTCCGATTATTTGGAGCAGTTCTCCACAAATATTCGCTATTTAATTCGAGAAGCTAATCCTTCTAATTTCATATATTTCAAGCTGATTCGATTGGATCAAGAGACGGTTGAGGTTGAACTGAGAGCGGTTGCAGTGAAATTTGACGGTAAACCTGCTATACAGCTTATTATTCATGACATATCCAATCAGAAACGAATGGAAGCATCCTTAAACGAGAAGGATTATTTATACAAAAGTTTGATGGAGAGCGTTGTTGCAGGCGTATTCGTTGTGCAAAATTATAATATCGTTTATACCAATCCTTATTTAGCAGAGATGTTTGGCTACAAGGAGGATGAACTGCTCTCGCTCTCTCCAATCGATTTGATGGAAGAAGAAGAAATCATAAAGATCAGAAATGAAGTTATGAACGGTAGAGTAATTGGGCGCGACCAATTTCCGCTTAAGTTTAAAGGGGTGAAAAAAAACGGAAGCGTCATCTATTTGGAGGGCAACAGCTCGATCATTATGTTCAACGGGCTGCCGTCCTTGCTTGGAACAGTGCAGGACGTTACCTTTAAGCAAGAAAAGGAGAAGACACTCAGGGACAGCGCGAAGCTTTATCAGAAAATGATCAAATTCGTTCCCGAGCCGATTATGTTGAGCGATCAAGGCATCATCCTTTACGTGAACAAGCTGGCCATGCAGGTGTTCGGAATAGCCGAGGATACCCAGATCATCGGCAGAAGCGTGTTTGAATTTATTCATCCGAACGATCATGATTCGCTGATGGAAACGATGGAGAGCATTATGTCCTCGGATGAACCGACGCCGTTTCAAGAGCGGGTCATTATTCGTCCGGACGGACAATATTTAGATGTGGAGTTATCGTGCATTCGGATTAACAATTATTTGGGCAAAGATGTTATGCTCACTGTCATTCGCGATTTAACGGATCGCAAACAATCGGAGGAATTGCTCATTCGTTCCGAGAAGCTGTCGGCCATTGGACAGCTTGCGGCGGGAGTCGCGCATGAAATTCGCAATCCGCTGACGGCGCTCAAGGGCTTTACGCAGCTGCTTAGCGCTAAATATCCGGAGCAGCCGCACTATTTTACGATTATGGCCAATGAAATTGACCGTATTTCGCTTATCGTAAATGAGTTCATGACGCTGGCAAAGCCGCATTTCTCACATTTTCACAACGAGCCGCTCGAGCCTATTCTGCAAAGCGTAATATCTATATTGGAAACGCAAGCTATTTTGCTCAATGTGGAATTAAAGGTTTGTTATGATCACACGAGGCCGTCGGTATACTGTAACGTTGATCAGCTGAAGCAGGTATTTTTGAATATTATTAAAAATGCGCTCGAGGCGATGCCGCAGGGCGGCGAGGTAGTTTTAACGGTTGCTACGATGGAGGACGGGTACGTTCATATCCGGATTAAGGACGGCGGTCCCGGCATACCGGAGGAGCTGATCAAACGGATCGGCGAGCCATTCGTGACGACGAAGGAAAAAGGGACCGGCCTCGGGATTATGATCAGCACGCGTATTATTGAAGCGCACAAGGGTACGCTTCAACTTAGCAGCGTGATCAATGAAGGAACTGTAGTCGAAATCAAATTGCCGATACAGGAGCAGCAGGAGGAAAGATTAGGGTGAAACATAAGCCTTATCGCCGGCGGCGGCCGTCAATCGTTTGCGCTTGTGATGAAGCGTGAAATAGATAAAGGAAGAAAAGGCAATAATACAGGCACAAAGCATGTACATAACGCTGTAGCCGTAGCTTGAAGCTAGCGAGCCAAGCGTGTAGGAACCGATGCCGTAACCAAGATCGAACAGTAAATAGAACGTCGCAGTAGCGAGTCCTCTGCGCTGAGTCGGAGCTGCAAGCACCGCTATCGTCTGAAAGCAAGGCAGCAATGCGCCATAGCCAAGGCCGATCACGGCTCCGGATATAAGCAGCAATACAGGTGAATCGGCTTGACTGAGCAGCAGCATGCCGATGGTGAATATGGCGATGCTCGGGTAGACGATGACATGCTCGCCTACCTGATCAAGCAATTTGCCGACAATAGGGCGCGGCAAGACGATCATGATGCCGAAACAGACGAAGAAGTAGCTGGCATATTGATCAATGGCTTGCTCATGAGCGTAAACGGACATAAATGTCACTAAGCCGCTATAAGCGAATGCGACAACAAAGCCGCTAAGCGCGATTGGAACGGCTTTCCGTTCTACAAGATCATGCCACTCCAGCTTTCTTTTGCGCTTCAATGTCTTAGGCTCAGCGCTAACGGTGGAGGATAACGGTATGCTAGCTTGGCGTTTGGTCGATGCGCCCAGTATAAATGAAATTAGCGAGCATGCCGCGCATAATGTGAACATTGCCGTATAGCCTCCATAATTCGTAATCGTTAAGCCGACGAACGGCCCGATAACCATTGCTAAGCTCATAAACAAGCTGAAATAGCTAATGCCTTCCCCTTTGCGATGTTCTGGAATAATGCCGATTGCGGTTGTATTTGTGGAGGTTGTTGCGATAGCGAAAGTGCCGCCGTGCAAAAAACGAACAAGCAGCAGCATGGCATAGCCGAAAACGCCAAAGTAGGCAACGGAAAATAATAAAAATAACAGTAATGAAATAACGACAATTTTACGCTCACCGAACTGGTTCATCAGCTGGCCGGCAAAGGGCCGGAGCAATACGGCGGCGATGACAAATACAGTCATGGACAAGCCGGCTTGCGTATCGGAGCCTCCGAGTCCATTCGTTACATAAACCGATAATGCAGTTGCCAGCGTATAAAAAGAAAAAAATAGAAAAAAGCTGCTTAAACATATTTTAATAAAGTCTGCGCTCCATAACTTGTTGGTATTCATTGCATATTCCCCTCTCTGATGACGGCTTTGCCGTTACCTACTGAAGCTGTTCCGCATTTTTGTTTATTTTTTCCATAAAACGTTTGAATGCTTCAATCTCATCCTCCGTTACGTCCGTTAAAATATGCGTGACAAAAGCAGCCTCTATCGGCGCAAGCGTACGTGCACTCGTTCTGCCGCTTTCCGTTACATAAAGAAGCTGCGATCTTCGGTCGCTTGGATTCGCGACGCGCCGAACGAGCGCCTTCCGCTCCAGCTGATCGACTAGCCTTGTAATGTTAGCGGGGTCTTTGTCGGTGCGCTGCGCCAAATCTTTATGGGTAATCCCGTCATGCCCGTCCAAACACATAAGCAGCGACCATTGCTCGGGTGTAACGTCATGATCTTGAAAAAGCTGCTGCAGCCGCTGGTTTAATCTGCGTCCTGTATTGCTGATGACATAGCCTACTGATTGCTTGAATTCCATGTGTTCACCTGGTTTCTTCAATTTAGTTGATATAACAATAATACGCTTATCAACTAAAAGGGTCAACTGCTCCAATCCATGAATTAGGATTGGAGATGATTACAAGCTGGCGGGGTGGAGTTGATGCTGCTTGCGATATTGTTCGGGGGTGAGATTGGTATGGAGCTTAAAGGCGCGGCTAAAATGAGAGGGATGTTTAAAGCCGACCTCATAGCCGACTTCGGTTATCGGCTGAACGCCGTCGATTAGCTCGATTTTGGCCTGGTAAATTCTGCGCTGCATCAGAAATTGGAAGATCGTGATGCCGGTAACCTCTTTGAACGTTTTGGCTAAATAATATTTGCTAAGATGCAGCTCCGTCTGAATGCCCTCCAGCGTTATATCTTCTTTGTAATGGCGCTCCAAATAGGTCATAACCGCCTGCACGTGATGCTCCTTGGATGACGGAAAGGTTGGTTTAGCCTTAAGCGGCTTCTGGCAAAGCTGATTGATCAAAATAAGAAAGTCGAGCAGCCGCGCCTGAAAACGCTGTTGTGAAAAGGCGTCCCGCTGCACGTAAAGCTGCTCCAGCTTGAGAAGCGTCTCTTCAACTTCAGCTTTCTCTGGGCCGCGAAGCTGTAATCTTACATTATGCAGCTTCTTAAAGGGCTCGAGCAGGTCATCTGCAAACGGCGGCTGAATAAATTGCTTAAAATAAAACGGGTCGAAATGAAGGGTAGAGCGATGGTATTTCTCGCTCGGGTCGACATGCGCCCGGTGCAGCGTCATACCGTGCATGAGCAGCAGATCGCCGGGCTCCAGCACGTGGATGCTGTCATTTATGAGATAGTTTACTTTCCCGCCATGAAAATAATAAATTTCATAATGAAAATGGGTATGGTAAGGGATTTGAGCGTTAAAGTCGGAACTCGTTCCCATCGTAAAAGGCAAGTTAATTTGGTGCTGTGTGCTCATCATTTTGCCTCCCTCGTAAATAACCTCATTATACACCAACCACAGTCAAATAAAAGGGCAAACAGGATAATGCGAATGAAGCCGGCCGGGTCTCGAAGTGCTACCATAAAGGTAGGTCCAAAAGACTTCATAAACAGCTATATTAACTTTCAAATAAAGGGGCGGGATCCTGATGCAGAGCGTTCGTTTAGGTATTATCGGGCTAGGAAATATGGGCAAGGGACATATCGGTTACTTATTAAAGGGCGAAGTAAGCGGCGCCAAAGTAACGGCAGTCAGCGATAGCATGCAAGCGAATCTCCAGTGGGCCAAAGAAAAGCTTGGCGAACAAGTAGGCTTATATGCCGATCCGTATGAGATGATGGATTCCGGTCTGGTGGACAGCGTACTAATCGCGACGCCTCATTTCTCGCATCCAGAGCTTGCAATCGCTTGCTTTGAACGCGGGCTGCATGTGCTTTGCGAGAAGCCGGCTGGCGTTTACACGAAGCAGGTTCGCCAGATGAACGAAGCGGGCAGCAAAGCGAATGTGAAATTCAGCATGATGTACAACCAGCGGACAAATCCGCTGTACGTGAAGCTGAAGGAATTGATCGATGCCGGCGAGCTTGGCGAAGTGAAACGGACCAATTGGATTATTACAAACTGGTACCGCTCTCAAAGCTATTATGATTCAGGTACATGGCGGGCGACTTGGGCGGGTGAAGGCGGCGGCGTCTTGCTTAACCAGGATCCGCATCAGCTTGACTTGTGGCAGTGGACAATCAGTATGATGCCGAAGCGCGTCCGTGCTTTCTGTTATTTCGGCAAACACCGCAATATCGAGGTTGAGGATGACGTGACAGCTTTTGTGGAATACGAGAATGGCGCAACCGGCGTATTCGTGACAACGACTGGCGAGGCGCCCGGAACGAACCGGCTTGAAATAAGCGGCGATCGGGGCAAAATCGTGATCGAAGACAATACGTTGACTTTTTGGAGGCTGCGCGTACCTGAGTCTGAATTTAATAAAAGTTTTACCGGAGGCTTCGGAGAGCCGGAATGTTGGAAATGCGAAATTCCAGTCAAGGGCAGCTATCCGGATCATAAAGGAATTACCCAAAACTGGGTGAATGCGATTTTGTTCGACGAGCCTTTGATTGCTCCCGGCGAGGAAGGCATCAAAGGGCTAATGCTTTCTAATGCAATGCTCCTGTCCACTTGGACAGACGGCTGGGTTGACCTGCCGATCGATGAGGAGTTATTCAATCACTATTTGCAAGAGCGGATCGCAAACTCCGCTTATCAGAAGGAGGAGTAGGACGAATGAGTAAAGCAGACGGCATGAAGTATGCGCCAAAGGGAAAACCAAATAAAGTGGTTGAGGCGGGACAATTCGTTATCGCAGCGGTTAGCCTTGATCATGGACATATTTATGGAATGTGCAATGGGCTCGTGGAAGCGGGTGCGACTTTAAAATGGGTGTATGATCCCGATCCTGCTAAGGTGGAAGCATTCGTTCGTCAATATCCGCAGGTGCAGGCGGCAGAATCGGAAGAGCAGGTGCTCTCCGATTCTGAGGTGCAGCTCGTGGCGGCTGCCGCTATTACCTCTGAACGGGGACCGCTCGGCGTACGCGTTATGCGCAGCGGCAAGCACTATTTTACGGATAAGGCGCCATTTACGACGCTTGAGCAGCTGGCGGATGCTCGTACAGCTTTCGTGGAGACGGGGAAAAAATATGCCGTTTACTATAGTGAGCGGCTGCATGTGGAAAGCGCTGTTTTTGCAGGCCAATTGATAGAGCAGGGTGCGATCGGACGTGTCGTGCAGGTTATCGGACTTGGTCCGCATCGCTTGAATGCAGCAGCGCGGCCGGCATGGTTTTTTGAGAAGGAAAAGTACGGCGGCATCATTTGCGATATCGGATCGCATCAAATCGAACAGTTTCTGTATTTTACAGGAAATAGAAATGCAAGCGTCGTGAACAGCAAGGTCGCCAATTATGCGAATAAGGACTATCCGGAGCTTGAGGATTTTGGCGATATGACGCTTGTGGGTGATAACGGGGCTACCGGCTACTTCCGTGTCGATTGGCTGACGCCAAGCGGTTTGGGCACTTGGGGAGACGGCCGGATGACCATTCTCGGAACGGAAGGCTACATCGAGCTGCGAAAATATATCGATATTGCTAGAGACAAGGAAGGCGATCAGCTCTATTTGGTAAACGCCGAGGGCGAGCAGCATATGCAGCTTGGCGGCAAGGTCGGTTTTCCTTATTTTGGACAGCTGATACTCGATTGCTTGAACGGTACGGAGCTTGCTATGACGCAGGAGCATACCTTCAAAGCGGCAGAGCTGTCGCTGCTGGCTCAGAAGCATGCAATGAGAGTGGAGTAAGCGCAGACTGAAGGCATCTAAAAGGAATTAGAAGAATTAAGGAAGGGAGCTGTTTTCATGGTCGATGACCATGGACAGCTCTTTCTTTTTGCAGGTAAGGAAGGGTGGAGCTTCTTCTATTCAAAGGCTGTAAAAGCAAATGCGTGCTAACAGCCACATTTCGAGCTTTCTCATACGCCGATGCCGTGCTGTAAGCACATAAAAGCCTAGGGGACATTGATGGTGATAACATAGAGAAATATAATGATTATTTGTAACCATTACGATCTTGACGAAAGAAAATGATGTTGATATACTAGTCAAAGCGTAATTATTACTATTAGTCGGCGGAGCCGGCTTTTTAAATCATGGTTATTCGTAATAATTACGTTCTGGAATGAAATAGAATAGAATAGAATAGAATTGAGGTGCTGCTGTGATAGTGAACAAAATTCCGGTAACCGTATTAAGCGGCTATTTGGGCGCAGGCAAGACCACGATTATGAATCATGTATTGAACAATCGCGACGGTCTTAAGGTCGCCGTCATCGTAAATGATTTGAGCGAATTGAATATGGATGCCTCTCTAATAAAGGATGGGGGCGGCTTATCCCGGACGGACGAGAAGCTAGTTGAAATGTCCAATGGCTGCATCTGCTGCACGCTGCGGGAGGACTTGCTGAAGGAAGTAGAGAAACTTGCGAAGGAAAATCGGTTTGATTACATATTGATTGAATCGACTGGCGTCGGCGAGCCGGTTCCCGTCGCTCAGACCTTTACTTATATCGATGAAGAGCAAGGTATCGATCTGACACAATT
>DATJKM010000284.1:0-6034 GCA_035491515.1 Candidatus Udaeobacter sp. | reverse complement strand
ACAAAGGAGATTACCGTTCGAGCCAAATTATGGCCGGAAAACGCAACGTATCGAGACGTAGAGTGGCGCGCCGTAACGGACGAAGGAATCGACTCGAATATTGCCAAGGTAGAAGCGAACGGACTTGAGGCGAAGATCTCCGCCATCGGCGATGGTGCTTTCCGTCTGCGCTGTACGACTAAGAACGGCACGGACAAGACGAAGCTTATCTCCCAGTTGGAGTTTAAGGCAACAGGTCTAGGAAAAGCCTACAAGGATCCTTATGGATTCATCTCGGCGGGACTTTACGATTACAGTAAAGGCGATGTCGGGAACGGCAACGAAAGAGGTGCAGCGACGAGCAGAGACGGCGAAACGCACGTAGGCTTTCGCGATATCGACTTCGGTCCGTATGGCTCCGACACCGTCACGATTCCGATCTTCGCCTTATCCGGCGATGAATATACGATCCAAATTTGGGAAGGGATGCCCGGCGAAGAAGCCAGCTCCTTAGTTGCCGACGTTATTTATCAGAAGCCGTCCAAGTGGAATGTATATCAAGAAGAAACGTATCGCCTGAACAAGAGACTTCGCGGAATTACGTCGATGTGCTTCGTGCTTCGTCAGAAGGTGCACATCAAAGGATTTTCCTTTGAACGTCAGAGCCGGGCTTTCGAACGAAATTCGGCGGCTTCCTGCGATCGGATTTATGGGGATACGTTTGCCTTCGCAGATGATCGTGTGGAAGGCATCGGGAATAACGTCTCGCTGGAATTTACGCATATGGAGTTTACCGGCGAAGGTGCTTCGAAGCTGGTCGTAAACGGGAGATCGCCGATCGACAAGAATACGATCCATATCCGATTTGCCGGCGAGAACGGCGAAAACAATCAACTCGTGGAATTTGAGAAATCCGATGGATACGAAGAACGGGTATTTGATTTGGAACAGGTAACGGGGATGCAAAAAGTGACATTCATCTTCCTGCCGGGGAGCAACTTCGATTTCGGCTGGTTCCGCTTTATGCGTGAATAAGCGATGGTCTTAGTCCATACGTTCATGATACGGAAAAAGACCTTGCCCATTCATCGACAGATTCGTGTAGAAAAGAATGAAGCGACCGTATGAGAAAGAACCCATTAGTGGGTTCTTTTAATGATGCTGGCTGTGATGTTGCTGTTTATCTTGAGAACCCTTTTGAAGGGAGTCCAGCTGTTCTTTTGAAATTTCGCCTGCGATGAATTGCTTCGTTGGCATGACATTGGAACCGTTGGCACCGGCATGCACTTTCACAAAATAAAGCCCTGGTTGACCGAACGTTTTTTCTACACTGTACACACCGTTCCCATCATTAGCTGCGGCAATTGATTCGTTTTGATTGGAGCTGTTGTTCCAAAAGGTAAAGTGAACATAGTCAGCAGCGTCCACCGTTTTACCGCCTTGGCTGAGACGCACTTTAAATAACTGAGGCCTGCAACGTAATGACTCTTTCGGGCTATCACGCTGTGGACCAAAATAATCCTTTAAAGCTCAACGTTCACTATTTTCGCTGGCGGGTTATACCTATTTTTTCCATATTCCCTTTACAAAAACTACTTCCCCGTTTAACGGACACACAATACTTGGCCTATACCATGAGGAGGGAAGAACAAATTTGGATAGGCCGGGAGGAGAATAATGATGAGATTAGTTCTGATGGGAGATTTGCATTATCACGAAATCGATAAATCGGTTCCGGGATTGCTGGAGGCGCGGACTGCTTTCTATCACACCTTGCTGGGACGTTTTTTGGATATGGATGCCGATTTGCATATATCGCTCGGAGACCTTACGAATTTTGGATCATCCTTGGAGCTGCAGGAGGTTTACGAGCTGCTGCAGCGTGAGGATAGAACGTTTATCCATGTGCTGGGCAACCATGATCTCTATTGGCAGACAAGAAGGGAAGTGCTCGAGATTACGGGCCAGCAGCGCTATCACGCCATTGACGCCGAGTCGGCGATGCTGGTATTTCTCGACACAGCCAAAGAGATGGACTTCGAAGATTGGGGCGGCTGGCTCGACGACGAACAGCTGCAGTGGCTGGAAAGCATGGTTGAAGCATCCGGAACGAAGCCGCTGCTCGTCTTTGGCCATCATCCGGTCTATAACACAACGACAAGATCGGAGAGAGAGAAGGGCTCGATCCATCCGGACATCGACATGTGGCGCATTTTGAACCGGAAAAATGGGGTAGGCGTCTATTTCAACGGTCACACTCATGTGGATTCGATCGCTGCGCAAAACAACTGGACCTTCGTACAGTTATCCGCCTGTCTGGATCAGCATGGCTTCCGAATCGTTGAATTAGCCCAAGATGAGATCCGAATTTCTGCCGTAGATCTTACGGATGCAGACGTTCTGGAGAACGCCCCTATGCTGCATCATCATATGGTGCATTTCAGCCATAACCCTGATGCCCGTGGGACAGATGCGGATCGCGAGCTAGTTATTCCCTTGTTGACCGCTGCACAGCCGAAATAATATAAGGAGGCGGCAGAGATGAAGAACCCAATGAACCATGACGCCTTTTTCAAAGGGCTCTCCACGCACAGAAGGATCGCTTCCATCAAGGATCCGAGACATATCGAAGTCGCTTTATCGCTTCGCAGCCAATTAAGCGGCATCTTTCTGTTAACGGGCCACATCGGAGTCGTAAAGGGTTATGTCGACGTGTTCAAGGAGCATCAGCTGCCGGTCTTCCTGCATCTCGATAAGATTGGCGGCCTCAGCACGGACAACTACGGTCTCGAATATTTAGCGAAGGTCATCAAGCCGACCGGCATTATTTCGACGAAAACCAATGTGGTGAAAACCGCGAAGAAAATGGATTTAATCACCATACAACGCTTTTTCCTCGTCGACACCGAAGGGCTGGACAATATCGCCAAGAGTCTTTGTCAGATCGAGCCTGACATCATTGAAGTGATGCCTGCCCGCATTCCCGACATGATCGGCAAGGTGAAAGCATTCACTTCGATCCCTATTATTACCGGGGGATTATTATATGAGCAAAGCCATGCGGAGGAATGCTTGAAATATGGAGCAACGGCCATCTCATCGTCTAAGCCCGAGCTGTGGAGTGGTACGGCACCGCTTCCAAGCAAGAAGAAAGTCCGGCAAATCATATAAGTCTACCGTCTCCGGGTGAATTCATATAATCTTAGCAACCCGATAACACAGCGTTAATAGTTGTCCCGTATCATTCATTATGAAAAGTAAATAGCAATCGGTTGGAGCATTGGAGAAACCTTATCCGCTGCGGACGTCATGTCCGCGGCTGGATTAAGGTTTCTTTTTTATGCTATCGGCCTATTTCAAGAAGAGAAAAGGTGGAGGATTGAATAATGGTTAAGAAGCTTACTGCACTCTCGCTTGCGATTTTCATGGTGGTGGTATTGGCGGCTTGCGGATCGAACGGCACGACTGGCACGAACGGCGGCACGGGCAGCGCGAACAGCGGGGCTAAAGCGGAGAACACGAATTCCGCATCGTCCGAGAAAATCGTCATTAAGTACTGGTACGCGTTCGGCGACAAAATCGAGGAAGCGAAGCTTCACATGGTCAAGGGCTTCAACGAATCGCAGGACAAAATCGAAGTGATTGCAGAGCACCAAGGCGGCTACGACGATCTTCATGCCAAAGTGCAAGCGGCGTTCGCAGCGGGAGACGCTCCTGCGGTATCCGACCTTGAGATTGCCTCTACCGGCGTGTTCGCACGTTCCGGCATGCTGCAAGAGCTGACGGCTTACGCGGAGCGAGACAAGGACCAGCTTCAGCTTGAAGATTTCAATCCCGGCTTAATGGGGAATGCCTACGTGGACGATAAGCTGTACGGCCTTCCTTTCATGCGCAGCACACCGATTTTATATAAAAATGTCACGATGCTGAAAGACGCCGGCCTCGATCCGGAAGGTCCGAAGACATGGGATGAACTGGAGCAGTATTCCCGCGTTTTGAAGGAGAAGGGGAAAATCGGCATGACGGTGCCTGCCGACATCTGGTTCTATGAAGCGCTGGTTGCCCAAAGCGGCGGTCAAATGCTGAGCGAGGACGGCAAGTCGGCTGCATTCAATACGCAGGAAGGCGTGGCCCCGGTAGAGTTCTGGAAGAAATTATCCAGTGAAGGACTTATCAAAATACCTGTAGGCGACGAAGCGGGAGCAACCGCGGATAAAGACTGGGCGAATCAAATGTCGGCCTTTAAGTTCGCCTCCACCGCAGGCGTAACCGGAAGTCTGGAAATCGCGAAGGGCAACGGTTTTGAATTGGCAACTGCGTTCATGCCCGCTAACGTAAGCTACGGTGTTCCAACCGGCGGCTGCCAGCTTGTCATGACGTCCAAAAGCACGGATGAAGAGAAAGAAGCGGCATGGGAGTTTATTAAATGGATGACGTCCAAGGAAAATACGATCTACCAGCACAAGCATGTCGGCTACTTGCCAACCCGTCTTTCTGCCGTGGAAAGCGAAGAGCTGAAGACGCATTTTGCAGAGCACCCGCAGTTCAAGGTTGCCGTGGATCAGTTGGAATATGCAAGACCGCGTCCGATGGAGAACGCTTATCCGGAAGTGACCAAGATCGTTAAGGAAGCGATCGAGAAGGCTATTCTCGATCCAAAAACGACTCCGCAGGACGCGCTAAATGCAGCGGCGGAGAAAGCCAACAAGCTGCTTAGCAAGTAATAAAGCTTCGTACCGGCAAGCTGTTCAGTCGGGAGAAAGGCTTCCGGTCAGGGAGCCCTCTCCCTCTAAATCATAAGAACTGAGAGGTTACACCATATGTTCAACGAGAATTGGTTGTCCGAGATTAAAGTTATTATTTTCGACATGGACGGTACGCTGTACCAGGAAGACACGTACCTCGAGCGCTATATCCGTTATTTGCTGGAGGGAACGGAGCACGAGGGAGAGACCGAGGCTGCTGTCCGCGCGGGAAGAGCTATTTTAACAGGGGAGCATCCCTTCCAATTCGGCCATTTCTACCATACCCAGGATGATGTGGCGCTGGTGCGGCATGAAGAAAGCTTCGTTCAAGGTTTCTCGTGGGAAGGGAACGCGATCGGTGAAATTGCCCGCTCATATGGCCCATTATCTTCCGAGGCTGCTCATCTGATTCATATCGGCGATCCGTGGGGAATTGCAGCGGTCGTCAGACACAAATACAAGCTTCCCGCAGGGAAATTGCAATCGGCATTTGAAAGGGTCCGCAGGGAAATGGTTCTTGCCCCCTATCATTTTGAGTTCCGCAGCGATTTATTTCAAGCGATTGAAGAACTTACTGCCGTTGAGAAAAAAATTCTCATGACGAATACGTATTTGGAATCCGGAATCGAGTTTCTGAATTACATGCAGATTCACCATTTGTTCGAGGAAGTGTATTGCGGCGCGGAGAAGCCGCTTGGCTTGCATGGATATTTCTCAACCCTGCTGGAACAGGGGTATCAGGCTCATGAAATTTTGTCGATCGGCGATAACCCGTGGAATGATCTGCACCCGGTCAAGCGAATGGGCGGCCGAACCTGCTTTATTTCCCCTTATTCGAGCAGTGATCCTGAAAGCTGGGATTTGCGGCTGACGACTCTGGAGGAGCTGGAGCAGCTCATGCGTGCGATTCAGGAATCCATTACAAGGAGGACATTATCGGATGGCGAAGATCGAACTCAAGAATATAAGCAAGAAATTCAAAGATGATACCGTCATTGAGAATTTGAATTTAACGATCAAGGACGGGTCGTTCACGGTTCTTGTCGGACCGTCGGGCTGCGGCAAATCAACGACCCTGCGTATGGTAGCCGGACTTGAGAAGCAATCCGGCGGCGAAATATGGATCGACGATAAATGCGTAAACGATACGCCGCCCGGACTGCGGGACGTGGCGATGGTTTTTCAGAACTATGCCCTGTATCCGACGATGACTGTTCGCGGCAATATCGAGTTCGGCCTGAAGAACCGAGGCGTTGCGAGAAACGAGCGCGAGAAGCTGGTGAAGGACATTTCGGAGATTGTCGGGTTAA
>DATJKM010000283.1:0-24292 GCA_035491515.1 Candidatus Udaeobacter sp. | reverse complement strand
GAGGGGACCACTCCACCGATTGAACATCGATATCAACATGAGAATCCGTGCCTACCGCACGGGTCAGCACGTTGCGGCGCGGATGGTGAGCCGCCTCTTCCACGCTAAGTTGTCCGGATTTGACCAATTCATTTACGAGTGTATGATCAGTCGTTATTTGCGTAATTTCGCCGGCGGTAATCTTATAAGCGCGGCTGTCACCGACATGTCCGATAATCGCATTATCTTGTTTAACTAACGCAGCCACAATCGTAGTGCCCATGTTGTGATAATGCTCGTTACGGGATGCCAATTCAAACACAGCCTCATTCGCTTGAGTAATAGCTTGACGGATAAGCATTTTCCCTTCCTGCAGGGACAGATCTGCTTTCACCGCGCTTTGCTCCAGCATGCTGCGGAAGGCGTCCACGGCCTTCTTGCTGGCTACGTCCCCGGCTTGATGCCCGCCCATGCCATCGGCTACGATGGCGAGCGTTATCCCGTTATTTAATTGACTAACCCAAGATTGGTCTTCATTAACCTGACGAACCCGTCCGATATCACTGCGGTTTGCCGTTAACAATCAGTCATCACCTCGCCTGAGACTCCATATGTTTCGCTCTTAATTGGCCGCAGGCAGCCGCTATATCATGTCCTTGCTCCCTACGAATCGTTACGCTCACTTTATTCCGCTCCAATACGCGTTGAAATTCAAAAATGTCTTCGCGCGGTGTCCGGACATAATTCCGTTCAGGAACATGGTTTACAGGAATTAAATTGACGTGGCACAGCATGCCGGAAAGCACGTCTGCCAGCTCTTGCGCATGCTCTACCTGATCATTTACTCCGCCGATCAATGCGTACTCAAACGTAATTCTCCGGCCGGTCTTCGCGATATAGTTATGGCAAGCTGCCATTACATCATCGAACGGGAACCGGCGGTTAACAGGCATCAGCTTCGAGCGGAGCGCGTCATTCGGCGCGTGGATCGACAAGGCCAAATTAATCTGCGTGTTTTCCTCCGCAAACTTATACATGCTTGGCACAATGCCGCTCGTCGATACGGTAATATGACGCTGCCCGATATTCAGACCCTTCTCATGAATCATGATGCGAAGGAATGTCATCGTTGCGTCGTAGTTCTCGAAAGGCTCGCCCGATCCCATAATAACGATACTGGAGACGCGCTCGCCAGTAGCGTCGAGCAATTGCTGTGCAGTCACGACCTGTGCGACGATCTCGCCCGCAGTCAGGTTCCGCTTCAGGCCGCCGAGCGTCGAAGCGCAAAACGTACAGCCGATACGGCAACCAACCTGAGTCGTCACACAAATACTGTTGCCGTAGTTATGGCGCATAATGACCGTCTCGATCGCATGCGCGTCATGAAGGCCGAACAGAAACTTAACGGTTCCGTCCTTCGATTCAAACTTCGTAATCTCACTTAACGTTATAATCTGAAAATGCTCATCCAGCTTTTCGCGCAGCGCCTTCGAGAGGTTGGACATATCTTCAAAGCTCTTTACCCGCTTCACATACAGCCATTCAAACAGCTGTCCGCCGCGAAAAGCCGGTTCGCCGTTATCTTTCATCCATTGCTGAAGCTGTTCGAGCGTATAGTCATAAACGCATGTTTTCATTTCATCACACCTGTATCTTATAGTAGGACGGCTAATTCATTTAGTTCGCCGCCATCGATTTATTTTACCACAAACGTCCATGTTGAGCCATAATGGCAGATTAAGGCCGTTTCACCATCCGGGCAATGAAGAAGCCGTCGCTGTCAAAATGCTGCGGGAGCAGCTGCGCTTGACCGTCAAAATGCTCGCCGATAGCGCCAGCTTTCCTTAGCTGTGAGGCAATGGCCTCCGGCCAATTGCGATCCAGCTCAAATTCAGGGTGCTCCTGCAGAAACCTTGCTACCTGCTGCTCATTCTCGTCCTTCTCGATTGTGCATGTGCTGTATACAAGCACGCCGCCCGGACGAACAAGGCCGCACACTGCATTCAACAACCGCTGCTGCACCGCTGCAATATCCGACACATCACCGGCTGTCTTCGTCCATTTGATTTCCGGCTTCCGTCTAATAACGCCGAACCCGGAGCATGGCGCATCGAGCAGGACGGCATCCATCGATTGCGGTTTGAAGCGTTCAGCCAGCTTGAGCGCATCCTCGGTGATCGCTTCAACGTTGCGAAGCTTTAAGCGTTCGGTCTGCGTCACGATCAAATCGCGCTTGTGCGCATGCAAATCATTGGCCCATACTTTCCCTTTGCCGCCCATCAGCTCGGCCAGATGCGTGCTCTTGCCTCCCGGTGCCGCGCAGCAATCCAATACCTGCATGCCCGCTTTCGGAGCCACGATCTCCGCGACCAACATAGAGCTCTCATCCTGCACCGACCACAAGCCTTCGCGGAATCCGTCCGTATCGGCAAGATTTCCTCCACGGTCTATCGCAATGCCGGCGGGTGCGACAACAGAAGGTACAGCATCGTAGCCCGCTGCCTTCAGAAGACCGATTGCCTCCTCGCGGCTGCCCCTAATCGTATTCACGCGAACGCTGGAATGCGGGGGCTCATTGCCTGCTGCACAGATGGACTCTGCCATCTCTGCGCCGTAAGCCGCAACCCAGCGGCCTACGAGCCATTCCGGGTAGGAATGGCGCAGCGCGATTTGCACGATTGGGTCAGCATTTTTTATTTCGGAAGCCTGCAGCTCTCCGCGGCCGCGGTCGATGCTGCGCAGCACGCCGTTCACCATGCCGGATATGCCGGAATGTCCGCGCTTCTTCGCGATCGTTACCGCTTCATTCACCGCCGCATGCGCCGGGATGCGGTCCAAGTACAGCAGCTGATAAGCGCTCATTCGGAGAAGCTGATGAACCCAAGGCTCTAGCTTATGTAACCCTTTGGAAACAAACCGGCTCAGCCAATAATCAAGCGTGGCTTGCCGCTGGATCGTACCGTACACGAGCTCGGTTACAAGCCCTGCGTCTGCGCGCTGCAGACCTGCATCCTGCAGCGTACGGTTAAGCTGCAAATTGCTGTAAGCGCCGGTCCCGGCAACCTTTACCAGTGTATCCATCGCCAGCTCGCGCGGAGATTTGGTCTTGCGTGTTCCCGGCTGCTGCTGCTGACCAGTCTGGGCAGGCTTGCCGCCGCCGTTAGCAGGGCGCTTATGCCCGTGCCGGGCTTTAGGCTTGCTCTTCATGCCATTGCTGTTATTGCCGTTTGGCTTACGTGTGCCTTCTGTCATACTGTACCCCCGTCGCCAAGCAGCGTGCCTTTTTCAAGACGCGCACCCTTAAGCCATTCCGCCGCATTCATCGTCCGCTTGCCGGCAGGCTGAATTTCCTGCAGCACAAGCACGCCCGCGCCGGTCTGCACATGAATGCCGTTTTTATCAGCTGCAATGACCGTACCAGGCACAGGCGCATCCGTCTTCGGAGCAGCATCGGAAGGAACCGCGCACTGCCATACCTTGAATACTTCACCGTTCAGGAAGGTGAAGGCTCCTGCCATTGGAGACAGGCCCCGCACCTGATTGAATATTGCTCGCGCAGACTTCATCCAATCGATACGCTCATCATCGCGGGTCAAATTTGGCGCATAGGTCGCATGTTCATTTTGCTGCGGCACTGCCTTCGCCTCACCGGCGATGATCGCCGGCACCGTCTTGCCTAACAGCTCCGCGCCGGCGATGCTTAGCTTCTCGAACATCGTTCCCGACGTATCCTCGTCAGTAATCGGCAGCTCCACGACGCTAATCATATCGCCCGTGTCCAATCCTTCCGCCATATACATGATCGTCACGCCTGTAGAGCTCTCTCCATTTATGATAGAGCGCTGAATAGGAGCGCCGCCGCGATATTTCGGCAGCAAGGAGCCATGCACATTAATGCAGCCAAGACGCGGAATCTCTAGCAGCGCTTTCGGCAAAATTTGTCCGTAAGCAGCCGTTACGATAAGATCCGGCTTCAGCTCTGCAACCGCTGCAACGGCATCTGCGCTGCGCATTCTCTCAGGCTGCAGCACAGGCAGCCCGAACGACAACGCCGCTTCCTTTACAGGCGGCGGCGTCAACGTTTTTTTACGACCCTTCGGCCGGTCTGGCTGTGTTACGACAGCGACAACATTGTATTGCTGCTCCAAGAGCAGCTTCAAAGAGGGAACGGCAAAATCCGGCGTTCCCATAAATACGATACGCATGAAGCTATTCGCCGCCTTTTCTAACTCTTTCCGAAATGTCGTAGATGCTCTCCGCCAAATCGGTAAACAAGATGCCGTTCAAATGGTCGACCTCATGCTGGAACGCACGTGCGAAGTAGCCCTTCGCTTCGACCGTAAACGTCTGTCCGCTGCTGTCTTGGCCCGTAACGACGATTCGGTCTGCTCGCAGAACGTCTCCGTTCAGGTTAGGAATGCTCAAGCAGCCCTCAGGACCAAGCTGCTCGCCCTCCTGCTCCACGATGACCGGATTAACCATTTCGACCAAGCCGTTCTCATCGCCTACATCAACGACGATAACCCGCTTCGAAATGCCGATTTGAGGCGCTGCAAGCCCTACTCCCTCAGCGTCATACATCGTATCAGCCATATCCTTAAGCAGCTTTTGCAAATTTGCGTTAAACTTCGTTACTTCCTTAGCCACTTCCCGCAATACCGGGTCTGGCTCTTTGACAATAATACGGATACTCATAGTATTCCCTTCCTTTGCGATCATTAAAATAGTAATAGCTATTTATAATATAACTTGTGGATCTACGTCAATACTGAACTGCACCTGACGCTGCGGCGGCCCGTCTGTATACGGAATGAGCGCCTTGCGAACGAAGGATGAAGCATCGATGTTCCCACGATATTTTATCACACATTGAAAACGGTAGCGATCCTTGATTCTCGAAATCGGCGATGCGACTGGTCCAAGCACCTCCAGCGCTCTGCTAAACCCGCTGTTAAGCGGCAGCAATACACCTTCATTCTCGGCCAGCTCGCGCAGGTCGGAAGTGAACTGCTCGCTGATGGAGGAAAGCAAGGGCAGCTGCTCATGCGACATCGTGACAAGAATCAGCCTGCAATACGGCGGATAGCCCATCGCACTGCGATGGCGGAGCTCCTCGCTGACGAATGCCGCGTAATCGTGCTGCTGCGCCGTTACGACCGCATAGTGCTCCGGCGCATAGGTCTGGATGACAACCTCTCCCGGCAAATGATGCCTGCCGGCGCGGCCCGCGACCTGTGTAAGCAATTGAAACGTTCGTTCGGCAGCGCGAAAATCAGGCAAATTAAGCGAGGTGTCCGCCGCGATCACCCCAACTAATGTGACGTATGGGAAATCGAGGCCCTTCGCTACCATTTGTGTGCCAAGCAGCACATCCGCTTTCCGTTCTCCGAACTGCTTGAGCAGCTTCTCATGCGAGTTTTTCTCCGTGGTCGTATCGACATCCATTCGGATCACCCGAATGCCCGGAAACAGCTTCGAGAGCTCCTCCTCGACCCGCTGCGTACCGGTGCCGAAATAACGGATATGCTCGCTTTGGCAGGAAGGGCACGTAGTTGGCGCCTGCTCGGCATGCCCGCAATAGTGGCAGCGCAACGCACGCGATTTCTGATGATAAGTAAGCGAAATATCGCAGTGCGGACAAGCGGCCGTATACCCGCAGGAGCGGCACATGACGAAGGTCGAGTAGCCCCGGCGGTTAAGCAGCAGCACCGACTGTTCGCCGCGCTCCAGCCGCTCCGCGAGCGAGCTGTGCAGCAGACGGCTGAACATGCTGCGGTTGCCTTCCTTCAGCTCCTCGCGCATATCGATGACGGCTACCGGCGGAAGCGGCCTGCCGAGGGCACGATCCGGCATCGGCAGCAGCGCCGGCTCACGGCCTTGGTCACGAGCCGAGAGCGGACGGCTTGCTGCCGCAAAGGACTCTAGCGACGGCGTTGCCGAACCTAGTACTACCGCCGCCCCATGCTGCTTCGCTCTTCTTACTGCCACATCGCGCGCATGATACTTTGGACTTTCCTCCTGTTTATAAGAAGATTCATGCTCTTCATCAATTATAATAAGTCCAATTCGCTCAAACGGTGCAAAAATAGCAGAACGCGCCCCAATGGCTACCTGTACCTGGCGGCTGCGGATTTTGCGCCACTCGTCGTAACGCTCACCGCTCGACAGCCTGCTGTGCAGCACCGCAACCGCATTTCCGAACCTTCCTTTAAAGCGTTCAACCATTTGAGGCGTGAGCGAAATTTCCGGAACGAGCACGATCGCTTGCTTTTCCTGCTCCAGGCAAAATTGAATCGATTGCAAGTAAACCTCCGTTTTGCCGCTTCCCGTTACGCCGTGCAGCAGCATCGTCTCCGGCTCGCCTGCATCAACGGCTTTTGAGATCCGGGCATATACCTCCCTCTGCCCTTCAGTCAGCGCTAGTGGAGTCGTTCTCTCGAACTCCCGGCCCGCATAAGGATCGCGCTGCTGCTCCACCTCGCGCAGCTCAAGCAGTCCTTTCTCCGCTAACGAGCGAACGCTCGCCGCTGAGCCGCCCGCCTGAGCGAGCAGCTGCCCAAGCTGCAGCGGTCCGCCATGCTCCAGCATGTAAGCCAGCAACTCGCGCTGCTTCGCCGCTCTTGGCGGCAGGGCATCCATTTGCGCGCGAACGCCCTCCGCGTCTTCAGGAACGAACACGGTCAGCACTTTGCGTACAGCAAGACGGTCGCGTATCGAGGTTTGCTCGACCAGCACGCCTTCGCGAAGAGCAGACTTCACTGCCTTCGCATGCTCCGGAAATCGCTCCAGCAACACCTCCAGCTTAACCAGCTGTCCGCCCGTTCCCATCCATTCGGTTATTGCCGCAGGAAGATCCTCCCTTGCCGCTTCTTCATCCTGAATGCCGACAAGCCGCTCGGCCTTCCCCTTCAAGGCTGCCGGTATCATGGCCTGCAATGCCATCGTCCACGAGCAGCAATATTTCTCGCTCATCCATTTTGCCAGCTCGATAAGATCTGGCAGCAGCGGCGGAACGTGATCCAGCAGCTCCGAAATGGGCTTGAGCCGCTTGACGTCAATATCCGTCGTCTCAGCGAGCTGCGTCACGAAGCCCTGCAGCACGCGGCCGCCAAAAGGAACGCCGACGCGGCTTCCCACCTCGATCCAGTCTTCAAAGGCAGCAGGCACCTTATAATCAAACGGCCGATCCGTCTGGCGGCTCGGCACGTCTACAATTACTTTAGCAATCATTTGCCGTTCCCTCCGGAATAGGCAAGCCTTCCTGCAATCAATTCCAGCAAGCGACCCGCAACCTCGCGCTTGGACAAAAGCGGCATAGCTTCCACGAGCCCTTCCGAACCAAATATTTGAACGATGTTCGTATCTCCGTTAAAGCCCGCCCCATCCTTGCTTACATCGTTAGCTACGATAAGGTCGCAATGCTTCCTGCGCAGCTTGTCCATCGCGTAATGCTCAATATTTTCTGTTTCTGCAGCAAAGCCAACGAGAAATTGATTTTGCTTACGCTGCCCAAGCGTCTCCAAAATATCCGTCGTACGCTCGAGCTCCAGCACAAGCTTCTCGCCGCTTTTTTTCAGCTTCTGGCCGCTAATTTGCACAGCCCGGTAGTCTGCAACGGCGGCCGATTTCACGACAATGTCCATGTCGTCATAGATGCCTGTCACTGCTTCCAGCATTTGCTCAGCGGACTCTACCCGAATGACTTTAACGCCCGCAGGAGGCGCTATCGAGGTGCGGCCGGCAACCAAAGTTACATCCGCACCCATTAACAATGCCGCCTCCGCAATCGCAAAGCCCATCTTGCCGGACGAATCATTCGTTAAATATCTTACCGGATCCAGCCGCTCCATCGTACCCCCTGCGGTTACGAGCACCCGTTTCCCTTTCAGCTTGCCTCCTCTGCCAAACCACGAATCGATCGCAAGAACGATATCTTCGGGCTCTGCGAGCCGACCCTTAGCGACATAACCGCAGGCTAGCTGGCCGGTCCCTGGCTCTACGAACATCACACCACGCGATGCAAGCAGCTCCAGATTATTCACAACAGCAGGATGCTCATACATATGTACATTCATCGCCGGAGCGACCAACACCGGACAAGTTGCCGCAAGCAGCGTCGTGCTGAGCATATCATCGGCATGGCCTCCAGCCAGCTTCGCAATTGCATTAGCGGTAGCCGGAGCGATGACGATCAAATCCGCATGATCGGCCAAATGAATATGCGATACGACCGCAGGATCTCTCTCATCGAACGTATCGATATAAACCGGGTTTCGCGATAACGTTTGCAAAGTCAACGGCGTTATAAATTTCGTCGCCGATTCCGTCATAATAACGTGTACATTCGCGCCCGCCTGCACCAGCTTGCTGCAAAGCGCTGCGCCTTTATAGGCTGCGATTCCGCCTGTAATGCCGAGTATAATCGATTTCCCTTTTAACATGGTGATTCTCCCTGTCGAGCGTAAACGGCTGTCGCCGTCCTGTGGCGGCGAAAGCCCGTTTCGCGGTAAAATAATAAGTTGCATCAGGAACAGCAAGCTTATCATTTCTTATATTTTCACATAGACTGCTTCCATCCACCCGCCAAATCCTCTGCTTAAGCTACCAATCCTTGCGTTCCCTTAAGCCTGTAATTTGGGCAACATGATGCTTTCCATGCCACGCTACAAATCCTAGAAAATAAGCTAAGCCAATCTGACTGCCCTTCTCCGGATGATAGAACATTTTATCAAAATCAGAAGGCTGCATCGAACGAAGCAGCAATACCCATCGCGCATAAATGCCCTCTACGATCGCTAAGCTGATGTCTGGAGAAGCTTGCAGACTGTCCGCCGTCTCCGCCCAGCGCTCTTCGTTAAAAGGCTTGATCGTCGGATTGGACTCCGTGAGCGCAAGCTTGAAGCGCGAGAAACAATTCATTGAAGCATCCGCGAGATGATGCACGACCTGGCGCAGCGTCCAGCCGCCGCTCCGGTAAGACGTATCCAACTGTTCCGCATCCAAATCCGCCAGTGCCGCCCTCAGCTGCGCGGGCAGCTTCTCTATATCTGCAATCCACTGCTCACGATGCTTAACAGTCATTCCATCGAACGAGTACCTGCCAATCGGATAACGTAATTTGTCCATTCCGTTCCCTCCTGTTCATTCGTCCTGCAACTTCAATCACATCTTCTATCATACCATATGCCGATTCAAAATCTAACCAGACCACTCACATTTTGAGCGGTCAATTATACTTGATTTACGCAAATTATTGCGAGCCCCGCTTCTTAGCTCGTGAGCCAGCTTGTAAAGCTCGGCTATGTCGAACCTGCCAATCTCCTCGAACCGTCTCACAGCTTCGTCAATATTCACGGCTTCAACGGCAATGACCTGCTCGCCATCAGGCGGGTTAAGAGGAGCTCCAACGAGACTAACCTCCCCATATCCGACCAGTCTAACGAAATTTGGATGCGGAATATGCGGTCTGTAAGGCTCGGACGCGAAAGACCGGCATTTAAAGCATCCGAACAGCGTGTACGAAACAAGCTCCGCGCCAAGCTCCTCCTTCACCTCACGCACGAGGGCATCCATATGGTGCTCCTGCGGTTCCAGCGTCCCGCCGGCAAGCTCCCATCTTCCGTTATCGAGCTTCATCACCACATATTGTTCGCCAACCGTAGGAATGATGCTAATATTGCTAACCAGCTCTTCATCCACCTCATAATCAAGCGAAAAGCAGTTTTCAACAAATCCCATTACAATTCCCTTTGATAGAGCAGGATACGCTTCTAATCCTCTGTTCATTCGTGCAGACTTCCTTTTTATTTATTTTTTAATTTATTGATGACCTATGAACCGGATGACTCACGCTTCGCATAGGTTACTCTCTCCATAATCCTTTTTCGTACATTAAACCCGCTTGTCTACTATATGTTTATTATCCTTGATCTCTTGTCTTAGCATTTGGATTTCACTATTAAGCGTCTCCATATGTTTAGTCAATTTGGATGAGTCAATAGCGCCTCGAATAACGACCGACAGCAAAAGCATGGAAATGACCAAAAAAATAATTGCTAATAAAATAGGATCCATATTTCCCCTCCCCCTAAGTTGCCGAAGAAAACCCCTTCGTAAGAAGGCCGCTCCAGTCTACCTCCAATAGTTTACCAAAAGGCAAGCGCCTTTTGTATCCCTTCCCTTCTTGGTCAGGAAAAGAAAACGGAGCGCAATACTGTCGCCAGTATGCACTCCGTTGTTTCTTTGCTATGATCGGAAATCTGATTAATCCTCTTTTGTTGCGAGGTTTTCCACTTGGAGAATATCGCCGTAAATTTCTTCAAGAGCAACGCCTACAAACTTGCGGGAGCGCGGATTTCTAAGCTCCGACTTTTCTCCGTTGCGAAGCATGCGGGCACGTCTGGAAGCTGCTACGACAAGCGTGTATTTACTGTCAACTTTTTTCACCATTTCGTCAATGGACGGATATAACATCGTACATTCTCCTCACTCATGCTTTCTCAATTGCAGCAACCATTCCCGAAACGTAGGGCAAATATCTGTCTCTGCGGCAATGCTCTGCAATCATAATGCTGCGAATACGATCGCAAGCAGCATCTATCTCATCATTCAATACCGCATAGTCGTAGTGACCGAGCAAATTCATCTCATCAACGGCAACAGACATACGATTATTGATCGTATCCAATGATTCCGTACCACGGCCGGTAATTCGCTGCTTCAGCTCATCTAAGGACGGAGGCAATAGAAATACGAAAATGCCTTCGGGAAACTTTTGCTTCACCTTAAGCGCACCCTGCACTTCGATCTCCAAAATAACATCCTTGCCGCTCGCTAAAGTGCGTTCAACGAACTCACGCGGTGTTCCGTAGTAATTACCAACATATTCGGCATGCTCCAGCAGTGCGTCTCGCGCGATCATATCCTGGAACTGCTCTCGGCTTTTGAAAAAATAATTGACGCCGTCTACTTCACCCTGACGCGGCAGCCTGGTCGTTGCCGACACAGAGTACACCAGCTCAGGAACCTTATTACGAAGAACCGAACAAACCGTCCCCTTGCCAACCCCTGAAGGGCCGGACAATACAATTAGCAATCCCTTATCCATATTACTCCCCGTACTATTCGTCGTTATCGTCGTCCTTGGTGGACAACCGGTGCGCAACCGTCTCCGGCTGAACAGCCGATAAAATCACATGATCGCTATCTGTAATAATAACAGCGCGCGTGCGGCGTCCGTATGTTGCATCAATGAGCATATGCCGGTCGCGCGCCTCTTGAATGATTCTCTTAATCGGAGCCGATTCCGGGCTTACGATTGAAATAATGCGGTTTGCTGATACAATGTTCCCGAATCCGATATTAATTAGTTTAATAGCCAAGAATGGTTCCTCCTCCGCCTACGGCCTTCCCCTGTGCATCTGCCTGCAAATGTTCAAATACCCTATTATATTTAATAAATGTGAATACGACAAGTTTGCGTTCTTGCCAAATACCGACAGAACTACTGCACTATTGTTGACGAAAAAAGTGCCGGACATACGTCCCGGAGCACGCTTTTGGCATATGCCGAAGCCGCTATCGGGCAACCTGTCCTTGCCATGCTGCATAAGTGTGGCAACTGTATCTATGCTTCATATTAATTGATTTTTCACAAACGAACAAGCGAAAATGCGAAAACAGGCCAAAAAGGCTGTTTTTCGCATTCATTCTATCGTATTTAGCTACATTCGCTCTGTCTTCCGCCACACATATTCCGTGAGCTGAACACCCATTTCATAGAACATAAACGGCGTAATTAAATAAATCCCTTTAAAATACGGCAAAGCGGCATCAAGCAGCTCCTTTGCGATCTGCACGCCTTCCGCCCGGCCTGTTTCCCCTTCGAGACCCGACATCCGCTGACGCACCTCATCGGATAGCTGGATGCCCGGCACCTCGTTATGCAAATATTCAGCGTTACGTCCGCTGGCAAGCGGCATAATACCGATAAATACAGGCACGGATAGATGCTTCGTCGCTTCCGCGACCCGTTCAATAAGGACCGGATCATACACGGGCTGCGTCATAATATAGTCCGCGCCTGACGTTATTTTGCGTTCAAGACGCTGTACAGCCTTATCCAAATGCTTGACGTTCGGATTAAAAGCGGCTCCTACGACGAACTTCGCCTTTTGCTTGAGCGGCTTGCCCGAGAAGGCGGTTCCGTCATTAAGCTGCTTAATCATCCGGATCATCTCGAACGAAGTAAGATCGTATACCGAGCTTGAATCCGGCAAGTCGCCGAACCGCGCAGGATCACCGGTTACAGCCAGTACATGATCAATATCGAGCGCATCCAATCCCATCATATGGGACTGCGTTCCGATCAAGTTGCGGTCGCGGCATGCGATATGAACGAGCGGACGTATGCCTACTTTCTCCTGTACAAGCGCCGCGAGCGCAATGTTGCTCATGCGCGTCACCGCAAGCGAATTGTCAGCCATCGTAACCGCATCAGCCTTCGCTTCCTTCAACGCTGCTGCGCCGTCCATAAACTTGCGGATATCCAGATCTCGAGGCGGATCCAGCTCTACAATGACGGTATGGCGTTTCTGCACCAGATCAACGATTGACGGCTCCTGTACAACAAGCTTCTGCGGCGCATTGTCGTCTGCAGCTGGCTTCTCAGCCGGCTTTATGACAATCTTCTCTACCGCAGCCGCAGCTGCCGCAGGTTGTCCGATTTGAGGGATATAACCATCAAGCGCCGCAGCTATAGCCTTAATATGCTCCGGCGTCGTTCCGCAGCAGCCGCCGATTAGGCGCGCGCCGCGGTCGGCGAAGCGCTGGGCTGTCTCTGCAAAATAGTCAGGACCCGCGGAATACGTGTATTTGCCGTCTATATAATCCGGTATACCTGCGTTCGGATATACCGATAACGGTAAACCGACAGGTCCTGCTATCGAATCGATCGCTCTCATAATGCCGGTTGGGCCGCTGCGGCAATTAAAGCCGACCACGTCAGCACCGGCTTCTTGAAGCTGATCAAACGCTCCCTTCATCCCGTTCCCGTCCTGTGTGCGGCCGACATCCTCAACCGCAAACTGACAAATAACCGGAACGTCGGAAGCAGCCCGTGCAATTCGAAGCGCAAGGAGCATCTCATCGAGATCATAGAACGTTTCAAGCAAAATGCCGTCCACGCCCTCATCAAGCAGCGCATGCATTTGACGCTGGTATGCTTCGATTACTTTTGCCGTCCGCAAATTTTTTAATTTACCGTCGCGAATGGAGCCGACCGCTCCTACGACGTAGGCATCATCGCCGATTGCCGCACGGGCAGCGCGCACGCCGGCGCGGTTAATGGCATCCATCTCGCCCTCTAGGCCGTATTTTGAGAGCTTCTCATAATTGGCCGAAAACGTATTCGTCTCAATTACACGCGCCCCTGCTTCATAATAGCGGCGGTGAATGTTCTCGATCACATCGGGACGGAGTGTATTAAATTCCTCATAAGAAACGCCGACAGGGAACCCCATCTGATACAGATAGGTTCCCATCGCGCCGTCCCCGGTCAAGATACGCTGCTGGAGCGCTTCCCGCAAATCCGGTTTCATTATATTCATTCCACCCATCTTACGTTGCTCTTACAGCGTACCGCGGAACGATACCGCAGCCGGACCAGTCATATAAACATGATTATCGGACTCATTCCACTCAATGAGAAGATCGCCGCCTTTGAGCGATACGGTAGCGGTCCGGTCTGTCGCGCCGGTCAACACCGAAGCGACAACCGTTGCGCATGCGCCGGTGCCGCAAGCTAGCGTAGGGCCTGCGCCGCGTTCCCACACCCGCATGTCGGTATGCGTACGGGAGTTGACCGTCACAAACTCAACATTGATTTTGCGGGGAAACAGCGGATGCGTTTCCAGTTTCGGTCCCCATGTGCTCAGATCAAAATGAACAGCATCGTCTACGTAGATGACGCAGTGCGGGTTACCCATCGATACGGCGGTGAAACGGAATTCACGTCCATCCACCTCGATCGGATGCTCAATAACCTGTTCGGCATCGATTGTTGTCGGCACTTGAAGGCCATTCAAAATCGGCTCTCCCATATCAACACGTACAGATGACACTTCGCCATCCGAAACAGTGAGCTGCACCTTCTGGGCGCCGGCGCCTAACGTTTCGATCGTAATTTCTTCTTTATCGGTTAAGCCATTATCGTAAACATATTTAGCTACGCAGCGGATGGCATTGCCGCATTGCTCAGCCTCTGAACCATCGGAATTAATAATGCGCATACGGAAATCCGCGATCTCCGAAGGCAAAATATAGACAAGTCCATCTGCGCCGATTCCAAAAAATCGATTGCAAAGCCGGATTGCCAAATCCGCCACATGATCAGGAAGCTGCTGCTCGCCTGCTATAACGACAAAGTCATTTCCTAAACCGTGCATTTTTGTAAAATTCATCTGTTTGCCCTCTCCTTGCCGCATCTCTAGGTATAATAAAGCTATTATTTATTCCTAATAGCATACCGCAAAGCAAGAAGAAAGGCTATTCATAATTTGTATCATCATTTGCATTTTTTTGTTATCTTGCCGCGGTTTGCGGTCCGATCGGCCATTTTGTTTTGGTCTTCGTTTTCTTCGTGCCCAGCACGCTGCCAATTCCCATTACGAAAGTAGGAATTCCTGCGGCTACAAATACGAGACACCATTCGCGGAAATTAAGCGGAACGGTTTTGAATATGGGCTGCAGCGCCTCGATATAAAGCACGCCAATCATAAGCAGCAGCGATGAGAGCACGGCAAGCACCAAATATTTATTTTGAAACGGATTGCGGTGAAAAATAGAACGCGAGCTTCTGCAGTCGAATACATGAATGAGCTGCGCCATGACGAGAGTAGCAAATGCTACCGTCTGTGCCTTCATCAGCTGCGCTGCGCTGCTGGGCGCGTCATGCAGTGTAAGCCAGAAAGCGCCTAGCGTACAAACCCCGATCAATATGCCGCGGCTAATGATTTTCCAGCCGAGCCTGCGGGAGAATATACTTTCTTTGGCCGAACGCGGCTTTTGCTGCATCAAATCCTTCTCCGCCTGATCGACGCCGAGCGCCATCGCCGGCAAGCCGTCTGTAACGAGGTTAACCCAAAGAATTTGGATCGGCACCAGCGGCAGCGGCAGCCCCGCCATCATCGCGAGAAACATAACGAGTATTTCACCGACGTTGGATGCTAATAAATAACGGATAAATTTGCGAATATTTTCGTAAATGCCCCGCCCTTCCTCAATAGCGGCTACTATTGTCGAGAAGTTATCGTCGCTCAGCACGAGCGCTGAGGCTTCCTTCGATACATCCGTTCCTGTAATGCCCATTGCAATGCCGATATCAGCCGCTTTAATCGCCGGAGCGTCATTGACGCCGTCGCCTGTCATCGCAACGACATGCCCTTGGCGCTGAAGCGACTTAACGATCCGTAGTTTATGCTCCGGCGAGACGCGTGCGTAAACATAAATATTATCTACCAGACGGTCAAGCTGTTCGTCACTCATCGCCTCCAGCTGTCTGCCGCTCATTGCGATGCCGCCGCGCGGCATAATGCCAAGCTGTCCTGCAATCGCTTCGGCCGTCAATTGATGATCACCGGTTATCATAACCGTCTTAATGCCTGCGCGCCTGCAAGTTGCGATCGCTTCCTTCACTTCGCGGCGCGGCGGATCGATCATGCCGGTCAGGCCTACGAATACAAGCTGGCATTCCGCATCTCTTTCCGTCTCGCAAGCATCGCTGGCGCGTAAATCGCGATAGGCAAGTCCGAGCACCCGAAGCGCGGACTGCGCCATAAGTTCGCCCGCTTCCGCGCATTTGCGTTTAAGCGTCGCCGTGAAAGGCACAACCTTCCCCTCCCAGAGAACATAGGAGCAATGATCCATCAGCAAGTCAGGAGCTCCCTTCGTACAGATGAGACGTCCGCCTTGATGAGACACCACGACTGACATCCGCTTCCGCTCCGAATCGAAGGGAAACTCCTTCTCCCGTTTGTAAAGCTGCTCCAGCGATTTGGCGGAGGAGCCCAGCTTGGCTGACAGCACCGCCAGCGCACCTTCTGTCGGGTCTCCCTTAAGCTGCCACTCCTCCTGCACTTCTTTACTTTTTCGTTTGCCCGTATCCGCCGGTTCCACCTTCACCAGCTGAGCATTATTGCATAAGGCACTCACCTGGAGCAGGCGTTTAACGGATAAATCATGCTTGATATCAAGTGCGTTGCCATCTTCATAAATAGCGCCCGTCGGATCATAGCCTTCACCGCTTACCTCAAGCTGCCTTCCGCTTATCCATACATGCGTAACCGTCATTTTATTTTGAGTCAGCGTCCCCGTTTTGTCCGAACAAATAACCGATGCGCAGCCGAGCGTCTCGACAGACGGCAGCTTGCGTACGATTGCCTTCCGTTTGATCATCCGCTGTACGCCCAGCGCAAGCGCGATCGTTACGATAGCCGGCAGTCCCTCCGGAATGGCGGCAACCGCCAAGCTGACACCGGCCAGAAACATGCCGTATGCCGGCTGACCGTGCAAAATACCTGCCGCGACAACCATAATCGTCAAGCCTACCGCAACGATGATTAATATTTTGCCAAGCTGCTCCAGCCGATGCTGCAGCGGCGTCTCCATCGATTCCGTCTGCTCGATAAGACCCGCGATTTTACCCATTTCCGTCCCCATGCCCGTACGAATCACAACCGCTTTTGCCGTGCCCCGTGTGAGCATCGTGCCCATGAATCCAATGTTTCGCTGATCGCCCAAAGGCAGATCATCATCGCAGATAGCCGCAGCATGCTTTCCGACCGGCACCGATTCTCCCGTCAAAGCCGATTCCTCAACGTAGCAGCTGTTCGCTTCAAGCAGACGCACGTCAGCCGGAATCCGGTCTCCGCTCTCCAGATAAATAAGATCACCTGCAACGAGCTCCTTAGCAGGGACGGTCAGCAGTTCTCCACCGCGAATAACTTTAGCCGTCGGGGCCGACAATTCCTTGAGCGCCCGCAGCGAGCGTTCCGCCCGAAATTCCTGAACGAAGCCGAGTACCGCGTTAATTACAATAATAGCGACAATCGTAATCGCGTCTAAATATTCACCCAGCAAGCCGGAAATCAATGTCGCTCCCATCAAGACAAGCACCATGAAATCTTTAAATTGATTGAGGAACAATAAGATAGGCGAGACACGCTTGCCCTCCGTCAATTCATTCCGTCCGTGTTTTTCCAGCCGCTGCGCCGCTTCCGACGTCGTCAGCCCTTGATCCGGGGAGCTGACTAACACGTCAACCAACTCATTTATCCCCATTTGATGCCATTTCATTTGTTCCATGGTATAACTCCCTCCCGTAATATACCGAGCCAAGCAGCAACGGCGCCGGCCCTTCGGACAGCCTTTATAGGGTAAATGTATTCGGACAGCCCACAAAATATCCCATGAAGGACTTAAGTTTTTGTCTCAACTATGGCATGATAGAGAAAGACTTACCAAGGAAGCGAGGAACCATACACCATGGCATTAGACGGCATCGTCACCCATGCGATCACGCATGACCTACAGCGCTGCGTCGGCGCGCGTATACATAAAATTCACCAGCCTACCGATCACGAGCTTGTATTCAGCATTCGCGGTGCGGGCATGCAGGGCAAACTGCTCCTGTCCGCCAATCCGACATATCCTCGCGTGCACTGGACTACAGGCACATACGTCAACCCTATGGAAGCGCCTATGTTTTGCATGCTGCTCCGGAAGCATTGCGAGGGGGGCGTCATTGAATCCATTCGTCAAATCGGGCGCGAGCGCATCATTCATATCGAAGTGAAGCATCGTGACGAGCTTGGCGATTTATCGAACAAAACGATTATTATCGAAATTATGGGACGCCACAGCAACATTATTTTGATGGACCCCTCAACGGGCATTATTCATGACGGCATTCATCATGTCACGCCAGCAATTAGCAGTCATCGTATCGTATTGCCGGGCAGTATCTACACCTCTCCGCCTGAGCAGGGCAAGCTCGATCCTTTAGCGATTGCGGACGAGCAGCAATTTTCGGAAGCGCTAAGCGACACCGATGAGACTGCACCTCTGCATAAAAGGCTGGTGGATAAACTTAGCGGCTTCAGCCCCTTGATCGCCAAGGAGCTCGTATATCGCGCACAGACTGAAGCTGACAAGCTTCCGGATGCTGAAGGCGTATCGCAGCCCGCCATAAGCGAATTATGGAGCAGCTTCGCAGGCTTTATCCAGCTGGTAAAGAAGGACCAATACAAGCCTACGATCATAACAAATCCGGATACCGGAAAATCATTTTTCTCGATCACGGAGCTCACGCATATTGACGGAGAAGCCGTGGTGTTCCCTGACGTTAGCGCTTGTCTTGAGGGCTTCTACGGCAACAAGGCCGAACGGGATACCGTTAAGCAGCGCGCTGCTGACCTCATCCGCTTCGTCCAAAATGAAAAAGCAAAAAACATTACAAAAATTAAAAAGCTTGAAGAAACGCTCATCGAGGCGAACGATGCAGAGAAGTATAGAGTATTGGGAGAACTGCTTACGGCTTATATGCATCAAATAAAACGCGGCGACACTTCAATTGAGCTTGTTAATTTTTATGACGAGGAGCAGGCCGCGGTCACGATTGAGCTTGACCCGCAGCTCTCGCCTTCTGACAACGCGCAGCGTTATTTCCGGCGGTACACGAAGCATAAGAACAGCTTATCCATCGTTGCCGAGCAAATGGAAATCGCCCGTACCGAAATTCAATATTTTGAAGCGCTGCTGCAGCAGGTCGACAACGCTTCGCTTGGCGATATCGGCGAAATTCGCGACGAGCTCGTGGAGCAGGGCTACATGAAGGAACGCGGCCGGCGCGGACCGAAAAAGAAAAAAGCACTTAAGCCAACTTTGCTTTGCTACACCTCCTCCGAAGGCGTAACGATGTATGTCGGCAAAAACAATACACAAAACGAATATTTAACGAACCGGCTCGCCTCGCCTTCCGATACATGGCTTCATACGAAGGATATACCCGGCTCGCATGTCGTCATCAGAGGCGGCGATTTCGGCAATGCAACGCTGGAGGAGGCCGCAATGCTTTCCGCGCATTATAGCCAAGCCCGCGACTCCAGCTCGATTCCGGTTGATTACACGTTCATTCGGCATGTGCGGAAGCCAAACGGCGCGAAGCCGGGCTTCGTCATTTACGACAACCAAAAAACGCTGTTCATAACACCGGACGAGCAGCGCATTAAATCGTTGGCATGCGAATTGAAGTAAACGGCCGAAGTTAAACTTCGACCAAAGCGAAAAATGCGTTCAACAATCTTATGTAATAGCCTGCAGCTCATACGAGATTAAACATCAAAAAACACGGTCTCTCATTACCAAGAATAAGAAACCGTGTTTTTGATTTTTTTATGCAGCTCTTGCCATGTTACGCAATCCGGAACCAATGCTACACGAATCGCTGCTATATGAATCTCATTAGATTTACGTATTTTATTGCTTTCTTCTCCATGAAGGCTCGAGCTGTCGCAGCACATCTGCATTTACTGTACGACTGCCTATAGCACCATGAAAAATGACTCCCGCCCGCGATCCATGAAAATCCGATCCGCCCGTCGCAATCAAATGGTAGCTCGCTGCAAGCTCAGCATAACGCCGCTCTTCTTCAGGCCCATGGTCAGAGTGGAACACTTCGATCCCTTGAACGCCGTAACGAATGATTTCCTCGACTAATGAATCATTGCCGTATAAGCCGGGATGAGCAATAACGCTTGTGCCGCCGGCCTCCCGTATCCAATCAACGGCCTCAAACGGATTCAGCCTTGGAAGATTGACGTAAGCCGCTGCACCCGTCTTTAAATAACGATCAAACGCTTCCTTCATATTAGAGACGACACCCTTGCGTATTAGCGCCACAGCAATATGAGGGCGACCGATGCTAGCGTCGGCTGCTTTCGCAGGTTCCATCGAACTTTCTCCATGTGCGGCGGCTATGACCTCATCCATAGTTAGAGCGATGCCGAGCTCCCGCAGCTTATTTACGATCATCTCATTCCGGTGATCTCTTAATCCGCGCAGGCTTGCGAGACGCGTTAGCCACTCCACATCGTCATTATTCGTGTAATAACCAAGAATATGAATATCCGTCCCGTTTGCAACCGTGCTCACCTCTACACCCGGTACAACCGTCATGCCTAGGCGTTCTCCTTCCAGCATCGCTTCCGCTACGCCCGCGACCGTATCATGATCCGTGATGGCGATCGCCGAAAGTCCCGCCGCTTTAGCCAATCGGACATTCTCTGCCGGAGCTTGCATGCCATCTGAAGCCGTTGTATGCGTGTGCAAATCAGCGAGTCCATCCATTAGAGCCATTGCTGTAAATCCCTCTCTCTCAGAAAGGTTAGGAAGGTTACGGCTGATATCGGCAATATAGCCGATTTCAAATAAATGGAATAAAACTGCCGTTGAAACTTCGAATCAGACACTTTGATCATCCGAATTAAATCTAGCGCCACCTCATGCTTTACAGATGAGGAAGAGACGAAGGAGATGCCTAAGCCAGCCTCAACAGCCGACTTCACAGCACCAGTGCTGCCCAGCTCCATTACGATTTTCATCGAAGCCGGATCGATATTTTTCCTCCTCAGCTGCTCTTCCATAACAAGTCTAGTCCCCGAGCCTTGCTCACGTAGCACGAAGGGATATTCCATAACTTCCTCTAAAGTGACGGAAGAACGCTCAGCTAACGGATGTGATTTGGAAACAATCAATCGAAGCTCATCGCTCATAACCGCTTCCATATGCATATCCGGATGATTAACCGGAGCTTCGATCAAACCAAAATTAAGCTGATGATTTAATATATCTTCCATGATTTGCGAGGTGTTCATTACTTTCATGCTTATTGAGATATGCGGATACTCCTGACCAAACGGGCCGAGCAAGCGCGGCAAAATATATTCACCTATCGTTAAGCTCGAGCCGAGCTGAAGTCTTCCCTTCAGCTGCTTCGTGAAGGCGGACATCGCCTGATCCGTATCGCGAATTAAATCGATGCTGCGCTGAGCGTAAGGCATAAGCGCCCTTCCTGCTTCCGTCAGCTCAATTCGTTTTGTAGAGCGCTGCAGCAGCTTCGTGCCGAAATAGTCCTCCAGTGACTGTACTTGCATCGTTACGGCCGGCTGAGTCATATGCAATGATTGCGCCGCCGCTGAAAAACTTCCACGTTCCGCAACCGTACAAAATATGTGCAGCTGATGAAAATTAAGCGCCATGAACCAATCATCCTTTCTTCTGGTGCTTATTATACTACAAAGCTTGTACAGAATCTTACAACCGTATCAAAAAAGCGTGCAATCTTTTTCAGATTGCACGCTCGGCTCATTATTGTATAGTAATCATACCTACTTTATTTTCGTTTTCTGCTGCTCTTTACAAGAGTCATGCGCCGAGAATGACGAAGCCATGAATAATAGGACTTAAGATCCCTTAGCTCAATGGTTTCTGACATGCGCCCAAGGAAGGTTACGATGATCATTTTATGTAAAGGGCTTCCGGTAATATCCGTTTCCGTAAGTGATTCTGCAAATTCAGCAACAAATACAAGATCATCGTCAATTAAATAGACATCCTGTTCGTTGCGGTAATAGGACTCGACCCGTCCTTGCTTCAAACATTCCCATAGAAATTCAGCAATGTCTTCAAAACCGGTTTTCTCGCTTTCGATCCGGTCTAACCACCGACTCTTGGCGTGGTTCGTAATGACGATATCCGCTACTTTCTTATCGCCTAGATCGATATAAAACGACTCGTATGTACTCCATCTTCTCGTCATTTTATCTTTCACTTCGCAACCTACTCCTTCCAAGGAACCAGGGCTTTTATACTATGAATTTAATTCCATTTTACCACGATTGTCCGAGATTACAACAATAAAATAAAGACAGACCATTTTTGTAAGTTTGTGGATATTTTTGTATAAAAAAACACTTCTCAGCGTTATTCGTCGCTGAGAAGCGCGTTTAATGAATATTATAATTATATTTTTTATTTATGCTCTTACTTATCGTTCAAGGGTCAGCACCGTCAATTTACGGAGCTGACCGCTCACGCTTTTATAAACTGTAAAATCTCGTTTTATCTTCACTGTCTTTACTGTACTCGGTCTTAATTTCATTCCGGTAAGAACGTTCAATCTTTCGAACGTACGGAAGCTTCCCCATTTGCCGCACGGCCTCTTCAGAACGCTCCGCATTCATGTACATCACGACGTAATGCATCTTCCGCGACATATAATGAACCGTCCCGAATCTTTCCAGTGACCTAGCCGCTTTCAAATCACTTACCCATACAATATATCCCGTTCGATCCGGTAGCATCCTTTCCCTCCTAAAAGGTTTGCGCAGCAAACCTTACTTCGTAAGCATATGCTTACGTTTGCGCAGCGCGCCTGCTTCATAAGCGTGATCCTAATGCCCTCGTTTTGCGTCGTACTATCCGCATCCGCCGCTTCCGCATCCGCATGAACCGCCGCTTCCGCAGCTGCCTCCGCCGCCGGCCTTTTCATTGCCAGGCACTTTAATATTGTCCGAAACAGACTCCGCAATGGTTCGGGATATATCAAAAAGCATGTCATCTACGAGCTGTTCTGCGAACTTGAAGCGGCGAACGCTTTCGATTTCGCTTAGCTCACGTTCAATCTGCTTAACCTTGTCTTTCGCTTCGTTATAATCGGGGTGAAAGCGGCCAAATCGTTCGCACTCGGTAAACAGCTCCTTCGCCTTCGCGAAGCGCTTCGCCATTTGCTTTACTTCCTCGTCCTCATTCACAGCCGACTTCCAATATAAATATTCGGCAACTTCCGCCGATTGATTGATCCAATCACCTAATTCATACGCACAAAGCAGCAGCGACGCCATATCGAGAGAAGAAACGCCGCCTTGCGGTTGCTCCAAATGAACAGCCGTAAATCCTCCAGCAGTTGGCATTCATCCACCTCATTTCAATGCTTATTCCTACACTATCATATCATATTCGCTTAGCCAATAGATAGAAATTATATTGGTGCTCAATGACCGGGAATGACGAGCCGCATTTCCTCCCACATATCCGGGGTAAGCCGGATCAGCTCACGCTGCGGATTATCCCGCAGCAGCCCGACGACAGCCCAGCCGTCATCCTGCTGCTCAAGCTTCTCGGGAACAAACGAACGAAGCTCGCGTTCTATTCGCAGCTGTACGGGCGTTTGCCAATGCAGCGCCTGTTCTATAAGCTCCTTCCTCGTGGAGTGGTGATATGCGCGAAGCTGCTTTGTCCACATCGCAGGCACTCGCTCCAATTGAGATAAGGCTTGAAGCTTTTCCCTGGCGGCATGTTTATTAAGTTCAAAATGGTGAAGCGGAAAAGCTTCATAAATGTAAGAAGGTGCAGCTGTTTTTGTCTTTCCTGTTGCGTATATTTCAATAATTTTTCCGTCTTCACTTCCTGAGTGAATCATTGGATAACCGGCTTGTTCGTTCCGTGCGCCTGATTGTACCGCCTTACGGGCTGGATAGCCCCTCTTCTGCAGCAAGCTTTTAATTTCACTGATCTGAGACTTATTCACAATAAAGTCTAAGGAACCAAGCTTTTGAAGGAGCATTGGAGCAAGGGCCGGATCATTCTGGACGATCGCTGCCATCGCTTCGTTGTCGCAGCGCAGCAGCACGACCTCCGCAAACTCGGTGCGGCATGCGCGGCTGGTCCACACTTCCAACAACGCCTCGACGGTAGGGGGCAAGGCTGCTCCACCCGAAGACTGCTGAAGAAAAGCCTGGATAACCGTCTGTGTTCTGCCGAGCTCCAATGCGCGGGATATCGAGGCAGCTTCCAGCCGGTAAACTGCAATCTGCTCATCCGATCTCCGTTCGGCCAGCAGCTCCAGCTCCCATCTGACCGGGAAGGGACATTCCGGCTGAACCATCACCTCACCATTCGGCTGGACGGTAATGAAAGGAGAAGACTCCGGGATACCTGCTTGGCTTTCATCTAACAATGGCGCGGATGACTTCCATCTGAAATAGAGCTCCTTATCATCGGATTGATGATAATCCACAAGCTCGAGCCAGCCCATGCTATGCCATAACCCGAACCAGCCAAGCTCCGTAATGCCTTCATTAGGCTGCTTATCCGTTCCTGTAGCCTCGCGCAGCCACTTTTCCATATTCCGCTCCGAATACCATTCCCCTGCCTGCAATCCAATCAATGCCGCCGCTAAATGTGCGCTTCCCGCTCC
>DATJKM010000282.1:0-14161 GCA_035491515.1 Candidatus Udaeobacter sp. | reverse complement strand
GAATTGAAAACGAGGCTGCAAAGCGTGCCTGAGCTGGGTACGAAGGAGAAGCTGGCGTTTTTCGGGCTCGATATGGCGGCAATGGAGGCGCGTTTGGCCGAACTTGTTCCAAGCGAAGATAACCTTGCCGATATGACGGGGCTCTTAACGAGTGGCATTCGATACGATCAGCTTCGGCGTATGTCGCTGCGCGAGGCCGAGGAGGCTTTGTTCAGCGACGGCTGCGCCGCTTTCTTCCGTAAGCATTTCACAAGCGCGGCTGAGGAGTGCCTCGGTTATGTCAAGGCTGGGGAAGAGCTGCGGCGCACCGTTAACCGGAATATGCAGGAGCGTCCGCAGATCAGCTTTTATCAGGTGTCCGAGTGGACGGACGAGAAGAATGAGGCAGGCAGTGCGCTGGAAGCCGCTCGCGCTCGAATGCGCGATTTGGTCAGAGAAATCGATTTAGCCGGGGAGGAGCTTGAGCGCACCCGCGAAATACGTGTCGAGGACTTGAAATTTCAACGGCTTCCGTTTATGGATAAGCAAAATTTACGCTCCTTTATACGCGTATTTTTCGATACGGTCTATCGGCAGCAGTGGCAGCTATTACGATTGGAGACTGAACTCGCCTTGTACCGAAAGTTCACAAGCGAGCTGGAGCTTCTGCACGAAGGGTACCAAAAACGTGTTGAGCAAATGGCAACGCTTGAGGAAGAGCTTAAGACGGCGTCGCTTCAAAGCATCCGCTCGGCGGATGACTATATCGGGCAAAACATTTTCGATTATTACGAGCGTGTAACCGGGGATGTCATAAAGGACATCGAGGAGAAGCGCGGCGCATCGACGTTTTTCGAGGACCGATTCTTGGGCAGCGTGACAAGGCTTATGGAACAAGGCGAGCATGTATTTGTAGAGCGATTGATCGATATTTGCCGCAAGCACATCCTGACCGCGGAGCCCTTTGCCCAAACCTTCGAGGAGGAGCTGCTGCTGCGGGCGAACGTATCCGTTGCTTACAGCAACCGCAAAGCATTATCGCGGGATGAGCTGTTCCACCTTTTGTACCGGACGCTTGAGGATAACGCGGCTATCCATATCCGCCTGCTCGATTATACGCACGAACATCGCTACGAGGAAAAATATTTGTTCGGAGACCGGGAGAGCGAGTTTATCCGCTTTGCCCTTGGCGTTGATGAGACATCACGCATCTATAAGCTGGGCTGTGTGCACGAGAAGCGGAGCAGCGGAGTCGAAAAATTAAATATAATGGGCGGCTTTCATTTAGAAGATTTGATGTATTACCGCAACGGCAAAGTATACTATGAAACCTATTTGCAGAATGGGTACGAATTTCACGCGGTTCATCCATCCCTTCTGCCTGAGCTTCGCTGACCGTTATAAACCGATAATCGCTGCGGTTCACCAGCAAGCGGAAAGGATGCTGTCATCATGCAAAGAAAAATGAATATGCTTCTCCTATTGTTCAGCTTGATAGGCGGTGCAATAGGATTCGTGATCGGCGAGTTCATACTGGGAAAGCTGTCGGAAGGGTGGTCGCGATTTGTCGTCGTTGGCCTCTACTACGGCGTCCTTGCTTTATGCATCGGACTGTCCTGCTTGATTGCCGAAATGATTTCACCCCGTTTAAACGGAGCTTCTTGGCGGCAGCGCTACATCGATTTGTCCTGGAAGCTGCTCGTACCTTCGACGCTTGCGCTGCTGCTTGTTGTCGGCGGATTGGTTCAGCTTATTTACGGACTGCAATTCGGCGGCGTGAAGCCGGTGAAGGATATCGTGCTTGTCATCGATAATTCGGGAAGCATGCTGGAAACCGATCCTGACAACGAGCGGTTTGCAGCTGCGAAGCAGCTGATTAACAACATGGAAAGCGATAAACGTGTGGCTGTCGTCGTTTTTAGCAATACCGCGGAACTGCTTCAGCCCTTCGTCAGCTTAAACACACAGGCTGAGAAAAATAAAGTAAGTGCCGCAATCGATGCGATCAAGCCGACAGACGGAGGAACCGACTTCAGTCTCGCTTTGGCTGAATCGATGAATACGATCAAGAGCAAGGAAAATGCGGGGCGCGGCACGATGGTCATCCTGCTGTCGGACGGCTTCAGCGAATCAAGCCTTGACCAGCAAATTGCGGCTTACAAGGAGCAGCGTATTGCCGTGAATACGGTTGGCCTCAGTGTTGTTGACGCCAGAGGCTCAGCATTGCTGCAGGCTATAGCCGATTCGACTGGCGGAAGCTACTATGATGTGACGGAAGCAGCAGGAATTTCGCTCGTCTTCCAAAATATTTACAAGAAGATCGATAAGCAGACGCTCTTAACGGAGCGTACAGGTACGATGGCAGATAGCACGTTCTACACATTGCTTCGGATTTTATCATTAGCCATTATCGGTGCAGCGATTGGAGTATCGCTCGGACTGCTGTTCGACAATCGATTTTTGGCGGTTAGTTTTGGCTCTGGCGGCATAGTCGGAGGTTTGCTGGCAGGCTTCATTCTGGACTTTGGCTTGTCCGGGCATGTGCTCTCGGACGGTTTAACCCGTCTGGCCGCTGTGCTCGTGTTGGCGGCAATCATTGCTTTATTTACGCTTGTTGTTCCAGTGGGAGAGAAAAACGGCACTAAGCCGCGCGGAGGCGGAAGAAAAGGCAGTATGCAGGACCGTCCCGCTGCGGGCTTGGGCGGACGGACGAAGGATAGCCGCAGCCATGGATTTTAGACGATGCGGGAGGCGGATATAAATGCGGTTTATCGATGCGGAGGACAGTTCTCCGATTATCAGCGGCTTGACCCGCATGATCGAGGAGGACCGCTGCACGCTGCGCTGGATTTGGCCGGTAGGCATAGAAGCGGTTTACATCGGGAAAACGCCTGCCGAACAGGCGGAGAACAGTTCCGGAATCGTCGGAAACGTAAAGCTGTATACGAAGGCGGAGTATAAAGCGAATAACGGCTATCACAGCCGGATAGAAGGCATCGGACGTTATGTCTTTACGGTATATGCCTGTCAGGAGGGGAGCGGCGGCCTGCAGCTCATCCTTCAACAGGATCGCGAAAATAGCATAGAAATCAGTGCCGGCAAGGCTAAAATTTATTATTCGGTCTCGGATAAAAGCGGTTTTTTTAGAAAGTTCAAAACGATTCAAATTCAGGTGACGACAGAAGTCCCGATCGCGAAGGACGTGCTCTGCTATGTGAAGAAGCAGGGCGGTTACCCCTCAAATAAAGAAGATGGTATGCTATATCCGTTTGTTGCGCCATTTGCGCCGGGAAAAAATATTCTGCCTGCCATTGAGGTAGGAAAACAGGATTTTATCCGATTGTTTTTCACCGATGGCCGGAAATACGGGCAAATTTACGAATTGATTTCAGTATAAAGGAGGAAGATCGCATGAGCATTTTCGATATTTTCAAAAAAAAGCCGGAGTCAAGGCCGCGGCCATTGTATTACGATATTGTATGTCCCTACTGCTTCAGCAAATTCACGCCGGAAGAGGTCGTGTTCCGCGCCACCCATTCCCGCGAGGACGATGAGGATTATGCGCTTGGGGAAGACGAAGAGCTGAACAAATACCGCGAGCGCTTTGGCCTCGATTCTGTACATGATATGGAAGCGGTGCTCCGTCCGCACGACGTGCCCCAAGAGCACCTTGTTTACTCCGATAATGTGTTAATCGGAATTAATGACCGTTACGGCGAGTTAACCCGCAGAAGGCTTTGTCCAAAATGCCATAACGAGCTTCCGGTGACGGCAGGCAAGGTGCCAAGCAACATTATTTCTATTATTGGCGCTTCCCAAGTAGGTAAATCGGTGTATATGACCTCATTGATCCATACGCTGCAGAACACGACGGCGGATCATTTCAATGCTGCCTGCATGCCGCTCAACGCTGAAATTAGCCGCAAGTTCCGTACTTATTACGAGGAGCCGTTATTCGAGCGCGGCGACCTGCTTGCATCCACCCAGAAAGAGAAAATGCAGGAACCGTTTATTTTTCAATTCGTCTTTAAGGATGAGACGAAGCCGCCCTTGACGCTCGTATTTTTCGATGTGGCGGGCGAGGGCATGGTAGAACAGGATTATCTTGGTCTGCACGGTCAGCACATTAAAAACTCGGCAGGCATCCTGTTGATGGTTGATCCGCTGCAAATCCGTTCGATCCGCGAGAAAATTAGAATGAACCTCGGCGACAAGCCGGGTGAATGGGTCTCCCAATACGATGAGCCGCGCGACGTAGTATTGACGATGTTCGGTGATTTCATTGCCTATCAGGAAAATAACAAAACGGATATTCCGACAGCCGTCGTTCTGACTAAGAGCGACATGCTTCATTCCTTGAAGGATGAGGATGGCGAATACATTAAATCGAACAGCAATATTTTCAACAATATGGTGCACCGCAATTATTTTAACCTGACTGAATTTGAAAATATCGACGGAGAAATCCGCCGCTTCATCGAGAAGGTCGATCGGCCGTTCAAGGGTACGATGGACGTCTATTTCAGGGATACAGCTTATTATGCGGTATCCGCTTTGGGAAGCAATCCGGTGGATCAGAAGCTGCAGACCGTCGTTAGTCCAATCCGGGTCGACGAGCCCTTCATTTGGCTGCTTTATAAGCTGAATTTCATTGAGGGGAGAAGAGAATAGTGCGCGATTCTACACCCGGCAGAAAGATCCAGCAGCAGATGTACGCACGGGAAAGACGCGGTATTTTCAGGTCCACGGAGGGCTATGACACGATTGCCAAGTCAAGCGGTTTAGATCCTTCTTTTATCAAAAAGGTGCTCCATCCGTTCTGCGTATACGATGCGCCGGCCGAGCTGGCAGCGCGCGGCGAGAAGGACGGCGCCTTATATCCCGAGACTATGCATTTGCTCCATCTGGAAAACGGCGACGTTTTGCTGGGGCGCAGCGTCTATCAGGCAGCGGATTTCACTGGACTTCGCAGCGCATTCTTTACGCATAACTATATCATTCCCAGCGGTTACGGCAGCAAGTCTGCTAGTGATTATAAGAATTGGCTGCAAGCAGCTTTCACGGATAGCTACGATATCGATAACGGCATGGAGATAGCGGAATTGGCCAGCCTGCCGATTCATGCGGCCGCAGCGGTTAAGCCAACCTATCATTCGATATTGACTCTGCTGAATATAGGAGAAAAGCGATTTAAGCAGCTGTTGTATGCGGTGATGTCAGCAGTCGGCGGCAAGAAGAAGATTTATATTGCGCTCGATGTGCCGATTAAGCAGCTGCCGGACAAAGCAAAGCTGCTGCTTTCGCTGCTTTATGCCTGCCTGCCTTACGCCTTCCGCAAGCAGCTTGGCTTTATCACATATGCGAAAGAGCCGCAAAGCCGAAAATCGGTGCATCTTACGTTCGTGGAGAAGGGGAGCCTGCGACAAGGGGACCGCAGCATTGAGAAGGATTATACGTTTGATTTCGTAAACGACCGAGTGAGTAATGTCGATCTTGACGGAACGGATCTGCCGTATTTGGATTTCGTATGGGACAACTTGGATCGCCCTGAGCGTGTGGACAACTTCTTTCAATTTGCTGAGCAAATGCTTGCAGGTATGGAACCGGAGCGTCAAATTGCTGCGGCCAGCTATCATGAGTTGTGCGTCATCTATCAAATCGAGGAAGGCAACGATTCGTTGTATGAAGCGCAAAAAACCGCAGTGCTGCGCGGCTTACTCGAATATATACAGCCATCCGGCTCGTTAGATTACAAGATTCGCCTGAATGATTTATTTCTGTCCCGATTTGACTATGAGTTTGACCGTGCGCGGCAAGGAGAAGTACCAGAGGCTTTCATTGTGGATGCCTTTAAGGATTACTACCGGATCGTTGGCAGAAATATCGAAAACAAAATCGTCTCGTTCCTCATCCTGGCGCTCAATAACGCAATAAAGCAAAACGATCAAGAAGCGGCTGCTTTTTTCTATGCGGCCATTGAAAGCAATCCAGCCTTAATCAGGGCTTTCTTTACAAGGCTTCTGGCTGATTCGAGGCACGCCTCCACCTTGTTCATTCCCTATCTGGAGAAGAAGCTGAAGGCTGCAGCTGGAGCGAAAAGCGTGCTTCAGATGATTGAGCATTGGGGAAACAATCATCCTAGGCTTTTCGGCTATGAACCGTTTCATACGTTTGCCCGTCAGCAGCTGACGGACAGGCTGGAACGTGAGCGCTATTCGATACCAGCGGTAAGCAGCGCTTTAGATCAGCTGCGCAGGCTGGAAGAGGAAGCCCGGCTAGGTAGAGAGAAGCATCCGTCTTCATTTGAAGAAGTTGACTTGTATCAGGGGCTGGAGCTTGCCGTCTATCGTGCGATGCTTTCCGAGCTTGATTTTGACAGCCTCACTAAAGATCAGCTCGCGTCAGCAAAATTTCTCAGCTATAAGGACCAGCTGCAGCGGTGGAACGGACAACTGCAGGATCCTAGGCAAAAATCGGCTGCTCATGAGCTGCTTGCCATATACGAATGGTTTGCGCTGCCGGAACCGACGGAAGCGTTATTCGGCCGTCTGTCTCCGGCAGAGATAGACCATGTTCAGCAGGCAGGACGAAGGCTGCTGGCGGGAGAACTGGAGTCCGCTGAATTTTTCCGTCTCGTGCTTGCCTTCCTGCGCAGCACGGATATGGATACGCTAGATTATACGGGGATGCTCGATTATTTGCAGCGGAATGCTTCGAATAAGGAGATGGTATACCGCTTCTTCCAATGGTCGGAGAATCATCCCGATTTCATGAAGCCAAGAGGCTTCGTGCCAGCCTATACGTCAGCCATAGTCGGTTATTTTATGAAATATGACCGCGATGCTTTCAAAAAACGTGCGAATCGGAAGCAGCTTTTCGACAAAGCGGGATCTTCCCTTACTGTTGTTTATAAGCAGGCTGAACAGGAGCTTTCCTCGAAGCGATCCAAATTATTTTTTCGGAATCGTAAAGCGACGATAATTACATCTATAGCGGTGCTGGGAATGATTACCGCCGGCATCATGTATTCATTCTCCGGCAAAGGCGATGAGAATCCAAAGGGCGCGGCTTTGCCTGAGGTGCAGCCTACAGCAGAAGCAGGCATAGCCCCGCCGGATACGCTCGTATACGCAGAGCAAACCGCTGGGACTGAAAGCGAGAAGGCAATGACCTCCCTTGTGTTCTTATTCAAGGACGCATCGGCATGCACGCAGTTTGCGCCGAGTTCATTAGCAATAGAGCCGCCGGGTGCTGAAACGGTGGAATTTACGGAGCTTGAGCTCTCTCCTGATTGCAGCGGTGATACGGCGAATGACAGCACTGAGGGTAATCCGGCCGAAGGTTCGGCGCAGCCGGCAGAATCCGCGGCTCCACCTGCGATTTTGCCTACAGCAACCCCTGTTTCAAATACCGCTTCTGCAACCGATACTTCCAGCGCCGAAAAGAGTGACAGCTTGAATGCTGCTGATTCGGTGGGTGGTATGGGGACAAGCTCTCAGCTAGAGCAAAGCGGCAGCCCGACGATTGAGCAAGAAGGCTATACGAGCCGGGTTGTTGTTCGTCTCGGCAAACAGACCGATATTCCGGCTGACAGCATCATCCGAGTTGGCGAAGCAGCATATGAGCTTACTGTGCTGCGCGTTGTCGATAAATAAACGATGGTTTTCGGAGCTGTCTCAAAAGTAAGCTCGCTTGAGAGACAGCCCGCTATGATTAAGATTGACGTGAAAAGATGAGGAAATGGCGGTGCAGGGTTTAGTCCTGTACCGCCATTTCTTGATTTCGAACGATAGCTGCTTTCATCAAACCCCAGGAACCCCCGTTATTCTTCATTTGACCGAATACATTACCGGGCTCAAACATTCGTCCGACTGATAGCGTATAACCTTCCTCGCTTCGGAGATTTGTTTTTTTGAATTGTGCAAGCGGGTGTATGCGGCCGATTCGGATAGATAAAAAATAATTTAGTTTCATTTCACAAAACTAAATCGCACTCGGGTTGGGAGGACGGCGGATTAGCTCTATTATGCAAACGTAATCGGTCATTTTTAGAAGCTGCTCTCCCAAATACGCTTATTAATTAGGCATAATCAAACTAAATGGCCTCTATCGGATAAGTAACTTCAATTAGTTTCACAAAATCGAATTAAACTGCCGGGCGGTGACCGATGCTCAGGCCTGATAGTGAAAAGAGCCTGTGAGCCAATTGGCTTCTGATCAGCACCTTTTTTTATACGACTTTAGTCGAGAACAAAACCGTTCCACAGGTCCGCTGGAATTCAGACCGGGGCCCGTTAAATTTGGTATATCCTTCCTTTAGAGTTGAAGTAACAACTTCTCTATAGAAAGGGTGTACGAAATTGAATAATCAAACGGTTGGTGAATTGAAACCGGCAGTCAAGTTTTTTGAAGGGGAGAAATGGCTGGTGCTTACCGGGTTACTTGGCTTCCTGCTTGCAGGGGTATGCGCGGTATGGGTCATGCTGTATGGGGGACCGGTAGCCCCGGACGGCGATGTGTCGGCACTAGGTATATTTCTACTGTCTACGGCGGCTATCATTCCGTTTTCTGCGATGGGTGCAAAAAGTAAAGTTTTCTTTCGGTGGTCTTACATCATACTTGCGCTTTATTCTTACTTTGCGGAAACCGTGCAAAATTTTCGCGGCGTAAATCCGAGGTTCGTGAAGGATGGCACAGCCTTTGATACTTCGGTCGGTATCATTTTTGGTTTGGTGGCTCTGTTGCTGGTACTGTTTTATTTAAGCTTGGCGATTCAATATTTCCGCAAGAAAGCGTATAAGCTGCGTCCGGAGCTCGTACTAGGTATACGCTATGCAATGATTGCGGTAATGATCTCATTTGCGGCCGGTATCTGGATTTCCTTCAATCAGGGCCGAATCATAGGGCTGCATGGAAATATTATTTGGCTTCATGGTCTCGGTTTCCATGCTTTGCAAGCAGTACCCTTTGTCGCTTGGATGACTGAACGCAAATCGCTTCCCACCTTGGTTCGCCTCAGGTTGATCCATTTGACAGGTATCGCTTACTTGCTCGGTCTAATGGCGATCGGCTGGCAAACGTTTCTAGGATCCTCTATTTTTGAGTGGGCCGTACTTCCGCTTCTTGCCTCCTGCTGTTTCCTGATCGCGTTAGTACCAGTAGTGCTTATGCTGCGACGTGCAAATGCAAATTTCATCGATAGAAGTTTTTGAAATCTTTGTAATTCCTAAGGTAACAATAGAAAATATCCAAAGGGCTGCCGCATAGCAGCCCTTTGCTCCGTTAACGGGCGGAATAGCGTAATGCCAGCTTGCATGAAAAGTATTTGTAGTTGGGCTATTGATCAGCTGTTTTGATATAATTAATTCCAAATATCTGGTAGAGGGAGGTTGTGGCGTGAATCAGATGATTAGCGGAGCGAAGCGTCATTGTTCTGAGTGAACATTTTTCCCAGGTCTTACATAACATTCATGGAGAATACAGAAGATCGAGTCACGAAGAACATCTTCAACTAATGCAAGATAGAGTTGGAATGCTAACCAAATTAAACGAATGGGCAAAATATTTGGGAGCTGCCTCCCGGAGGTCTAGGGGGATATTTTTTATCTTAGAACGATTTCATTTAAATCACAGAGTCGCCTATCCCGATAAATATGTAGATGAAATCGAAACTATCGAACAGGAGTTGTTAATCCTCGGAGCAAAATGCGCATTATTAACGATATCCCCTGAAATAGCAGAACAAAGAATACAAAGCCGTACACCTGATGAATGGGTAAACAAGAGCAGTGAACAAGTCAAAGCTGCAGCAGCCGAGCTGCTATCGATTCAGTCGGAATTACGGAGTGCATCGAGAAGGTCCGTCATACCAACAATAGAAATGAATACAGACAATAAGGATTGGATTGCGTACGCTAAAGAGATCATTAGCATTTTGGATTAGTTTAGCATCATCGGTAAAATGGCTGCCGGTATGATCGGCAGCCTGTTGTTACTACTATGTCGTTCTTCTAATGAAAAATTACCCTTCCAGCACATCCGCCCCTAAATCGCCCGCAACCTCAATCATTTTGGGGATCACTGCTTCATTGGTGCCGGATACATAAAGATCACCCTGATAATGCCTGAATGGGATCTTAGTATCACCGCAGCTCCACATGAAAAAATCTCCCTCAATGGACATGGTGGTAGAGCCTGTCACCGTGAAAACTGATGTATAGGAAAAATCAGGCTTTGACGTGAAATACTGTTTGCACTCTTCTAAAGATATTGTTTGCGCCGAATTGCCATTTTCCTGAAAAGCTCTTGTAATTCGATAGCGTTGACTCATTGAGATTCCTCCAATATTGTTCTCAACAAAGACTCCCAATCTTGCCGACAGCCTTTCTCGGATTGTTGAACTAAAGTTTCCGTTAGCGGAATGACAGAGATAATTTCTTCGATAGTTGCAGCAGGGCTGAAATAACTCACTATGTTCTCGACATGTTTTAGCGTAACAAAGGACTGCCGTGAAGTAAACTCATACTAGCGTTTTATTCTATATGGAAGCAGTATGCTTTCTACCCATTCAATAAATTTCTTTTCTGCTTCTTCGTAATCACGCACCTTTAAAATCACAACACCATATAATTCATGTCTTAGCTGTGTTTCGTCAAACAAATTAATATCATGACTATCATCGTAGTAAACAACCCATTTGCCATCTTCAAAAAAACCAACAGCTTCTATATCATTTCCATCCTTGTAATAACCCAAGTGCCAGTGGCTTATTTCCATATACTCCTTACCTCCTTCATTTAGGAATAATTCATAAACAGTATAGCTTCTAAACAATGTGGTTTATACAATGATCCTGTCAGTTAGCTGGCGAAGGGCCGCTTCACTTTAGCTTTTCTGGTATTTAATTATCGTGTCCTTTTAGCACAATAGCGAATGTCTCAGCTGTACTATCTGCAACGTACCCACCAAGCGCGAAAAACCCTGATCCATAATCCGCTTCGGATATCAAATCAGAGCCTGTGCTATTCAACTATAGTTAACCTATTATATGCCAAATGTAAAGCGTGTCCCAAAGGGACGAAAGCGCTCCAAAGCAAACGCACCCACCAAGCATCTCTCTATCTCCAACGTTACTCAGTGCGGGTGTCCAGAGGGCGCAGCGCCTCGGGGCCCTCCCTTGGAAGGGAGGGTTTGGGAGGGTTCGAAACGCTTTAAAGGTTTTGCTGTAAGCCTTTAAAGGTTTGGTAGCAAACTTTTTAAAGGTTAGCCGCAGAAGCCCCCGCTGCCAAGCGTTTAATCGCGCGAATGCTCACTATCCGATCAATAAAATAAGCCCCCGCCAGGAAAATAAGAAAGATATTCGGGTAGCCGTATCTTGAAAACGCGACGAAAGGAACATAAATAACGGTGAAGTAGGCTAGCGTAAACAGTAAGAGCAAATAGGGGATATTCCGCTGCCTAACGGCTTTGAATAGCATAAGCAGCAACCCGGCGGAACCGATCAGCATCATAAGGGTGTGAGGGACAAATACGAATGCGATAGATATATCGAACACCGTTCGCCAGTAATAAGGTCCGAGGTACAGCCCTTTTACTTTTTCGACAGTATACCATTTGAGATAATCTATCGGCTGATGTGTGAATCCGTAGCGCATAATTTTTTTGGCTGTATCCGCCATGGCATCGTCTGAGCCTATGAATAAGCTGGCTCTATCGCCTGCATATTCCGGGTGAGCGTCGAAGAATGGCTTGGCAGGAGCCGCGTTATTGATTAATGCTCCCAGCAGCATCGGGTTTCCTGCTGATTTGGTGAAGGGAATAAATTCGTCAAACGTTATGTAATTGCGGATCCACCAAGGGCTTAGCAGAAGCACCATCGTAACGGAAATGACGACTGTATGCTTCACGATCGTTTTCCAGGATACTTTATTGATCACCCACAACATAAATAAAACGACTGGAAAAAGCCCTGTGTGTGGTTTAAAGTAGCAAGCCATAATGACGAGAACGGCGACGATGACATAGTGCTTGGTTTGATTGCTCTTTAAAGCAAGCAGGCTGAAGCAGATTAACAGCATAAATATCGTCCGGAATATCGTTTCTGATAAAATAACGCCGGAAGAGAAATAATCAGGCAAATATAACGCTGTTGCGATGCTGGCAATAAGAGCGGCCCGGCTGTTAAATAAATGATTCGCGATTACAAAAATAAGATAGATAGAGAAGGCTTGCAGAGCTGCCTGCAAAATTCGAAATGCGATTACGGCTGTATCACCTTGTCCGAAAATTAGCATTAAGCCTGACAATACAAAGGGCATCCCAGGCATAATAAAAGAGGATGGAGACTCGCCGCTATTGTAAGCAAGGGTATGTTTATTCAATAAAATCTTTGCGCTGTTCACGTATTTCACGTCATCATTATTCAGTTTCTCATAGGAGCCCAGTAAAAAATGATCGCCGTAAATAAGAACGGATGCTGCGCTGATAGCGAATACGAGAAGAATGGTGACGAGAAGAGCGATTTTGACCGGTCTGGATACTTGACTTAAATTAAACAAAAACTACACACCTTTCGATTGTATTTATATAAGTTTTAAACGGAAATTTCCTCCATTCTAAATTAAAACGAACAAATGAAGAAAAATGTTCCAGCTCATTCGAAGTATACTACAGTTTACTATATTTGCTGTCAATAAACATTCGTACAAGTGCTATCGACCATTCACTCATATAGTAAGGTGAGGTGATGGCAGTGTCCAAAAAGAAATATGCTAGCCGAAGTATAGTAGGGAAGCAGCGTGTCTGCAATTACTTATCAGCCAATAAATCGCTGAAGCGTCACGCTCCGCATACCGTATCATTCAGTCAAGGCCATCTGAAAATGATGATTAACAAATATGATATGCTCTACGTGAAGCCTAATGTGGGCTCGCATGGAATTGGCGTCTTTAAGCTGAAGCGGTCCGATTCAGGCTATGAACTGTTTGAGATTGTTAAAAAGAAACAAATAAGCAAACATTATAATTCTATTTCCGGCGTATATGACCGCTTGAAGAAACAGAAGCCGGCAAAGCTCATTATTCAAAAAGGGATATCCTTAGATACAGTGAAAGGTTGTCCGTATGATATTCGGGTAATGGTACAGCGGAAGCCAGGAGGCCCTTGGGTTTGTACCGGCACAGTCGTAAAGGTGGGGGCACGCAATAAAATTGTGACGAACTATTATCAAGGCGGTTCTATCTATACGATGAAGCAGCTTGGAAAAATGCAGGGAAAATCGTCTGCAGCAACCGAGGGCCGAGTACGGAATATGACGGATCTGGCACTTCGAATTTCGCGTGCATTAAGCAAGAAACAATCAGGCATGCATGAAATGGGCATCGACTTCGCATATGACAAGCAGAACTATCTTTGGATTATTGAGGTAAACTCCAACCATCCTCAATTTAATGCGATTAAACAGCTTGACCGCAAGGCTTACAACAAAATGCTGCACTTCGCGGCCAGCTACGGCAGACATTCTGCGAAATAGTTCGAACAGAAGCAGGTCAGGGAAATTTCTTGATCTGTTTCTTTATGTAATAAAACCTGACATACTTATTGACACATCCGTATGTTCCACACTATAATTCGGTTAAACGTAAGGTTTCGTGACAATCAAATAGGGTTCTCGAGCACGAATGATGAGAACAACAAGCAGTCTAGGGTTCCGTTAACGATCGTTCGGCGCATGCAAGAAAGCGTTCGGCAAGTGGTTAAGTCTGGTCCAAGAGACGGCGTATAGATGCAGCGGACGTACCGTTCGCCCATCTATATAACACGGAAGGATAAAAGCCTGGGAGATCACTCTCCCAGGCTTTTATTTTTTTTTATAGTCCTATTTGGTGCTAATTAAAAGATGACAGGAGTGGGGAAAATGAAAAAATCACTTAAGGCGACACTGGTTCTGATGCTAATCGTATCGATGACGTTGTTGGCTGCTTGTTCCGGAAATACAAAAGAGACAAAGAAAGGAACGCCGGATGATCCGATCACGATTGCGCTTAGTCCTTGGCCGGGTTGGTATATGTGGTATTTGGTAGAGGAGAAGGGGTTCTTCGAGAAGCATGGCGTTAACGTAAAGCTGGAGTTTTTCCCGGTATACAGCGATTCGCTCCAGGCGATCGCAGCCGGCAAGGTTGAT
>DATJKM010000281.1:0-13674 GCA_035491515.1 Candidatus Udaeobacter sp. | reverse complement strand
GTCGTTTAGCATCGCGGAATATCGGGAATAGGCGCAGAGTCTGGCTCACTAGACTTAAATTGCACAAAAGGACAGCGAATGATCGCTGTCCTTTTGTGCTTTTTCGCATTTATTAACTGCATTTTAGGGGAAAAGCTCCTGCTATTTTAATTGCCGATGAGTACGAGACTGATTTATCAGGATTTTCTCCAGTTAATCCGGCACAGAAACCCTAGAAGGGCAGTTTCCGCAAAAAGAAAGGGAGAAATTCCAGCTAAATGAGGCTGAAGCGCAACTTGCCTGCCTACTATTCGTGAATATCCGTCAAAAGCTTCCCAAGCGCGCTAAGCGCCTGCAGTTCCTGCTCGCCGTCAATCTCCAGCGTAACTTCCTCGTTCGCCGCAATGCCAAGCGTAAGCATGCTCAACGAGCTTTTGCCGTTTACTTTCTTCCCTTTATTGATGACGTTCACCTTGCAAGGGAAGGTGCTGGCGGTTTGTACGAAGGATTTGGTCGGGCGTACGTGAAAGCCTGTAGGATTAACAATGATGAAAGTTTGGCTAAGCATATTGAGTCACTCCGTTTCTTTTATGTTCAACAAATTGTGTGATTTCCTGCGTGCTCCGCATGGTCATCGCCTGATTCGCGCAGTGCGACCATTCGGACTTGTCGAGCTGACCGATCAGTTCTCTCGCTTGCAGAATCGAGCCGGCGCTCATGCTGAATTCATGCAGGCCAAGACCCAGCAGCAGTGGAATCGCCGTCAAATCTCCTGCCATCTCGCCGCACATGCCGACCCATTTGCCTTCCTTCTCCGCCGCTTGGATTACGAGGCGAATGAGGCGCAGCAAGGAGGGATGCCAAGGCTGATACAGGTAGGACACCGTTTCATTCATGCGGTCTGCCGCCATTGTATATTGAATCAAGTCGTTCGTACCGATGCTGAAGAAATCGACCTCCGGCGCGAATAGGTCTGCGGCGACAGCCGCTGCCGGAACTTCGACCATCATCCCGATCTCGATGTGTCCAGCAAGCTGAACGCCCTCGGCAATCAGCTTCTGTCTTTCTTCCTCAAGCAGCTTCTTCGCTTCAAGCAGCTCCTCCAATACAGCGATCATCGGAAACATGATTTTCAAATTGCCGTAGCGGCTTGCGCGAAGCAGCGCCCGCAGCTGCGTGCGGAACAGGTCCTGTCTATCCAGGCAAAGACGCAGGGCGCGTTGACCGAGGAAAGGATTGGTTTCCGCCTGAAGCTCCAGGTAAGGAAGCTCCTTATCGCCGCCAATATCAAGCGTCCTTATGACGACCGGCTTCGGGTTCATTTTCTCAAGCGCATATTTGTAACTGGTGAACTGCTCCTCCTCGGTAGGGAGGGAGCTGCGTCCCATGTACAGAAACTCGGTGCGAAATAGACCGATGCCTTCGGCGCCGTTGTCGATGGCCCGCTGAATATCTTCCAGCTTGCCGATGTTGGCTGCCAGCTCAACCTGCTTGCCATCTTTCGATAGAGTAGGCTGATCTTTCAGCTTGCTTAATTCCGCTCTGCGCTGATCGTCATTCTGCTTCTTGTCTTGATAAGCCGCCAGCTCTTCTGCCGTTGGCTTCACAAGGACAACGCCTTGATTCGCATCTATCACGACGACGGCATGCTCTGGCAGGTCGTGAATCGCCGGTCCGATGCCGACGATTGCGGGTATTTCCAATGACCGCGCCATAATGGCGGAATGGGAAGTTCGGCTGCCAACCTCAGTAATGAAGCCGCGAACGACATCCAGATTGAGCTGGGCTGTATCCGATGGCGTCAGATCTCTCGCCACAATAATACATTCCTCCGTCAGGTTAGCCAGGTCGAGGTGCGGAACGCCGCGCAAATGACTCATGATGCGGCCGGAAACATCCTCGATATCGATAGCCCGCCCGCGCAGCAGTTCATCGGTCATCGACTGCAGCAGCTCGATGAAGGATTGCGATACCTCATGCAGCGCGAATTCGGCATTCATGGCTTCATCGGCAATTTTCTGCTCGACCGCTTCGATGAGATCGGGGTCCTCAAGGATCATGAGATGTCCTTCGAAAATTTCGGCTTTGTCGGCGCCAAGCCGCTCTTCCGCCGAGGCGCGAATCGCCTCGACCTCAACGCGGGCGACTGCGACTGCCTCGCGGAACCGGTCGACCTCCTGCGGGCTGTCTTGGATGGCTTGTTTAGTGGGGATATAGCGCTCGGATGCAAGATGGAACGCGCGCGCGATGGCGATTCCCGGCGATGCCGCTATCCCTTTCAATGATTGTGTCATCATATCCTCATTCCTTTCCATGCTGGACGACTGATTGTAATTGTCCCAGCATGCTGTATTGCTCTGCCGCTTGAATATGAAGCGGATGCTGCTCGTCTAAGCCTGTGAATCTAGTAATCGTAGAATGGATGCCGTGCTCCTTGATCGAAGCCTGCAGCTGATCGGACTCGGGATCGCCGGCGCAATCGAAGTGCAGAGCCGCTGCCATAGCAGTCGTCAAATGAGCTGCGGGTATGCCGTATTGATAAGCTAACGTTGCCGGTCTCACAAGCCGGTCATTCGGAGAAAGTTTGCGAACCGGCGAGCGGCCAATCCGTACGATCTCGTCTACCAAGTAAGGATTAACGAAACGTTCTAGTATTTGTTCAATATACTCGGAGTGCGCTTTCTCGTCAAAATGATAGGTTTGAACAAGCGCTGCTCCCGACTCCAGCAATGCGCCTCTTACCTCGGCCACTATCGCGGGATCTTTCATTGCCTCCTGAATCGTCGCATAGCCTTTCAAGAAACCGTGATATGCCGCGACGCAATGTCCCGTATTGACGGTAAACAGCTTGCGTTCGATATATGGCTCCAGTTGATCAACGTAATGCACCCCTGCGATTTCTTCCAGCGAATCTAGCAAAGGGGAACGCTCGACGGTCCATTCATAGAAAGGCTCGACGGTAACCTGCAGCGGGTCTTCGTGCTGCTGCAGCGGAACGATCCGGTCTACGGCAGCGTCGGGGAAAACGATATGCTGATCGGCCTGCGCCTGTGCTTCCGCGGACAGGTGCTCATAGACGAATTGCTTCAAAATCGTGCTGCCGCCGAGTGCGTTCTCGCAAGCGATAATAGGGAGAGCGGCCTTGCCGTTCGCAAGCCGCAGTTCTATGCCTTTGGCGATCGCAGCGGCAATATGCTTTAGAACCGATACGCCGACAGCGGTCGTTACGATATCGGCATCCGCGATCGTTTCTGCGACTAAAGCGATATTTTTGCCGTCAATGGCTGTAACATGATCGACAAGATACGTATCTCCTTGCTCATTGGCCAGTTTGACCGCATACTGCCTCTTTGTCTGAAGCTCAGTGACGAGAGTGTCGTTAACATCGACGAAGCATAGCTCATAGCCTGCGTTATGAAGCAGCAGTCCAATAAAGCCTCTTCCGATGTTGCCTGCTCCGAAATGAACGGCCTTCATTATTCCATCCCCGCTTCGAAAATAGAAATCAGCTCTTCTTCCGAAGCGGCATTCAAAATGCGCTGCATATCCTCTTCCTCGGAAACGAGCATGGCAACGTTAGTCAAAATATCCAGATGATCGTCGCCGACCGCCGCTAATCCGATTATTAATTGAGCCGGTTCCTCGCCGCCGAAGTCTACGCCAGCCGGTACGATGATAACCGCCATGCCTGTCGAGCGAATTAATGCTTTCGCCTCATTGGTTCCGTGCGGCATGGCAAGTCCTCCGCCGATGTAGGTGGATAGTGCCTCCTCGCGATCAATCATTTTTTCGATGTACGCCTGCGGCGCGTGTCCCGCATCGACGAGCATTTGTCCGACCATGCGGATCGCTTCGTATTTGTCTTTAACAATGGCGTTTAGCTTTATTTTTTCTTTCGATAGAATGGTCATGATTATTCTCTCCAATCCAATTTGGTTTTGATATAAAGCTCAAGTTTCTTTGAGATGAACAATTTGATGCTTGCCGCTTGTTCATGCGCAAGTAACGCGAGCAGATCAGGCAGCAGCAGCATCGCGCTAATTTCACTAAGCAGCTCCAAAGTATACGAGTCCAGCTTCAGGGGGCCGAGCATCATTAACACCTGCATAGCCTGAGATTCGCCATCCTCGCTGAGCTGCAAAGGCTTGTCGTATCGGTATAAGGCGAGTAAAGGCTCTTCGATCCACTCGCTTCGGGTATGGATCAAAGCGAGAAGGGTATCCGGGATGATAAGACTTCCTTGCTGCTCTCTCGCCAGCAGCTGCTCCGCAATTTTCCCGCTATTCGTATCGATGTATGGTGAACCGATCACGGAAAGCATACCGGGAAGCTGTTTCTCTAATCGGTCTTGACCTTCCAATAGGACAATATCGTGAACGCGAAAGCCGTCAAGCAGCCGCAGGACGATACCGGAGTAAAGCTGCAGCAGCAGTAAGCGATCCATCGGAGATTGTCCGGACGATTCTGCTACGGCAGTTACGGCCGTTTTCTTTAAGGTAGTGCCCTCGATGTAGGAGCGCAGCCTATTTGTTTCTTCATGCGAGAGCATAGGGCTTAGCTTAATGTAACGATCCGGTTCCAGAGGCAGATCAACGGTGGAAATGATTAAATCATACCGGTCCGGCGCAAGCCTGGTCGCTTCGAACCAGGAATAGTGGCCGATCAACTCGATTTGCGGCAGCTCCTTGGCAATCTTCACAGCCAGCAGCTTGGATGAACCAATGCCGCTCGTACAGACGAGGACGGCTCTTATTTTCCTCGGGAAGGGCTTTAACCGTTCTAAGGAAGCGCCGAAATGCATGACGATATAGCCGATTTCCTCGTCCGGCACATTGAGCTGACGGAATAGTTCTTGTACACCCTGCCGCACAATAGCGAATAAAGGACCATATTCTTTCTTGATAGGCGCAAGCATGGGATTGCGTATGGGCATGCCGTCTCTAATCCGCCCGAAGGCCGGCTTTATGTGCCGGATAAGCCCTTCCTCCAATGAACGATCCTCCGTAAGCGACATTTGCAGCTGAGCCTCCACATAACGGATTAGCTGCTTAACGCCTTCGATGGTCGGCATATCGTCATGATGGATCAGCAGGCTGCTTTCTGGAAAAGTTTCACTGCTAAGCAGTTGAGAAAGATACCGTCTTTCTTCTATTGGAAGCTGTATGTCCAAAATATGCAGCAGACTTTTCAGTAAGGTGATCTCATCGCCAAAGTTATAATCGCTTGCTGTAATCAAGCAGTTTTGCTCAATACGGGTTAACGCAACCGACAGCTTAATGAGCAGTTTCGTGTAATCGGATTCGGATAGCGTGTTCGACCAGTCGTCATTCAGCTCCCATAATGCCTGCTCAAGCCGCTTGAAATTTTCTTTGCCGATCATGTCGAGAAGCTGTGCTGATATAGGATGAGAAACAGTCTGGTCTTTGAATTGCCCGAATAAATCGGAATCGTCGAGATGATTAAGCGCAAGCGAGCTAATCGACTGGCGTTTCGCTTCTTCAGGGCCGATAATTTCAACGCCGTAGCCTCTTTTTCGGACTAGAGTCAAACCTTGCTGTACTATCGCTTCTTCCATCTCGTCGAGATCGTGGCTAATCGTCGGCATCGTCACGCGCAGCTCGTGAGCGAGCGAGAACAGCTTAATGGGCTCGTCATGCTCAAGCAGTCTGCAGTAAATGAGAATCTTGCGTTCCGCTGCCGAATATTCGAATGAATCGGACTGGTCGAATGATTGCTTGAAGCGGTTCAGCGTGTCGTGATCCGCTTCGATTCGAATGCCGTGTCCGGCTATTTTGTGAAGCAGAATGCCGCTCTCCGCCAGCAGCGGTTCAATATCGCTAAGCTCGCGATGGATCGTCCTGGTGCTTGTTCCGACGATAGCTGCAATATCGGCCGCAGTAATTTCATGCTTCTGTTCGAGCAGCAGCTCTATAATTCGGCGTTGCCTAGTTGAGGCTTTGATGGTTTATCCTCCTCTGCGGAAGAATGGACTTAACGCCGACAGGTATCTGTCAGCGTTAAGTATGGTGTCATTAACTTAGTCTTTGTACGAGCAAGTCATACTCTGGACTTTTGAGGAAATTTTCGATTGAAATATGCTCGGCATTCGGCGCTTTTTGCCGGGCGCGGTCGGTAAGGGTCTTATGGGTGATGACAATGTCAGCATCCCCGGGAATATCGCTGATTGCCGTGTTAATGACGGTAATAGGCAGCGCGGCCGCATTGACCTTTTTGCGCAGGATGGATGCGCCCATTGCGCTTGAGCCCATGCCGGCATCGCAGGAAAATACGATTTTGCTGACTTTCGTCTTCACTTGCTCCGCTGCTGCAGCCGGTACGACAGTTCCTTTGGATGTCGCCTTCATTTGTTGAACCTTCTTCGCCGCTTGCTCAAGCTCGTCATCGGCATTCTCATTCTGCTTGCCGGTCTTTAACAGGATCGATGCAACCAGGAATGAAACGATCGTGGCTACTGCTACACCGCTAAGCATGGCCAGAAATCCGCCTTTAGGCGTCATGGTGAAGTAAGCGATAATACTGCCCGGCGATGGAGCGGCGACAAGACCTGCTCCGAAGATGGAGAAGGTGAAAGTACCGGACACGCCGCCTGCGATGGTTGCAAGAATTAAACGCGGGTTCATAAGAATATAAGGGAAATAAATTTCGTGAATACCGCCGAAGAAATGGATGATGGCAGCGCCTGGGGCGGAATTCTTAACCATCCCTTTGCCGAACAGCCAATAAGCCAGCAGGATGCCAAGGCCCGGACCTGGATTGGATTCCAGCATGTAAATAATCGATTTTCCGGCTTGCGTTGCTTGATCCAGAGCGAGCGGACCTAGTATGCCGTGGTTGATGGCGTTGTTAAGAAACAATATTTTGGCCGGCTCGATCAATACGTTTGCGAGCGGCAGCAGGCCCGAGTTGATGAGAATTTCAACCCCGGAAGCGAGCAGTTTGCTAAGGGTTTCTACTACGGGTCCGATGCCTTTGAATGCGATTATTGCAAGTCCGCCGCCGATAATGCCGGAAGAGAAGTTGTTAATGAGCATTTCAAAGCCGGAAGGAATCTTTCCTCCAATAGATTGATCGAATTTCTTCAATACCCATGAAGCGAATGGCCCGACGATCATAGCTCCGAGAAACATCGGAATATTGGCTCCTGCAATAACGCCGAGCGTAACGATTGCGCCAACTACGCCTCCCCGTACGCCGTGAACCATTTGACCGCCGGTATAACCGATAAGAATAGGGAGCAGATAGGTGATCATCGGTCCTACAAGCGTTGCCAGACTTTCGTTCGGAATCCAACCTGTCGGTATGAATAAAGCCGTTATGAGTCCCCATGCAATAAAGGCGCCAATATTGGGCATAACCATGCCGCTTAGGAAACGACCGAATCGTTGAACGGAAACTTTAACACCGCCGGATACCGGTTTTTCTGTTGCCAAATTACTCATGCTTCAACCTCCACTTTGTAATTTCCTGGTGTTTATAATGTTAGCTACCAGAAGCTGATTTAATCGTAATGGATAGCGCTTTCATATTCAACGAATTGAAAAGCAGGTTGCGTCATGATCGCTGTTGCCATCATTTTTTTCATTGAGAAAAAGCATCTTTAATGGATTATGAGTTGAATGATGTGAGTTGAGCGAGAGCATTTCTACCTTGTCGGTCCGGTCATCGTGTGATATTCCGCTCAGCATAAATAGCTATCTTGTATTTCTACAGGATAAAAGACCGTTTTCGGTGAAAAGTGATATCTATGCTGTACTTTGTACAATATAGATACTCATATGTCAGTATGCGAACGAAAACTTCGGCTCTTTTATTGCAAATGTGCAGGATAGAAGAGGTTTTAGCGCTAATAAGGGAAAAGTTATTTCAATTTTACAGGATAGCGACGAATGGAAAAATTTATTTAAATACATAAAAGCCAGCTGTTCCTTGTTGTTCAAATTGCATAAAAACTGAGCTAAATGCAGGAATATTTACGCGCCCGCTCATGCTATGATGGATGAGGAATTTATAGAAACAAGACATATGTGAATAGACGGGGCGGTTAGAATGAATAATAAGTGGATGAACTACGGCGGACTTGTGCTGGTAGCTGTCGTATGGGGAGCGAACTTTGGCATATCGCGACTGGCGATGGAGTCGTTTAACCCGGTTGTATTTTCGTTTTTGAGATTTGGACTGGCTATTCCGTTCTTCTTCCTTATATTGAAGCTGACCGAGGGCAGCGTGGGGATTCCTTGGCGTTTGGTTCCGAAGCTGGCGGTAATCGGACTGTTTGGCGTTACGCTGCTCGAAATTATGGTCATGTATTCCATCAAATATACGACGCTCGCGAATGCGTCGCTCCTGAACGTAGCGCCATGGCCGATCTTCGCTGCTTTGTTTGCGCCGCTGTTCATTCGGGAATCGATTACGCTGCGGCTCATCGTCGGCGGCGCGATATCGATTGTCGGTGTATGCTTCGTCATCCTTGGCGGAGGAGAGGGCTTCAGCCTTTCTTCTGAAAATATGCTGGGCAACGCGATGGCGTTTGGCGTCAGTATAATCGGCGCATTATATAATCTCAGCTCCATGACTTTAATGAAGCAATACTCAGTCCTTCGGATAAGTACGTGGATCATCGCATTCGGATCGCTGTTCATGCTGCCGCTGACCTTTGGCAAGTGGGGGCAGACGGATTGGTCCGCTCTAAATACAGGCCATTATTTATCCATCGGATACAATGTGATTATTTGCACGGTGCTGGCCTTTGTCGTTTGGAATGCCTGCATGATCAAGGTCGGAGCGGCGCGCTCGAACTTCTTCCGTTACGCCGTTCCGGCGGCAGCTGTCATTGCCGGCTACTTTATGTTCGACGAGCGAATTACATCGCTGCAAATGTGCGGCGCTGCATGTATGGCGGCCGGGCTTGTCTGGATCAGCATTGAACGCAAACGGCCGGTGAAGAAGCCGCTTCTTCTAAATAAGTCCCCCGAAGGTCAAATCGTATAGTCTTCATTAGCAATCTGACAAAGTGATAAGAAGAGTGGGTCTTTTGACCTGCTCTTTTTTTGCTTATCTTCCTCAAAATCAGGAGTCGTGCTGTCAGAAGAGCATCTGCGGCGCAGCTATTCAGTAAACCACAGCAGAAGTTTCAAGGGGCTGTCCGAAGGGCTGTTCAAGCCCGCCTTGCGACACCTTTATTTGTTTGGAAGGACGAGTCATTGCGAAATGTAAGCGTTTGATAGAAAATGTTCTGAAATTTTTTTTCATAGCTTTTCAAAGCGCTTGCAAAAATAGTAAAAACCCAGCAACGGCAAGGGTTTGAGGGGCTTCCGGGAAAAAGTGGGAAAAACGTGAAAAGGGGGATTTGGGCGCTGCCTTGCCTTGACGTAAACTTTTAAAACATGTTACGGTTTTGTTATCAAATCTAACATTTTCTCTCTTGAAAGGAGACGGATGGATGATTAAAGCAATTATCTTTGATTTTGATGGCACTATTATTGACACAGAAACGGCGTGGTACAACGCGTTTCACGAGGCGTACAAGGAACATGGCGTAGAGCTCACATTGGAACAGTACTCCGGTTGTATTGGCACGAGTTTGCATACTTTTAACCCCTATGAATATTTAATGACGGATTTGAAGCTGCCAATCGATAAACAGGCGTTCCGTGAATCGGTGCATCTTCAGCATTCCGAGCTTATGCGGCGGGAAGAGGTCCGGTCCGGTATTTTGGATTATTTGAATTTCGCTCAGGCCTCCGGCTTGAAGATCGGCCTTGCCTCCAGCTCGGATCGCGCTTGGATCGATAGACATTTGGAGCAGCTCGACATTGCGCATTACTTCGAGTGCATCCGGACGGCGGATGATGTGGCGAAGGTGAAGCCAGATCCCGAGTTATACAAGCAAGCCCTGGCAGGTCTGGGCGTGGAAGCGAGCGAAGCGATAGCAATCGAAGATTCGCCTAATGGAGCGCGTGCCGCGTCGGCTGCAGGCATGTCCTGCATTATCGTTCCAAATACGATAACGAAGAGCTTGGCTTTCGATAAGTCTGACCGCTATTATCACGCGGAATCGTTAGCTCATATTGATTTTCATGAGATGGTGTCCGGTGCGCTGCAGCACATATAAATTAGTCAGAATATTCAGATAATATCTCAAGGACGACACCATCCGGGTAAAGGAGGTTCGGACGATGAAGGCTGTACATTTTGGCGCAGGAAATATTGGGAGAGGCTTTATTGGTCTTCTTTTATCCAATGCGGGCTATGAGGTTATATTCGTGGCTCGCAATGAGAGGAAGGTTCAGCTGCTTCAGCAGCAGAAGCAGTATTCGGTCACGCTTGCGAATGAGGCGAGCGATACGGAAATCGTGAACAATGTCACCGCGATCAGCGGCAAGAACAAGGCTGCGGTGGCGGCAGCCGTTGCGTCGGCCGATATGGTCACGACAGCGGTAGGCGTAACCGCATTGAAGCATATTGCTGAGTCCATCGCGGCAGGCGTTGAACGGCGTCTTAAGAACCGTAACTACAAACCGCTGCATATTATCGCTTGCGAGAATGCGATTTCCGGCAGCTCACTCCTCAGGCAGCGCGTTTATGAGCATTTGCCGGCGGAGTGGCATGAGAAAGCGGATTTCTGCATCGCCTTTCCGGATACGGCTGTTGATCGCATCGTTCCTGTGCAGGAGCATGATGATCCGCTTAAAGTAACCGTAGAGCCTTATTTTGAGTGGATAATAGACCGTTCGGCAATGATTGAGGGCTTCCCTGAGATTGAGGGAGTGAAGTATGTGGATGACCTGGAACCTTACATCGAGCGCAAGTTGTTTACTGTCAATACGGGTCATTGCACGGCGGCTTATCACGGTTACCTCGAAGGCTATGATACGATTCAGGAAGCGATGGGCGATGCTAAGATTAAGGCGGAAATCTCTCATGTGCTGGGAGAAACGGGGAGTCTCCTTACCTCCAAGTACCACTGGGATAAGAAGAAGCATGACAAGTATATTCAAAAAATGATGGTAAGGTTTACGAATCCCAGGTTGTCGGATAACGTTATCCGCGTCGGCCGTTCTCCGATTCGTAAGCTGTCATTGAACGATAGGCTCATCAGACCCGCTTTGCAGGCGCATAAGCTGGGTATTCCTATCCCGCATTTAACAACAGCGATAGCGGCTGCGCTTCTTTTCGACTACGAGAAGGATGAAGAGGCTGTCCTGCTGCAAGCGGCGATTCGGCGTTCCGGCATTCATGATGTGATCACCTCGCATATGGGAATTCCGCATAAGCATTCGATTCATCAGGAAATCGTGGACAGCTACGGCGCTCTCAAAGAGACCTATGCAGCCATAAGGTGAAATATAGTACGCATACTCCGGTAACGTTCGATTTTGGGACCTAAGCCTTTGTGCATAAATGAAGCGATAGAAGCGGGGCTTCTGTCGCTTCTTTTTTCTGGCCTGTATGCCATGTGAGCGTATGAATGCCTGCATGTTATTGCGGCTGCGGCGTGCTGGCGGGAGAAATCAGCACAAATGCCTGCGCCTAGAGATGTGTTAAATCAGCGTAAATTAATGTTAAACGTGTGTTAGGTCTAAAGTTTTCCTTCGAAAATTGCGACTTTTACATTTTTTTACTAACACTTCTGGCAATAGTAGGATATACTCAGGGAAAAATGTAGCAAAAAAACTGTCGAAATTATGCAGGAAGTGCTGAAAGTTCTATCTTCGTGTGGTAGAATAGTTACATGCCTGCCTATCAGGAGCTATTGATCAAATTCTATTAGGAAGTGAGATCAGGATGATAGACATACATACGCATATTTTACCCGGATTGGATGATGGCGCAGCGAGCTTCGAAGATACTTTGAATATGGCACGGGCAGCCTTATCAGAGGGAATTACAACGATAATCGCAACTCCGCACCATGCCAATGGGACCTATACCAATACAGCAGACAACGTAGCCGAGCACACTCATTCCGTTAACGAACAGTTGATGGCAGCGGGTGTGCCTGTTACTATCAGGCCCGGGCAAGAAGTCCGTGTTCATGATGATTTACTGGATGCTTGGCATAGGGGTGAAATTCTCCCGTTAGCCGGCTCCAGCTACATATTAGTTGAGATGCCATCCTCTCGCATACCGAAGGCGATGTACGAGCTCATTCATGAGCTTAGCCTCCTAAAACTCAAGCCCATAATCGCTCACCCTGAGAGAAATGCAGAAGTAGTAAAGCACCCAGAGCGATTAGCCGAGCTCATTGAAGCAGGCGCATTCGCACAAGTTACTACCCATTCTCTGCTCGGCGGGTTCGGTAAACGCATCGAACAATCCGCTTGGTCATTAATGAAGGATGGTCTGATTCATATTGTGTCTTCCGATGCTCATCATGTCGAGCGGCGCGGCTTTCGTCTGCGCGAAGCCTACGAATCTATTGAGAGGCGGATGGGAGAACAGTGGGTGAGCTATTTGCAAGGCAATGCCCAATCCATTATCGAAGACAAGCCTTTCCATATTCAGCCTGCCGCAGCGTCTTCTAAGGGTGTTGTACGCCGTTTTCTATCCTATTTCCACAAGAACTAGGCAGCGCTAGAGTGAAAGCATAAGCAGCAAGTACATATTGAAAGTTATGTTTATCGGCGTTATTAGTCATTCGTCAAATAGATGAGTGCAACTATTTTAATATACTAGGAGTGAGAGAGCGTGACATTAAGAAAAAAATTAGCAGTATCTACGATTGCGGCGAGCGTAGCCCTTACGGCTTTCGCCGGCATTCCGCTTAGCAGCCAAGGATTGGCGGAGAAGCTCGGAGTGAGCGGAGTCGCTTATGCAGCCTTATCGCTAGCTGATTCTACGCTAGCAGCTCGAGTGAAAGAGATCCGTGATGCGATTGTTGCAACAGGAGGAGAAGACGATGTTAAGGCGCTTCAAGATGCTTTCAATGCATTGAGTGAAGCTGCACAAGGCAGAATCGCTGCGCCAGTTGTTGATAAATTCGTAGATGCTGGACCTGAGAAAGAGCAATTGAAAGTACTGTTCCGTGAAGCGGTTAGCTTGTCCTATAACCCATCTGTCGCGGGGCTTGAGGATCTGCGTGCGGATCATGGCGCATTGATTCAATCATTTGCTACAAAGGCTAAAGTTGCTGATTTGACGGTAGATGACATTGCTGAATATTTCTTTGATATCCAGACTGAGTTTATTAAACAAGTCGGTGAGAAGAGTTTTGCAGAGTTGTCGGATTTGATGATGAATCCAAGCAGTGTTAATAATCTGTTAGAAACAGTACTGGGTGCATTGCCTAAGAGTGAATATGCAGTTGAGAAAGTGTTCCTTCATTATGGAATAACCACTGAGGATGTATTAGCCGTATTGTCGCAAGCTAGAACTGAAGTTAATGCCGACGGCAAGTTTATCGCGGCTGCCGGAGCTTTGTTCAATGCTTATGAATCTCTGAAAGGCGACGATGGTGGCGACATTGGTGGCGGTCTGGAAACACCTGCTCCAACATTCGAGATTCCGAAGGAAGCTGCAGATTTGGCGAAGAAACTGAGCGCGCTCAAGGACTCTATCGCTAAAGCGACTGGCGAAGAGAAAGCGAAGTTGATTGAAGCTGCTGTTAAAGAAGCTACAACCCTTGCTACAAAGCTGTCGGTGATTGAGAATACAGTAACAATCGTTAATGGAAAA
>DATJKM010000280.1:0-3405 GCA_035491515.1 Candidatus Udaeobacter sp. | reverse complement strand
CGGTAAGCGGCTTGAGGGACTTAGCGAGAAAATCTTTTTGGATCGATACGCTTTGAAGAACGCGGATACGAGCAAAACGCTGGTCGGCGATATCGTACTCGTCCTGACAAAGGATGATCCGAAGTTTCCGGTGAAGGAAGTCGGGGAAGTGATCGCGCGCGAAGGTAATGAGGTTACGGTAAGACTAAGAAGCGGAGAGCTGGTCCAGTCCAGTTTAGAGAAGCTTTCGCTCACGATCGAGAAGACGCCGGAGGAAATGTGGGACCGGCTTGCAGGCGCGATGGCTTCGGTAGAGGCCCGACTGGATAAGCAGAAAGAATGGCAGGAGAAGTTCAGATATATTTTGGATGATTGGAAGCTCGTACCGGGAGGACGCATCGCGGCCGGGGCAGGCGCAAACGAGGAGCTGACGTTGTTTAATTGCTACGTTATTCCGTCGCCTATGGACAGCCGGGGCGGAATCATGAAGTCGCTCACGGAGATGACCGAGATCATGGCGCGCGGCGGCGGAGTCGGAATGAACCTGTCATCGCTGCGGCCGCGCCGTGCGATTGTCGCCGGGGTAAACGGTTCATCCAGCGGAGCCGTATCATGGGGCGGCTTGTTTAGCTATACGACGGGATTGATCGAGCAGGGCGGATGCTTTGGTCCGCAAGCGAGAATTTCAACGGATAAAGGATTATTAAAGGCCGAAGAGCTTGCGGATCGAATGGATGCAGGTGAGTCTTTTCAAGCTTTTACACATCGAGGCTTAAGGCCAATAACGTATTCCTTTCGAAACGGTGCTAAACCGGTATTTCGAGTTAAAACAGCAAAAGGCTTTCAAGTTGATTTGACAAAGGACCATAAAATGGGCGTTTTAATCGATGGTGTTGTGAAAACATTGCCATTACGAGAGCTGAATGTTGGTTCAAATACGCTTTTATTAGTTAACGAACAGCAGATGAATCAACCTTATGTGAAATTGGCTGAGCTCGATTATGATCGATCAATTATGAGCACTACATTGAACGAACAAGTTACATTTCCTGTTGAGTTAGAAGAGAAACTAGCCTATTTTCTTGGTTATTTTTACGGGGCTGGTTACGTACATTGGGGGCGAAAGGTGACATGGAAAGCACCAAAAGCGATTAAGTTGGCTACTGCTGATGATAGACCTCTTATTCGAGAGCGGCTAGTCAAATATATTCTCGAATTGTTCGGACTCGAAGCATCTATAGTGAAAGGCGATGGGGCGTGTACGAATGTAGGTGTTTATTCCAGACTGCTAGTAGAGTGGCTTTCTCTAAATGGCATTTTGAAGCAAAAAAGTGATGATATTTCTGTTCCTGAAATTATATTTAGATCTCCATCGAGTGTAGCAGCTGCCTTCATCAGTGGATATTTCGATGCGGACGGGAGTGATCGAGGTTCAAAAGGTGGATATGGCTTTGATTCTATAAGTGAACCGATGCTGCGGGATGTTCAGATGCTGCTGACAGCTAATGGAATTTTGTCACATATCGCTAAAATGGATAGAAGTTCATTAGGATGGAATAATCTTTATCGATTGGTAGTTACTGGAGCCGAGTTTAAGGGTCGAATGGATGAGTTCATTTATATGTCTTTAAAGAAACATTCAGTCGAAGGCAAGCGGAATCATGGGAATGGCTATCCTAGAGAAGTGTGGAGTCGACTTGGGGTACCGGGGCGATATTACAATGGTGTGTGGGATTCAACAAAAGCAAACATCTCATTCCGAGCGCTTAGCAGGATAAAAGAGCGTTTATTGCTTGATGGGCAGACAGCATTAGCTGTTCGAGTAGAGGAACTGCTCCAAACGGTACCCGATACCATCGTATCCATAGAGCCGATTGGCATAATGAATGTATACGATTTTGAGGTTCAGGATGTTCACATGCTGAGCGGTAACGGATTGTATACATCAAATAGCCGAAGAGGCGCCTTGATGCTGATGATGAACGACTGGCATCCGGATGTGCTGGAGTTCATAACGGTCAAGCAAACGATGGGACAGGTGACGAATGCGAACTTATCCGTATGTGTAAGCAATGCATTCATGCTTGCCGTGAAGGAAGACCTTGAATGGGAGCTAGTGTTCCCGGATACGAAGGAGCCGGACTTTAACGAGCTGTGGACAGGTGATATCGAGGAATGGCGGCGACTTGGAAAAAAAATCATTCATTACAAAACCGTTCGCGCCAGGGAGATCTGGCAGGCCATCATCGAATCGGCATGGAAATCCGCAGAGCCCGGCGTTGTCTTCATGGAGTATTATAATCAAATGTCGAACAGCTGGTATTTCAATCCGATTATTAGTACTAATCCTTGCGCCGAACAAGGCTTGCCGGCTTGGGGCGTATGCAACTTATCTGCAGTTAATCTGTCGAAGTTTTATGATGAAGAAAAGCATGATGTCGATTGGGAGGAGCTGGCCAAGGTTACGCGTTGGTCGGTACGTTTTCTGGATAATGTCATTGAGAAGACGCCTTATCATTTTGCGGAAAATGAACGTAATCAGAAGCTGGAGCGCCGAATCGGGCTCGGAACGATGGGGCTTGCGGAGCTTATGATTAAGCTTGGCATCAGGTATGGCAGTGCGGGCTCGCTATATTTTCTGGATAAGCTGTATGGATTTATGGCTCGTGAAGCTTACTTGGCCTCTACCGAAATAGCTGCAGAGAAGGGCCCGTTTCAAGCATTCGATGCTGAAAAATATGTGCAAAGCGGATTTATGAAACATATGATTGCGGAGTTTCCGGAAATTGGGGAGGCTATAGCCGAGAGGGGCATGCGCAATGTAACGGTCATTACCGAGGCGCCTACCGGAAGCACGGGTACGATGGTCGGAACTTCAACGGGGATCGAGCCGTATTTTGCATTCGAATACTTCCGTCAGAGCCGCCTCGGATTTGATAAGCAGGATGTCAAGGTAGCAGCAGCGTGGAAGGATGCGCACCCGGGAGCGGAATTGCCCGATTATTTCGTAACGTCGATGAGTTTATCGGCCGAGGATCATATTCGCGTACAGGCAGCGATCCAGCGCTGGGTAGACAGCTCGATCTCGAAGACCGCGAATTGTCCTGCGGATTTTACAATTGAAGAAACGGGGCGGCTCTATGAGCTGGCATTCGAGCTGGGCTGTAAAGGCGTAACGATCTACCGGGATGGCAGCCGCGATGTACAGGTGCTTTCAACTTCGAAGGAGGAAACCGCTGAGGTTCAAACGGAGCAGGTGCTCGATAAGCAATATAAAAGCCGGCCGCAAGTGCTGCGCGGAGCGACCTACAAGGTAAATACGCCATTTGGCATGGCATATATTACGATTAATGACTTGAACGGCACGCCGGGAGAAATATTTTTGAACGTGGGTAAGGCAGGCTCTGATGTTTTTGCGATGGCGGA
>DATJKM010000279.1:0-4303 GCA_035491515.1 Candidatus Udaeobacter sp. | reverse complement strand
CATGACATAAGCTTGAATAGCGGCGGCGGAGCTCATCGTCGATATTTCCTTCCAATGATCGACCAGCAGCAATTCCTTAAGCGAGCCCGCTAACAAGGCAGAGAAATGCTGTTCTAATGCGGATAACAGCCGGATAATCGTTCGGATGGCAAAATTTCGGTCGATCCGCTCTTCTCTAATGGTTGAAAATAGCGATTCGATTTGCATGCCGATCTGCTCGGCGTCTCCAGCCTGAATAGAGGAAGCAAGCCTGGCAGCAAGCTGCTCGCCGTCATCATCCTTTTGTTTCGTCGGCTTCAGATCGCTTAGGTCTATTACGGCTCCGCTCAGCTTGTAAAACTTCTCATCATTGCAGGCCCGCGCCTCGCAGTAGGCATTCCAAATCATGTGAAAGCCTTTATGCGGAGCGGACAAGCCAATCGTGATCTGCGGGCCGAAGGATTTAGTCAAATACTGCCGGAACAGTTCCCAGAAGGATGCCGCAGCTGCAGCCGGTTTATGTTCGTCCTTCCATTGAAAGAGAACGAATAAAGCATGCGGCTCGGCTTCAACCATTATAAAGGTATCCAGTCTTTGCTTAGCTTCGGCTCGAAACAGCTCCGTTCTGTCGGTGGAGACTAAGTCAGAAGAGAGCTGATCCGTAGCAGGATAAGCTGCAGTTGAATCAAAGGTGACGTAAATGGCGGCAAACTCCCTGCTTGCCGTGAAATCGGTCGCACTAAGCTCCCATTTGCGAGTCCAATCGCTGCGCTTCTCCGCATGCGGTTCGCGTATAATGCGCATCATCAGCTTCTCCCGCACCCAGTCTCCGCTTTGATCCGCTAATTGATCCTCCTCGCATTTTTTCTTCACTTTCTCAAGCAAGGCGAGCAGCTCTTCCATGTCGATCGGCTTCAATAAATAACCGGTCGCTTCAATGTTAAGCGCCGCCTTAATATATTGAAACTCGTTATGCCCGCTCAAATAAATGATTTTTACATTCTTATCTATTTGCTTCGCTCTTCTACCGAATTCAAGTCCGTCCATCATCGGCATCCGGACATCCGTTAGAACAATGTCGGGCTTTAATTCAGCAAGCTTGCCTAGCGCTTCTTTGCCGTTGCGCGCCGTTCCTGCGACCGTAATTCCGATTTTGTCCCAAGGTACATAATGCTCCATCGTTTCGAGTTCAATGGCCTCGTCATCCACTATCAAAATGCTGTACATGGCTGTCCCCCACCTTTTTATCATGTATCGGGATGTTTTACTAGTTTATCCGCTATGACGCATTTCAACAATGGAGCCGTAGGAAGTGTGTCGATTTGGGATACGAATCGTTAAATGCTTGTATAGAACGGGCCGCGCGGCAGACCTATAATGAAGTCACAAAGCAACGCAAGACTGGCAGGAGGCTAAAAAATGGAATCGATATTGAAAGCGGAAACAAGTAAATCCGTTCCACCGAAACGCAAGCGCAGCTTCGGAAAAACGAATGTATGGGGCAGGCTGAAGGAGCAGCGGTTATTGTACCTGCTTATGCTTCCGGCTTTGGTCGTAACGCTCTTATTCTCTTACGTGCCAATGTTTGGCCTGTACATGGCGTTCATTAATTATTCGCCGGGTGGCGGCTCGTTTTTCGGACAGTTCTTTACGACGGAGTTCGTTGGCCTCGATTGGTTCAACTACTTTTTTACGAATGGCGACTTTTACAGGGTTATGCGCAATACGCTGGCCCAGAGCTTCCTGTCGCTGCTGTTTGGATTTCCGATGCCGATCATTCTTGCGCTAATGATCAATGAGCTGCGCAATGGCTGGTTCAAACGGACGTTTCAGACCGTATCCTACATGCCGCATTTTATTTCGTGGGTTATTGCGGCGAACATCGTCATCACGGTGCTCTCTTCGGGCGGGGTCGTCAACAATCTGTTAACCGGGCTTGGACTCATTCAGGAGCCGATTCAGTTTATGCAGAAAGGACCGTTGTTCTGGTGGATTATCGCCTTCTCGAACACCTGGAAGGACATGGGCTTTAACGCCATTATGTATTTGGCCGCCATATCGGCGATCAACCCCGAGCTGTACGAGGTGGCGAGAGTAGACGGGGCGAGCAGGTTAAAGCAGATGCTTCACATCACGCTGCCGTCTATTAAGCCTACGATTATCATTCTTGCGATCCTTGCGGTAGGCGGCATTTTGAACGCGGGCTTCGATCAGCAATATTTGCTGCAAAATAATACGGTGCTGCAGTATTCGGAAGTTATCGATACGTACACGTACAAATATGGTCTGCAAAACGGGATGTTCTCTTACGGTGCAGCTGTCGGTTTGTTCAAGTCGGTCGTCGCTTTCATCCTCGTTATAAGCGTCAATACGATGGCCAAAAAAATGAACGAGCAGTCGCTGTTCTAACGCAAAACAATGAAAAGGAGAACACGCCATGGTAAAAGCTAAACCTGATTTTCTGTTTATGTCCGTCGTGTATTTATTTATTATCGCGGTTTTTATCGTAACCTTTTATCCGTTCTGGAGCATCTTCATCATTTCACTGAACAGCGCCGAGGACACGCTGCGGGGCAATTTATATTTGTGGCCGCGGGATTTCAGTCTGGCGAGCTATAAGCAGATTTTGTCCGACAGCGAGATTTGGAATGCAATCAAGGTTACGGTGCTGCGCACAATTATCGGCACGCCGCTCGCGGTCGTTGTCATTAGCATGCTGGCGTTCACCCTAAGCAAGCGCGAGCTTGTCGGGAACCGCTTCTGGACCTTGTACTTTGTATTCACGATGTATTTTGGCGGCGGACTCATTCCTTATTATATGGTGCTGAAAAGCCTGCATTTGATCGACAGTTTTATGGTGTTCATCCTTCCGGGCATGATGAACGTGTTCTATATGATTATCGTCCGGACGTTCATGCAGCAGCTGCCGCAAGAGCTTGACGAGTCGGCCAAGATGGACGGCGCTAACTATTTGCAAGTTTTCTTTAAAATTATTTTGCCGCTGACGACGCCGGTGCTCGCGACGATCGGAATGTTCACAGCGATCATGCACTGGAATTCCTGGTTTGATTCCTATGTATTTACGTATAACGCAGACCTCAAGACGCTGCAGGCGGTGCTGGTTAAAATTTTGAACCAATACCAAACGAGCTCGATGGTTGGCGATGCGCAGCAGCTGGCCGATGCGTCCAAACGGCTGTCCGTTTCGCCGGATACGATCCGGATGGCAGCGACAATGGTGGCAACGCTTCCGATAATGATGGTGTATCCGTTCCTGCAAAAGTATTTCGTGAAGGGCATGACGCTGGGCGCTGTCAAAAGCTGACGAAACGATATTATGGATGGAGGTGATGCGGCCTTGCGCGGCCAATGATTTTGGATCGAAATGTACTAAATGTACTACAATAAGATCACATATAAGGGGGATTTCTACAATGCGTATTAAAAAATGGATCGTTTTGTTTCTCGCCGTTATGGCTGTCGTTTCTGTATTATCAGCCTGCAGCTCCGGCAATTCGAAAAATAACGGCAATTCCGCTGTTGGTGAAAACGGCACCGTAGATGATACGTCTAACGAACCGCTAACGCTCACCTTCTTCGACAAAAATACCGGAGATAAGTTCAGCAACGAGGTCGCAGCGGAAATTACGAAACGGACGGGGATTACGGTCGATATTCAACAGCCGACCGGCAATCCGGCGGAGAAGCTTAATCTGATGCTGGCGAGCGACGATTTGCCCGATATTATTTTGTTCGAGAGAAGCAGTGATCTGGTTAATAAATACATCGAGTCGGGCGCTATTGTTCCATTAAATGATCTGATCGATAAATACGGCCCTGACGTAACGGAAATGTATGGCGACGTGCTTAACAAAACGCGCTATAAGGACGGGAAAAACTACTACCTCTCCAACTGGTACGGCTTTGAAAGCGAGCCCGTATTAGGCTTCAATATCCGCAAGGATATTATGAAGGAGCTGGCGCCTGATAAAGCGGAGGGAGGCGTGCCGTTCACCCAATCCGAATTCAAGCAGCTGCTGCAGGATTTTAAAGCGAAATATCCGAGTATGGATGGCAAAGAAACGATTGCCCTGTCGATGGATGGAGAAAACTTTGGCGGATCGCTCGGCACTTTCAAAGGGATGTTCGGCTTGATGCCTTTCTTCGAGGACAACGGTCAATTGAAGTTTGATGTAAAAAACCCGAAATACCGCGATATGATCCTCTATATGAATGATTTGTACCGCTCGGGCCTTCTGGATAAAGAATGGGCGATTAACAAGAAGCAGGTATGGGAACAAAAATTGGCTGCGGGAACTGTGCT
>DATJKM010000278.1:0-12641 GCA_035491515.1 Candidatus Udaeobacter sp. | reverse complement strand
GCTCCTTAAAGCTTCTGTTCTTCCTTTTAACCATGATTACGCAGCTTCTTTCCGGTCCTTCGGCAGCATAATGGCCAGCAGCCCAATCAGCGGCAAAACGCTGCAGGCTATCATAACAAAGCTGAGCGAATGCGCATCAGCCAAGTAGCCGAGAACGACCGCGCCGAGCCCGCCCATACCGAATGCAAGTCCGGTAATAAGCCCTGAAGCGGTACCCACCTTACCGGGCATAAGCTCCTGCGCATACACCACGCTGACCGAAAAGCCGGATTGCAGAATAAAACCAAGCGCCACAATTAACGGATATACGAATTGCAGAGGCAGATGCGGAAGAACAAGCGCGAACGGCGCCGCACCGAGAATCGAGATAAGCATCATTTTTTTGCGTCCGATCCGGTCCGCCATAATGCCTCCGAAGAACGTTCCGGCCACGCCGGCCGCTAAAAATAGAAACAATGGTATCTGTGCACTCTTAATCGACATGCCGTACGTTTCCACCAAATAGAACTGATAGAAATTGCCGATAGCGGCAGCATACCAGGAACGGGCAAACACAATCGCAACCAGGATCGCAAGCGCGATTGCGACGATCTTAGGAGAAAGCGCAGCCTTCACGCTGCCCGCGGCTTTTCGCCGCTGCATATTCCCGGCATGCGCTGCCAGATTCGTCTTATACCATGGCACTACCTTCATCAAAATAATAATCGCGGTAGCAGCGAGCAGGGTACCCCATATCGCGCCCTTCTGTCCGAACGGCAAAAAAATCAGCATCGTCATGACGGGTCCGAGCATATGGCCGAAATTGCCGCCAACCTGATAGATCGACTGGGAGAAGGCTCTGCGATTGCCAGCGGCTAAATGAACGACGCGCGAGCCCTCCGGATGAAACACGGCGGAGCCTAGTCCTACGAACACAACGGCTAACAGCACCATGTAAAAATTCGGGGCAAAGGCAAGGCCGATCATCCCGAGCATACTGGAAAACATGCCGACCGGAAGCATCCAGGGCGCAGGCCTTTTATCCGAAACCAAACCGACGACGGGCTGCATGACCGATGAGGTCATATTGAGCGTAAAAGCAATCCAGCCAATTTGCGCTAAGCTTAGCCGCAGTGACTGTTCTAAAACAGGAAACAATGCAGACACGACCGATTGCATCATGTCATTCATTAAATGTACCGAGCTGATGCATATTAAAATAGCGTATACCGTTGCGGATCTCATTACCTCTTTATTGACGGTTGCAGCTGCAAGTGGCGCTGACATGATTAACAGGACCTGCCTTTCTTAACGAAAATACCTATTATCCGGTTCCAAGTTATACAGGTAAGGATGATTTTGCAAATTGAATACATACAGGACTCGGCAATGCGAGCGACGAAGCCGTCTTTGTAAGCAGTCCGCTCTCAGCATCCACCGTATATACGACAACGTTGCCCGTCTTCTGGTTCGCAACGAGCAAATGACCGCCATCTTGCGTAACCGCGAAATTGCGCGGCGTCTCGCCTCCGCATTCGATATGCTGGATAAGCGTAAGCTCCCCGCTTGCTTGATCGACCGCAAACACCGCAATGCTATTATGGCCGCGGTTAGAGCTGTACAAATATCGGCCCGACAGGCCGAGATGAATGTCAGCGGCATCGTTGTATCCGTCGTAGCCCGCCGGCAGCGCAGAAATCGATTGACCGGCCGTTAACGCTCCAAGCTCTGTATCCGCCTTCAGAAGCGTAATCGTGGAATCCAGCTCATTCATGACATAGCCTACAGGCAATTCCGGATGGAAGATCAGATGACGCGGCCCTGCGCCGCGATGAATCTTGCTGACTCCATGAGGAGTAAGCGTACGCCGCTCATCATCATAACGGTAAATAACGATGGCGTCGATTCCCAAATCGGCCGCGCATACGAAGGGAGATTTACCGAGCGGCACAATGCAATGCGCATGGGGAGCATCCTGCCTCGAAGAGTTTGGCCCCAGCTCTCCCGTATGCTGGTGTACAGCTGCAGCCGCTTCCAGCTCCCCTTCGCCCGTAATCGGCAATAAAGCGATGTTGCCTCCTGTATAATTGGCAGCGAACAGCGCCCGTCCCTTCTCATCCGTGCTGATATAGCAAGGATGAGCGCCGTGCGTAAGCGAGCGGTTGCTTGTCATGCGCAGCAAGCCTGTCACTTCATCGATCTCGAATGCCGCGACCGAGCCTCCGACCGCATATCCGGTTGCTTCCGTCTCGCTTGCCGCATATAAACGGGCTCCATTCGGATGCAGCGTTAAATATGAAGCGTTCTCCAAGCCGCTAACGCACTGAATAACGGCCAGCCCGCCCGTTGTCTTGTTGAACGAGCACACGTGGATTGTCGGCTCTTCCGCTGTTCCATACGATCCTATATACAGGATCTCGCTTGCAGGTTGTCCATTTTGAATGCTCATTTGCACCCACCCTTTCTGTCTTTTTGGCGTTACAGTGACGATAGCATATGCCGCTTCAGCAAACAACGTCTACTTTTTTTTATAAAAGACTTCACAAATACTATTGTAACATGTTACAATGTAAGCGCTAACAATTCAGTTGTTCACATTTCTTAAGGGGGAAATTGAGATGATGAATGTAGTACTGAGCGAACGGAACGTGTATGAGGATTTCGAGCCGGAGTCAGATGTGCTGTACTTCAAGCTCGGTATGCAAGGTCTCGTGAGCTTCCACGGCAGAAACTATAATATAAAGAGAAGAATGACTGCCGAACAAATTGCACAGCTTACAAATGAAAGCAGCTTCTATCAGATCAGCTCCAATTGCTACATTAATATCGGCAAAATCAAGACGATCGCGGATGGCACAATCTACTTCGGCACAGATATCTCCGAATCGAAGCAGGTATCGGTTAACCGCCGCAAGCAATATGTCATTCAGAAGCTGTTCTCGCAGCGCGCATCAAACAAGGATTTACGTATTACGCCATAGTGCGCAACAGAAGCCGCCCTATTTCCGCATCATGTGGAATAGGGCGGTTGTTTGTTTGTCTCCATCCTGCTATTCTTATGTTGAAAACGTTTTATCAAGCACATGCTGCGACGCAGCATGCTTTTCCCAAAAACTTTTTTAGGAGGATTTTCATGTCTGTGCAAGGACAAGCATTCGAGCAATTATTTCATGATGAACAAGCCGTATGGCTTCAATGGGGCGCTTATGAAGCGGCGGTATTGCCGGCAGTCGGAGCTAACCTCATCGCATTCCGCGATAAAGAAAACAACTATACGTTCCTGCGTGAACCAGCACTTGAGGAAATGGACAGCTTTAGAGCGAATCCCGGTATCCACGGTATTCCCGTTCTGTTCCCTCCCAACCGTTATGAGGACGGTACCTTCACTTGGAACGGCAGAACGTATAACTTTCCTGTTAACGAAGAAAAAACCGGCAACCATCTGCACGGCTTTTTCCACACCGCTGCATGGAGCGTCGAGGATTTCGGCACGAACAAAACAGAAAGCTACGTATCGCTCAAAATTTCAATCGACGAAAGCCACCCGATTTACACCTATTTGCCGCATCGCTTCACGATAAAGCTTCGTTACGCTTTGAACGATACGGGGCTGCTGCAGCATGTATCCGTACATAATGAAGGAACTGACGCTATGCCTTGCATGATCGCTTTCCATACGGCGATCAATGCGCCGTTCGCACCGAACAGTACAACGGAAGACTGCCGCTTCACCCTCACGACCGGCAAGCGCTGGGAGCTGAATGAGCGGATGCTGCCGACAGGAAATTACCAGCCGCTAACCGCTGAAGAGGAAGCGATGAAAACGACAGGCCTTTCCCCCGTCTGGGAAGCGATGGACAACCACTACACGGCTGAACCGCAAAACGGCCGCAACGCTATGGTGCTGACCGACACACGCAATGACGTAACGCTCGTTTACGATGTTGGAACGGCTTACAAGCAGTGGATGATTTGGAACAACAATGCAACGCCGGGCTTCTTCTGCCCAGAGCCGCAGCTTAATCTCGTTAACGCGCCAAACGTTAGCCTGCCAGCCGAGCAAATCGGTCTTGTCTCGCTTGAGCCAGGCGGCATTTGGGAAGAATCGAGCCGCTTGTACGTGAGAAAATAAAATGCCTGTCTCAAAGGTTAAGCTAGCTAGAGATATAGCCTGCTTTGAGAAAAAATGATGCGAAAAACAAAGAAATGGCGGTGCAGGGAGACTAACCCTGTACCGCCTTTTCTTTTTTTTCGATCAATTGCCGCCTTCTTGAGCAAATGATGGTTAAGTAAAAGACACCCGGCCTCTAGCATAGACGTTGGATTTTTCAATATATATATGAGGATGAAATCAAAGGATGTGAATGGTTTGAGAATTTATATCGCGGATGATGGAGATACATTGACTAAAATTGCGAAAACAATGCAAGTTGATTTAAAGGAACTCCTTTTTTTAAATCCACACATCACGAGTCCCGAGCTCCATATTGCCGGCGGGCAAGTTAACCTTCCCACTTTAGCAAGGCCAGACGCAGACCAGGATCCCTCAGTCGTTTGTCCGCCCGAACCGGATTACCGCGGACATTGGATTCCTGTTAAACCGCTTGCGGAAATGGCTGAGACGGACTATGACGTCCTCGTCGTCGGCACCGGGGCGGGAGGTGGAGCTGTCATCTGGAGATTATGCGAGCAATTGGAGAAAAATGATAAAAGGATAGGTGTCATTGAGGCGGGAGATCTCGTACTGCCAAGTCACATCTTCAATCTCCCGACGAGCGGCCATGCAGGTAACGTTTGGACCAATCCGAATATCTGGAGAAATATCGGACGGTTTCTTCCTGAATTTCCAAATGGGAATATGATTTTCGCCCTAGGGGGACGTACTTTATATTGGGGGATGGTCAGCCTGCGAATGTCTCCTCCCGAGCTTGCCGGATGGCCCGTAACGTTAAAAGAAATGGATATCTACTATAATATCGCCGAGAGAGCCATGAGCGTGAATCAACAATTTGCAAAAGGCTCATCCCTTCAAGAAGTTCTCCTTACTCGGCTGCAGGATAACGGTTTTCCCGGAGTCATCGATGCTCCTATTGCCGCTAATCTTCAACCGACAGCTTTGGGAGTAATCCATTCAGACGTAGCTTTCAGCTCCATCTCTTTTCTTGGCAATGCTTTGAATCATAAGCCTTTTGATTTAGGTGTAAAAGCCCGGGTTGCTAAAGTATTAACCGAACAAGGGCAAGCAGTCGGCGTTAACGTCATCACTCCGGATAAGCAAACTTATTCGATTAGAGCCAAAACAATTGTTTTATGCGCCAGCACTTTTGAAACCCCTCGTATTTTACTGCAGTCGGAAATTCAGGGTAGAGCGATTGGCCATTACTTGACGGATCATACTTTTGTGAGAGGTGTAGCTACCATAGATCGCAATGAATTGCCGGGTACTATAGGTGGACTTCAGATTGTCATTCCGTATGAGGAGGAACGTCCTTATGGCATACATTTGTGGGGGCCTGGAGGAGCTGATCCGCAAGCATTGGAGGTTTATTTGCATGCTTACGGCGATACAATGCCGCGATTTGAAAACAAAGTCTCTCTCGATCCAGACCATAAGGATGAATATGGAATACCGCGGATCCAAGTAAAGTTCTCTTATAGTGAATATGATCAAGCTATTGCCGCTCAGGCGATGGAAGGTGTACAACTAGCGTCCTCGGCGATGAGAACTAAACTGAGCAGCGTCGAATTATTGCCTCCCGGGAGCGATGCCCATTATGCCGGAACTTGCCGCATGGGCAATGACCCAGCCACCTCCGTAACGAACCGTTACGGGCAAGTTCACGGCTTGTCCGGTCTTTATATTGCCGATAATAGTGTCTTACCGAGCATTGGGGGGAGCAACCCTACGTTGACGACGATTGCCCTGGCAATCCGCACAGCAGATTATATTGCACAACAATTGATGTAGCTGGAAATGAAAGGGTGAAGACATTGAGAATCCATATTGCGGATGATGGGGAAACTCTTATCAAAATCGCAAAAAAATATCATGTCGATCTAGAGGAACTCATCTATCATAATCCCCTCATTGTGAATCCTGCCGTTCATATTCGCGGAATGCAAGTCAATTTGCCCCCCTTTTCATTGGAATCCCGAAACCCGGTCACAAATGCTCATTCTGCTGCTCCTCAGTATCCCCCGCCATGGATTCCGCTTGTTTCATTAGAACAAATGGCTGAAACGGAATACGATGTTTTGATTGTCGGTACCGGAGCAGGAGGGGGCGCCGTCATTTGGAGACTATGTGAACAATGGGGAAAGAATGAAAAACGAATCGGAATCATTGAAGCGGGAGATCTGTTAATCCCCACTCATCGGGATAACATTCCAACTGCCTCTTTTACGGGAGCCATATGGTCAGATCCTGAAGTTGTAGTCGATATCGGTAAAATTCTGCCTGAGTTTTCAGGGGCCAAAAAAATTTTAGGCCTGGGCGGAAGAACATTACAGTGGGGAACTGCCAGTCCTCGCATGCCTCAAAGCGAGCTTGAAGATTGGCCAGTGACTGCAAAAGAACTGGAGGTTTACTATAACATTGCCGAAGAGGTTATGAACGTTACCTTATTGCATTCCAAAGATTCCGCATTGCAAAAAGCGGTTCTCGAGCGGCTTCGGGAAAATGGTTTCCCTGAAGCAACAACGGCTCCGGCAGCTGTCGACCACGATCCTAAAAAGAGGGTTCCTTCCTATGGAGCATTCAGCTCCATTCTATTCCTTGCCTTGGGCCTCATTTATAAACCGTTTGATTTGGCAGTAAAAACGCGAGCCGTTCAGGTGCTGACCGAACAAGGAAAAACTGTTGGGCTCAAAGTTATTTCCTCTGACAAAAGATCATATGCTCTCAGAGCAAAAACGGTTGTCTTATCAACAAGTACACTTGAAACCCCGCGTATTTTACTCCATTCAGGCATTCCCGGCAGAGCAATCGGCCATTATTTGCAGCCGCATGCTTTTATTCATGGCGTAGGAATTGTGAATATTAATGAATTATGGAACGGTTTGGGAGGAGTCTCCGTTTGGGTTCCGCAAACCGATGATCGCCCCTACGGGATCCACATGTGGGGAGGAGGATCTAAAGAATCTCCTTTGGAGGCAGAGAGGGAGATCGGGATGAATTTCTTTGGAGCGATTGAGCCCCGGTTTGAAAATAAGGTTATGTTGACTCCAGGCGATTTGGATGATTACGGAGTACCGCGCATCAGGGTGGCTTTTTCCTATAGCGAAAAAGATCAAGCCGTCATTCGTCAGATGCTGGATGGAGTTAACAAGGCTGCCTTGGCCATGCAAGCCCGATTGTCCAGTAAGGAACTGATGCCTCCGGGAAGTGACTACCACGAATCGGGCACTTGCCGTATGGGGGATGACCCCCTTACTTCAGCTACAGACCGGTACGGTCAAATCCACGGTGTTTCCGGCCTTTATGTTGCAGATAACAGCGTTATACCGACTCTAGGCGGAACCAGCCCCACTTTAACGACCGTTGCTTTGGCAATTCGGACGGCGGACCATATTATCCAGCGCTCGAATGTGTAAGAGTGACTATTGCCTTGAAAGACTGTAAAATGAAAGCATCAGCCCTCTTATGTCGAAACCTGAAGGGAGAGTATGATGCGACAGCCATTATGGAAAGCGCTCGTATCTGTATGCTTCTTAGCCTTTATTCTCATAGCTGTTCCACAGCCTGCCGCACAAGCAGGCTTCTTCGATCGGATTAAGGACATTTACAATACGCCTGAGAAAATAAGCGAGCTCGAGCAGCAATATATAGAAGCCAAGGAAGCACTTGTGGATCAGCGGCAGCTGCTTGAGGATTCCGCGCGTAAACAGCAAGAGCTGATTGAGCAAAACGAGCAGTTCCGTCAGCAAAATGAACAGCTTATCGCGAAAAATGCGAGCATGCAGGCTGAAATGGAGCGGATGAAGCAGGACCGTCAATCTTTTTTAAGCAAGCTTATGAATACCGTCATTATACTAGCTGCCCTCTTTGTGGCCTATATCGTATCCATACGCGTCTGGCGCTATATGATATGGCGCAAGCAGCGGAGCGCTAACGGAAGAGGTATGGGCGGATGAACATAACCGTCCCTGCCCAAACCGGGCATGTGCATGTCAGCCTTGATACCGCGGACAAGCTCCATGTGCTGCATCCAAAATCGATTATTGCTTATCAAGGCGCGCCGCAAAATCGCGAGGACCGCTTTATGGATCTCGCCGGGATGTATCGCAAGAAACGGTGGATCCGCTCACTGCTATCCGGTCCATCCGAATTCATCATCGGTCTGCCCCCAGGCTGCTCGCTCGAAACGGTTCAGATCGAAGAGAACAGCGACCTGCTGTTCGACTTTCGCCATGTCATCTTTTTCTCGGACGGCATGCTGCTGAAATCCGTCATTCAGAAGCTCAAAAACGCCTGGATTACGAAGGAATTTGTCCGTATGCGCTTCTCCGGTCCCGGCATGCTCGGTATTATAACGGCCGGTGACGTAAAGTCCATTCAGCTTCAGCCGGATCGCCCCCTTTACGTAGAGACCGGGGCGCTGGTCGCGTATCCTGAGCATGCATCCATCCAGCTGTCGGTCTACGGCAATAAGATCGCCAGCCAGCATATGAATGTGCAGTGGGAAATCCGCGGCAGCGGCCCCGTGCTCATCCAAACGGGCTCTCGCGATGCCGAGCTGGAAGAGCAGCTGCAAAACGGCGGTTTTATCCGAAGAATTCTTCGCGAGGTGCTGCCCTTCGGCGGTATTTATATTAAATAAAGAGAGGCCGGACGACCGTCAGCAGACGGTAGACCAGCCTCTTCTTTATTTAAATGCCCTGCAGTGAAAACCGGTGCGTATACACCTTGTTCGCATAAAGAATATATTCCTTCTCCGGAAGCTGTCCCCAGCTATCGTTACCGCCGACGCCCGTCTGCTTATGATTGACGCGGACGACCGTTTTATCGCTGGCAGGCAGCAGATGAATATGGTCATGCGCTTCCAGCTCGGATGGCGTGTAAGGCAGTACATTCAGTTCAAAATGCGGTGCGCCCTTCAGCACGAGTCCTTCACCCTGCGTATTCGTAACCGCTGCATGGCGAACGTCCATTTTGTTGCCGCATTCCTGAGGTCTGATGTACGACACCAGCTGATCCCGAACCTTGCCGGCGTAACGCCCCAGCTTGCCGCCGGTTTGACGATCCCAATACGTCTCGTCCGGACCTTTGCCGTACCAGCTTACTTGATCGAAATGCGCAGGCATTTGGAATAGAATGCCTACCTCCGGAATTTCCGGCAAGCACTCTCCCGGCTGCAGCTCCTCATAAACGTTAATCTCTCCATCTCCGGTTACGGTATAAATAATGGAAAGCAGCGATACGGCCGTTGTCGGCAGGCTGTACTGTACGCGAACGCTGACGGTGCTTGCCTCTATCTCCCAGGTCATTGCGCGCAGCACGCGTTCAGCACCTGCTTCCCGCCAAGTCGCACAGCGCACATGCTGCTGATTACCGCGGTCATTATCCGTATACGCGCGCCAGAAATTCGGCGCCAGCCCTTGCAACAGCCGCTCCGAGCCATTCCAGGTGTAGGATACAAGGCTTCCGCTCGACAAGTCGAACTGTGCCGTGAAGCTCACGCCGCTTACAAACAGCGCTTGTGCCGTTTCCTCAACTTTAATGGCTGGCTTAGCCTCTGCACGGCCGATGACAGGCAAAACCTGCGCAGGCAGCACAAATTGCTCGAATGCGATTTCATGCCCTGCTTCTGCCCATAGCGTCTGCTCCTTCAATAGCAGCTGCACCGTTAACACGGCCTCCTCCAACGCGCCCGACAGCTGCGGCAGCGTATACGGAATCGTCAGCGTTTCCTCTTCTTCCGGCGCTGCAGCCGCCTCTACCGTGCCCGCTTCCACCGTAATGCCGTCGACCGCCACTTGCCAGGCAAGCGTAAAGTTATCTAATGCGCTGAACAAATGCCGGTTTATCACCTTCACTGTTCCACTGCTCAAATCAACCGCTTCGAACTTGGCATTCTGATAGACCTTCTTCACCTCTTGCAGCTTAGGGGACACCGTGCGATCCGCAAAAATAATGCCGTTCCCGCAGAAATTGCCGTCATGCGGCGACTCGCCGAAGTCTCCGCCGTACAGCATCTTCACTGCTCCGTCCTCGCCCGTTACCCGAATCGCCTGATCGATCCAATCCCAAATAAAGCCGCCCTGCAAAACCGGATACTTCTCGAATATGTCCCAATAAACATGCAAGCCACCGCAGGAATTGCCCATAGCATGGCTGTATTCGCATAGGATGAACGGCTTTTGCGGATTATTGCGGGCATACTGCTCCACCCCTTGCGGACTTGTGTACATATGGCTTTCAATATCGGAAGCCGCATCCGACTCGCGACAGTGAAAAACGCCTTCATAATGTACGACGCGCGATGGATCGGCTTCGCGCAGAAAATCATGCATTCGAATGAAGTTTTCTCCGCCAAACGATTCATTGCCCAGCGACCAAATGACGATGGACGCATGGTTTTTGTCACGCTGGAACATCGAGTTGCAGCGGTCCAGCACCGCACCCGTCCATTCCGGCCGGCTTCCCGGCACCGTCTCGCCAAGCTCCTTCTGTCCATAGGACCAGGAGCCATGCGTTTCCAGGTTCGTTTCATCGATAACGTATAGACCGTATTCGTCGCAAAGCTTGTACCAAAGCGGGTTGTTCGGATAATGCGAAGTACGGACGGCATTAATGTTATACAGCTTCATCAGCTCTACATCCTTGCGCATATCCGCTTCGCTAATAGCTCTGCCTGTGTCGCAGGAGAACTCATGGCGGTTTACCCCTTTAAACATGATGCGACGTCCGTTAATTTGCATTAAGCCATCCTTGATCTCGAATTTGCGGAAGCCGACCTTGCAGCTAACTGCTTCCAGCAGCGTGCCGTCCTCCGACTTCAAGCTAAGGATCAGCGTATACAAATTCGGCTGCTCCGCGCTCCATTTGAGCGGGTTCCGGACAACTCCACCCAGTCGAACGTCTGTCAGTTCCTCGCCTAACACCTGCGTCCGGACGGATAATGGCGCCCCGAACACGTCAGCCCGGTCCGCATCGTATAGGGCAGCCTCTACCGTAATGCCGCCCAGCGGCTTAACGAAATAATTAAGAAGCTTCGCTTCAATGATCAACTCCGCGTCGCAGTACTGCTCATCAAGCTCCGTTTTAACAAAAAAGTCGTAAATATGCGCCTCCGGGGTTGTGTACAAATAAACATCCCGGAATATTCCGCTCATCCGCCAAAAATCCTGATCCTCCAGCCAGCTTGCATCGCTCCAGCGGTACACCTCCACGGCCAGCTTGTTCTCGCCTGGTACGAGGTAAGGGGTCAGGTCAAACTCGGAAGGCGTAAACGTATCCTGGCTAAAACCGACAAGCTCGCCATTCAGCCATACGTAGAACGCTGATTCCACGCCTTGAAAGCTGATGAAAACCGGCTTGCCTTCCCAACCTTCAGGAATCGTAAAGGTACGGGCATACGAACCGACAGGGTTGTAAGCAGTTGGCGCAAAGGGCGGCTTTATATCCTCGTTGCCATCCCAAGGGTACCGCACATTCGTATATTGCGGATAATCATAGCCCTGCAGCTGCCAATGTGCCGGTACTGTAATGCTATCCCACTGACTGTGGTCAAAATCCGTCTCATAAAAGTTGGCGATACGGGATTCGGCATTTTTGGCGAACGCAAACTTCCACTCGCCGTTCAGCGTCAAATAGTTGGATGACTTGCTGTGGCTGCCCTCCCATGCCTCCTCTACCGTGTCGAAGGGCATTAACGATGCATGCGCTTCCATACGGTTCAACCGATAAATTTCCGGATTGTTGTTCCACTCCGGATAGCCGTTAGCCGGCGGTGTATAAATTAGTTTTTTGCGCATAAGCCAAAGCACCTCATCACTATTGAATTCATTATATTCACATTATAATGCATTCCGTTTTCTTGTTTAATGAAACAATATTCATATTATATATAAAAATATGAATATCCCTTTCATGCGACTACCCTCTACAACGACACTTGTGTCCAATATTACTCACTAAATATAATACGTTTACTATATGGTGGTGGTAATTTCTGCTATAGGTCTAATTTCTAGACATATTTCTGTAAATGTAGCTAATTTGATGAAAATAGATCTAGTTGCTAGATCTATTTTCGAAGGAACAGCACATAGACCGTCATTTGGAGGGGGAACGTTCTGCTATAGGTCTAGTTTCTAGACTTATTTCAATGAATGGAGCTAAATTGAGGTCAAATAGATCTAGTTGCTATATCTATTTTCGAAGGAACAGCACATAGACCATCATTTGGTGGGAGAATCACAAGTTATCTGCAAAAAAGGGGCATCCCTTAAAGGTCTATAGCCTTTTAGAGACACCCACTCTTCCGTTATTATAGCTGCAGCTGTTTCAGGTTATAAAATTCGCCCTTGCTCTCCATTAGCTCATCGAAGGTACCCACCTCCGCAATACGTCCGTGCTTCATTACGACGATGCGGTCGGCATCGCGGATTGTAGACAAGCGGTGAGCGACGATGAAGGTCGTACGGTTCTTAATGAGCTC
>DATJKM010000277.1:0-7064 GCA_035491515.1 Candidatus Udaeobacter sp. | reverse complement strand
GCAGGTAAATTCCTGCAATCGTTTAAATAAATTTGCCAATCTTGACGCGGATCCTGCCTTTTTTTGTCATACCATCGACCTCAAGCACTTTAAAACGGCCAAGACCCTTGATTGAGACAACGTCACCCTCTCGGAGCTGTTCCGAAGGGTCCTCCTCCGATTTCCAGTTCACCCTGCACCTGCCAGCCCGAATCGGATCAACGATTTTGGATCTGCTAATCCGATAGGCGTCGCTTGCAATCCCGTCGAGGCGCATGGAAGCGACTGACAAGCTCATTTCCTCAAGCTTCGGCACGACGGTCTGCAGTTCAGATAGAGGAATAATGTCCGTAAGAACATTCATTCGATGAACTTGTCTCAAATGAATATTTAAATAATCGGCAATTTCATCCATAACGATAATATGGCAAAAATGTTCATGTACATGTATGTCACCAATTCGGTCGCGCTTAATCCCAAGTCCGAGCAAAGCGCCCAAAAAATCACCATGGTCAAGCTCAAGCAGAGCTTGTCCGGGCCCATTGACCGCAAGCACTGAAATTCCAACCGGCTCGTCGTCCAAGATTCGGTAATCCGGACCAATAATGGCCCGTTTCCGTTCAGCCTGTTCATAACCGCCTTCCAAGCGAACGATAACGTCTGGATTCCGATTGGCTAAAATCGTCAAAATTTGTGCTTGCCTAGGGTCTAAAAAATCGGTCCGCTTCAGCTCATGCTGCTGTGCGGACCGCGCTATCCATTCCTCTGCCCGATCTACGAAAGCTTTCTCATCAGGGTGGAAATGATCATATATCCCTTGTTTCATACGATCTCATTCCTTTAATTAATAAAAAATCCAATAACCGCAATCAAGCCGTATGCTACAAATTGCAGCGCGAATACAGCAAGTATCGGAGATAGGTCAAGCATGCCTCCGATTGGCGGAATAAATTTTCTGAAAATCCCTAAGTATGGCTCTACCAGCTTCCCAAGAAAGACGCCGATAAAGCTTTCACGAGCATTGGGCAGCCAAGATAGCAGTACATAACCAATAATCATGAATGTGTAAATCTTTTGGACCAGCATCACAATGCCATAAATTTCATTCATTAACCCAAGGTCACCTCATTTTGTTGTAGTCGTTCTCCTCCGCCAGCATTTCCGTTATAGCACCTTGAATTTCGACTGAATCCGGCGTACAAAGAAAAATATTTGGACCAAGCTTAGAGATGCTCCCATTTAAAGCGTACACTGTGCCGCTTAGGAAATCAACAATACGAACAGCAAGATCATTGCGGACGCGTTGCAAATTAACAATGACAGCGCGGCGCGAACGCAAATGGTCGGCAATTTCTTGCGCTTCATCATAAGAACGGGGCTCGCTAAGCACCACCCGGACATTTTTCTGCGAGTGCGAGTGAATGCTGACGACATTATTGCTCTTCGTGTTTTTACGTGCCTCAAAGGGAGAAGTTTCAGCTTCTTGCTCTTCTTGCTGTACAACACGTTCCTTCTCTACAACTTCTTCTTCATCCTGCAAACCAAGAAAGCTCATAAAGCGGTTCATGACACTCATCCATTATTCCTCCTCTTTCCCTACTAATATCGTACCAAGGCGAATCCATGTCGCTCCTTCTTCGATCGCTACGTCAAAATCATTCGACATGCCCATTGATAAATGGGTGATGGTGTGTGGATGTTCCGAGCGCTGCTGCAATTCATCGCGCAGCTCGCGCAAAGCTCTAAAGACCGTTCTGGTTTGCTCTGGTTCCGCTTCATACGGAGCCATTGTCATTAAGCCGATTGGCTTTATCGATGTGAACCGCTCGAGCTGCTCCACAAATGGAAATAGCTGCTCCGGTTCAAGGCCTTGCTTGGAATTTTCTCCAGAGACGTTAACTTGAATAAAACAAGGAACAACAATACCAAGCTGTGAAGCCCGCTTATCGATTGCCTCGGCAAGCGACAGCCTGTCCAACGAATGCATGTATGTAAATTTCCCTATGACGTCCTTCACCTTATTCGTTTGCAACGAACCGATGAAATGCCAGATAGGCTGTTCGTCTGTTTCTTGAACAGTACTCCCGCTTATCGCTTCCCATTTCGCCTGCGCGACCTGCCAACGGTTTTCACCAAGATGACGCAAGCCCTTCTCGAAGACAGCCTTAGTCATATCCAACGAAACATATTTAGTAACCGCGATGATTTGAATTTCATCCCTGCTGCGTCCTGAGCGGTCGCATGCGTTCTTAATTCGCTCTTCTACGAGCTGTATTCGATCCTCTAATGTAGACGCCATGCTTCACCTCTCCCGAATCCCGATCCAACTGGCCATCCGGCCGGTTAAGCCACCTTCTTTGCGATGGGAAAAAAACAGATCCCGCCTGCATCCCGTGCAATACCCTGTTAATTCGATACGGATCGGCAAAATTCCTGCTTTTATCATAATCTGTCGGTTTATTTCTTTCAAGTCTAAGTTCGCTTTGCCATTGACGGATTGCCTGAGCATCGATTCAGCCGCTTCACCCTGAAAGCCAAGCTCCGCCAAAAGCTGCTGTACTTGGTTAATTACCGGACCGTCAACCTCATAGCAGCAGCCGCCGATAGAGGGTCCTATCGCTGCGAGAAGCGCTTGAGGCTCCGATCCATAGGCGTTTGCCATAGCCTGTATCGTTTCAGCGGCAATTTGCTGAACCGTCCCCTTCCAACCCGCATGCGCAAGCGCAATGGCGTCATGCTCAGGATCGTAGAAGTATAACGGTACACAATCGGCATAAAAGGAAGCCAAAAGCACGCCCGGCACATTCGTCATAATCGCGTCGCAGTCCTTCAATACATCGGTAAGAGAGGATCTGCCTCTGCCTTTGTCAGCCTCCGTAACTTGAAACACACGGTTCCCGTGCACCTGCTCGGCGCAGGTCCATGCTTCATAGGGCCAATTGACTGCATCTGCCAATAATCGTCGATTCGCAATGACCGACTCATCAAGGTCGCCGACATGCAGACCCATATTTAACGATGCCCAAGGGGCAGCGCTCACGCCGCCGTCCCGTCCAGTAAACCCGGCCGTCAACCGCTCATGCCGGGCATTCCATTCAGATAACAAAAAAAGCGAAGGCCCCTTCGCTGATTGTAGGTATTCAAAAGCTTCCATTTGTATTCACCTCTATTTAAAGGTTTGCGGAGCAAACCGGTCTCGCGCGCATAGACACAGTTTACCGCGTTACGAGCGAGCGTGCAAATCATCTTCCTCAGGCCGCAGCTGCTTAGTATCATCCAATCTTACAAGCACAACATCCGCTCCGATCTTCACGATATTCCGCCAAGGAATAACAACCTCCGTGCCGCCACCGCCGAACATCCCCAAAAATTTCGTGAATTGCGGCACCACGATCGAATCGATGCGCCCCTGCCGTAAATCGAGCTCTAGATCGGTAATTTGACCTAGCTTTTTGCCGTCCACAATGTTGATAACGTCCTTCGTCTGGAAATCAGATATTTTCATTTCCGTTCACCGCTTTTCAAGTAGAGTGATCGTCCGTTTGTCTCTCCTATAACTATATGAGCAATTCGCCCAAAATGTCCTTCATATCGAAAAAACGAGCCGCACAAATGGGAATGTGAAATTTTATGTACGCTTGCGTACAATACTTCTCAACTGCGTTCATCTATGCTATGATTTATGTACGGTACCGTACAATAAAATTCAAATTTCATAAAAGTAACTCAAGGAGGTTTCATGCCAAAAATCGTCGCAACGGAGCTCGATTGGGTCAAGCTCGGTCTGCAAATGTTTGCTGAAGGAGGTGTCGATGCTCTAGTCGTCGAGCAGCTTGCCAAACAGCTCGGAAGCAGTAAAACCAGCTTTGACTGGTATTTCAAAAACCGTTCCTCGTTTGTAAATCGCATCATTGACTATTGGCACGAACAAACAACCGTCTCGATCATTGCTCATATTCAGCAGCATCAAGCTTCGGAACCGAAACAGAAGGTAAGGCAATTGCTTGCCGTCATGTTCAGTTCGAACGAAGGTAAAGATTTTATTTATCACCTGCGTAAATTAGGAGCATCCGAGTCAACCTATGCCGAGCTCTTGCTTCAGATCGAGCAGCAGCGATTAGACTATATGAGCGGCTTACTGATGCAGTGCGGCTTAATTGCTGAAGAAGCACGAAGCACCTCAGAGCTATTTTATAGTTATTATTTGGGATGGTATGAACGCAACAAGTATCGCGCACTCTCGGCCTTGGAGGCGGAGAAGCAGGTCGACCTGCTGATGACATTTATAAGAACAAATATTGTATCGTAACGGAGGGGTTTAGGATGCAGGTGGTATTGGCAGCTATAGTTGGTTTGGTGCTGTTTCTCGTTGGTTGTATTCATGTTTATTGGCTGCTTGGCGGACGCGGAGGCTTCGCAATTGCTGTACCTACAAGAAGCGATACGAAGCAGCCTCTTTTCAAACCGCGGCGGCCTGAAATCGCTGCTGTCATTCTCATTTTTTGGGGTGCTGCTGCTCTTCTTCTTATGTTTGCCGACATTATTCCTACAATCGGGCCGTCATGGCTGCCTGCCTTCACTGGCTGGGCGATTGCTGTAGTATTTCTATTGCGAGCGGTCGGAGAATTTAGAGCGGTCGGTTTTTTCAAGAGCATTCAGAATACCCCTTTCGGACGTATGGATACGATTTTCTATTCTCCACTCTGCCTCGTTCTCTGCGGCTTAACCACTTGGATGATGGCAATCGCCTAACCTTACTGCACAATAAAAACGGTGCCTCGCGGCACCGTTTTTCATGTTTTAACATGCTTTTGCATTTGTTGGATGGCTGATTTTTCCAAACGCGACACCTGTGCCTGGGAGATGCCGATTTCATCGGCAACCTCCATTTGTGTTTTGCCTTCAAAGAAACGCATTGACAAAATCATTTTTTCCCGGTCATTCAGCTTGTGCATCGCTTCCCGGAGCGCAATTTCTTCGATCCACGATACGTCCTTGTTCCGCTCGTCGCTAATTTGATCCATGACATAAATCGGATCGCCGCCGTCATGGTAGATCGGTTCAAACAAAGAAACCGGATCTTGAATCGCATCAAGTGCAAACACGACGTCTTCCTTCGGAACATTCAACGCTTCCGATATTTCGAAAATCGTCGGCTCCCGTGAATTTTTGTTCGTCAAGCTATCCCTTACCTGAAGCGCCTTATAGGCGATGTCCCTCAAGCTGCGCGATACGCGTATCGGGTTGTTGTCTCTTAAGTAACGGCGTATTTCACCGATTATCATCGGTACGGCATAGGTGGAAAATTTGACATTTTGGCCAAGATCGAAATTATCTATCGCCTTCATAAGTCCGATGCAGCCGACCTGGAACAGGTCGTCCACAAACTCTCCCCTATTGTTAAACCGTTGTATAACGCTAAGCACAAGCCGTAGGTTGCCGTTTACTAATTTCTCTCTTGCTGCCCACTCGTTGCGGGTTTGCAATGCCGTAAACAATTCTCTCATTTCGACATTATTTAGGACAGGCAGTTTCGCGGTATCCACTCCACAGATCTCGACTTTATTTCGGGTCAACGTGATTACCTCCCAAGGAGAAACATTACTGTACATTATCTCCTTGGGAGGTCTTTTTATTCCTATTGCGACATCGTTCGACAACAGCAATCAGGATAAGGGATTACACCATTTTGTTAAATTCTTTGCGAAGCCTTTTTATAATCCGCTTCTCCAACCGTGAAATATACGATTGCGAAATGCCGAGAAGGTCGGCAACATCCTTTTGCGTTTTCTCTTCTCCGTCCGCAAGCCCGAATCGAAGCTCCATAATGATACGCTCACGTTCGGACAGCTTATCAAGTGCTTTATGAAGCAGCTTCCGGTCAACCTGTTCTTCAATATTGCGGTAAATCGTATCATTTTCGGTTCCGAGAACGTCAGATAAAAGAAGCTCATTTCCATCCCAATCGATATTAAGCGGTTCGTCGAACGATACTTCCGTACGTGTCTTGCTGTTGCGGCGCAAATACATCAATATTTCATTTTCGATACAACGTGAGGCATAAGTTGCAAGCTTAATCTTCTTTTCCGGATCAAACGTATTGACTGCCTTAATAAGTCCAATCGCGCCAATCGATACGAGATCTTCAATATGAATACCGGTATTTTCAAACTTACGGGCAATGTAAACGACGAGCCTTAAATTGCGTTCGATAAGCATCGCGCGTATCGCTGTATCTCCGGTAGGCAGCTTTTCCAGCAAATATTCTTCTTCTTCGCGGGTTAACGGAGGTGGAAGCGCTTCACTGCCACCTATATAATAAATCTCTTCGCTCTTTAATCCGAATAAAAACATTACACGATAGTAATATAACTGAAGGATTAGTTTATACTTGACGAGCATGTGGCCCATCCCTCCTCGTTTGTATATGCATACGTTCTTTACTGTTGAACCATAGACGGATGGATAATAGCTCGATATGCCCCATCAGACGTAAGCTTTCCGCCGTCAAGCCCGATAAGCACCTTCCGCGTTTCAAAAACTTGTCCCTCCCTAGTAATCTCAACGGCATCCGGCTTTATCGCTAGCATGAACTGTGACCCTCGGTTGACACCTCTGAATGGAACGAGACGAAGCCGGTCTTGCCATATGAATGGCTCTTCATCCATTCCCGCCACAAGACGATCTACTTGTGCATCCCGTATGCTATTCAACCACGATTCGGGCAAATCATCTTTCCATAAAGCAGCTTCCATCACCATAACCGGCGTCCGTGTTAACGGATCATAAAGCTGGTTGCCGGTATCGATCAGGCCAACACAGGTTTGAATACATTGTCCAATTGTAATTTTGACCTCAGCCAAATGAGTTTGCACCAGCTCCCGTTCTCGTTTTTGCGTCAATACAGTACGGTATATATACAGTCCGATACAAAAAGCAGCAATTAAATAAAACAATCCCATCTTGAGCTCCACATGCATGCTGCCATTCACGAACGTAACCGTCCTCCAAACCTTTCCGGACCCTTGCATAAACAAATAATAAAGCCCAAGCACAGCACCGGCAGCAACAAAATTGACCGCATA
>DATJKM010000276.1:0-30888 GCA_035491515.1 Candidatus Udaeobacter sp. | reverse complement strand
GCGGATCGATATAGGCATCAAACTACATAGTCATTGTACTCGGCGCCCAGCAAATTGGTTACTAAATGATTTGTCACAATTTGCGTGGCAAAATGATGAACAAAACCGTCGAACGTTGTCATCGCATCCTTTTTTCGGTATGATTAAAAACGATTCATCAATGGATGATAGACGCCCACGGCGTCTTGTCGCATAACTCGGGAGGCTCGCTTCGTGCTGAAAGACTTAATTGCATTGACAAAACCGCGGCTACTTCGGCTTAATGTGTTTGCTGCGCTTGGTGGTTTCTTGGTTGCTTCCAAATGGGACATTAACGTTTCATTGCTCATATGGACGCTTATCGGTTCAACTCTGACGATAGCGTCGGCCACCGTCATTAATAATTATTGGGACCGGGAATTAGATTTGAAGATGGAGCGCACGAAGGATCGCGCGCTGCCTACCGGTCGCATGCAGCCAGGAACAGTACTTATTTACGGAATTATTTTAGGAATCGCCGGGCTTTTTATCTTATTTGCGCTTGTCAATCCTTTATCGGGTTGGCTAGGTTTGCTTGGATGGTTCGTATACATCGTGATTTATACGATGTGGCTAAAACGGACATCCACATGGAGCACATCGGTAGGCGGAATCTCAGGGGCAATGCCGCCGGTTATCGGATATTGCGCGGTTACGACTGAGGTTGACGCAGGAGCTTGGATCTTGTTCGCGCTGCTGTTCCTATGGCAGCCTGCCCATTTCTGGTCGCTTGCGATTCGCAGAGTTGAGGAGTATCGCGCGGCAGGCTTTCCTTTGCTGCCGGTCGTGAAGGGGATCAAACGGACAAAGCTGCAAATGATTCCTTACATCCTGCTTCTGCTGCCTACGGGAATTTTGTTCTATACGTATGGGTATGTTGGCATTTATTTTTTAATTTTTTCCGTTCTGGGCGGCGTTGTATGGCTTGTCCATACGTTGCGCGGAACAGGCGCCAAGGATACGGAAAAGTGGGCAAAAACAAACTTTCTTATCTCGGTTAATTACTTAATGGTTGTATTCTTAGTTATGATTCTGAATACGACAGGATCATAATGAATGCTTTAAGGAGTGACTTGCGTGGATTTTGTGAAGAAGCATAGCTTCAAAATAGCAGTGCTGGCGCTTTGTGCGGCTATGGGTATTTATTTATTTGTAACGTACGGCATGCAGCCGAAGCAGACGCTTCCGGTTGAGAAGGCTGCTCCAGCCTTCGAGTTAACCGATCTTGACGGGCAGAAGGTATCGCTCGAATCGACGAACGGAAAGGCCCGCATCGTGTATTTCTATTTCGCGAATTGTCCGGATGTATGCCCGCCGACAACCTTTTTGCTGTCGCAGGTACAGGATCAGCTCCAGGCGGAAGACAAGCTGGGCACCAAGGCGGAGCTCATTTCGATTACGTTTGATCCGGAACGCGATACGCCGGAAGTCATTCGTGATTTCGCCAAGCGTCATTTCGCTGATCTGAACGGCTGGCGCTTCCTGCGCGGCGATGAAGAGAAGACACTTCAGCTTGCCAAAGATTTCGGTGTAGGCGTGGTCAAAAATGAGGACGGCTCTTATATGCATACGAATGCCATTACGATTGTCGATAAAGAAGGGCAAATCCGGAAATGGATTAACGGCAGCTCTGAAGATTTAACGGCTGACAAAATTGTCGATGAATTGAACAAAGTGCTTTAAAAGGCTTTAAAATTCATCTTTGCTCCAAATGGAAGCGGGACTCTGCGCAGGGTACAGGATATGCGCATCGAGGCCCGCTTTTTCTAATTGCTCGATTAAATATTCCTCAGGGGTATGCTCGACGCCAGAGTAGCCTCTCCGGGTGTAAATATGCTCGGCATCCGGGAAAACGTCGCGCAGCAGAAACCGGATCCGTTTGCCGGAGGAGTCGTTGTCGGTAAATATGTAAGCTTGATTGTCGCCTACCTGCTTGCGAAGCTTGTCCAGCTGTTCGGAGCCTGGCGTGCCGAAGGTGCAGTATATCGGGACATCTTCATGGAGGACGCGCTTTAACCTTGATTTATCATTTTTTCCTTCTACGATAATAGCAATGTCCATTGAAGTCACCTCGGATTTGTAAAATGAAAATACAAGCATGCGGTATACGTATAGTTTACCACCAATTTTCGATTTTACCGATAGCAAGTTTGAATGGCGGCATGTTACAAACGGCCTGCTCGGAGCAGGCCGTTTATCCATTCTAATATAGGCAGGCACACGCTACGATCACGAGCAATATAAACAGTACGAGGATGGTGCCGGTGCTCGTGAAAACGTTGTTTCTACAATTTTTATTTTTATTTGCAGATTCTACTTTTCCGGACATTTATGGAGTCACCCCGTTTCCTATAAATAAGAGCCCTGATAACCGTCAGCCAGGGTTAGCTGATTCGGATGGTCATCTGTCATATTGTATTTTATGTACGGGCGAGTGATTAGCCCTGTGTAAATACCTATTCTTACGAAAAATGGGTACGGGAGGAAAGCGATCGGGAGAAATGCAGCGGCAGCAAGGCTACGGCGATCATTAATCCGATAAAGGCAATGTAGTAAGGCGAAATGTAATCGCGCACTTGCCCGGCGGCCAAAGGGCCGATAAAGGCTCCAATCGAGAAAGCGATCGATAAGACGGAAAACGTGCGCCCGTAGCGGGCTCCGCCGCTAAGCTCAATTAGCATTGTGGACAGCGCCGGTAAAATAACCCCTTTGGCCATCCCGACTAACAGCAGCATGGCCGCGAGCGGCGCGGGGATATCCGAGGCGATGCAGAAGTATACAATCGCAAGGAAAAGCGATCCCCATAGCGTACGCTGGTATGCAGATACCCGGTTTAAGAAAAGCATGCTCAGCGTGACGAGCGCGCCGATGCTGACTACGGAGAACAAGAGGCCGGTCGTCATCATCGCTTCCTGCGACTTGGCCAGCAGCGGCAGCTCGAACGATAAGATCCCCTGCGCGCAGCTCAGCGCAACCGGCAGCAGATAGACGAGCCAGGGAACGGAAACGGGCTGCACAATCGGCGGCTCTGCTATCTTTTTCACTGGAAGGACGGCATCCGGCGATTGCGGGGCTTTCTCGCGAATGTCCCTAATGAAGAAGAGGGCACAGACGGACGTAACGATAAGAACCCAGCCAAGTAGAGTAAAAGCGGTCGTAAATCCGATTTTGGCAACGAGATAGGCTCCCGCCGCAGGCGATACGACGGATGCTAGCGTGTGAACGAGACCGTTGCCTGCCATAAGCTTTCCTTGCTCTGTTCTGTCGCTCGTAATTTTGGCTAGCAAGGATAGGCAGGCCGGCGAGAGAAACGCCAGCACAAATCCGCTGATAGAGCGCAGCAGGAGCAATTGCCAAGGATTCGTCACTTGTGATTGGAACAGGAGCACGACGCCCGCTGCCATGAGACTGAACACGATAAACAATCTGCTGCCATAACGGTCGACGCCGAAGCCCGCAATAAGATTGCCTGGCAAATGCGTAATGGAGTACATGCCCATCATGAGTCCGATAAAGGAAGGCGCCGCGCCTAAAGAGATTGCGAAGGGCGTTAAAATCGGATACTGCGCGTGCAAATCGAAAAAAGCGACGAACAAAAATAAATAAAGCCAAACAGCGGTTTTCACAGGGCTGCTCCTCCTTGCCAATAACATTCTTATATACTTGTACGTTTATATAGGACAGGATATGTCTGGTTGAAAAGGGAGCGAGCGTTTACGCCCTATATTCCGTAGGTTATAATATTTTGTAATAGCATTTTGCACGAGGTATAATGGAGGGGATCATTCTTGGATTTTTTGAATTTTTCAACCTATGATTTGGATACTTGGACAGCTTTTTTCAAAGAGCATTGGCTAGTGCTTGTCATTGCGCTTATCGTACTGTTTATTATTGTCCGCATCGTTAAGACCGTCTTGAAATGGGCTATCGTGGCGGCAATCGTACTTGGTATTGTTGTGTACAGCGGCTACAGCATGGACGATCTGAAGGAGATTGGCTCGAAGGTTGCGGATACGGTGAAGCAGGAAGCCGTTAACGCGATGGTAGGCGAGGCGAAAGACGCTACCTTTGTAACGAACGCAGACGGAACCTTTACGGTAAAAACCAAAAATGTAGAGCTTACAGGAGAGCCGGGCGCAAATGAGGTTGCGATTTCATTCCGCGGGACGGAGCTTGGCAAGTGGGAGCTCGATAGCACGATACAATCCTTCATAGACCAAGCGAAGCAGAACGGGTAATGCTTATGAATAACTGGATGAATAGCTGGGTTCAACTGTTTAGAGAGCCGGAGCCTGTTGCCGTTATTGTGCTTCTGTTGCTGCTTGGCTCTCTTGTACAAGGGGTGAGGAGAGGCGCGTCGGGGTCCGCGAGGCGTCTTTTCTTTTTTGTATGGGAGGGTGCTGTCATTGTCGTTTGTCTGGTGCTGGCAGGGCAGCTTACGAATAGATTATCGCCCGTCGCAGCGAAGTTGCTTGTAAGCCAAGTGACGATTCCGCAGCGTGAGCTTAGCGGCATCGAGCAAGCCTGGTTTACGCTGCTTACGAGCCTGCGGGATTTCGCTTTGCTGCGCTATGGCGTCTTGTTTCTGCTCGGCTATTTGCTGCTGCGCGCATTAGCGGCTTTTGTAGAGCCATTGATAGAGCATGCGGTGGAAGGCATACTGCGCAGCGGCAGGGAAGAGCCTGCTGCCGGCTTGCGGGGCAAGAGAAGCGCAAGCCGTGCGGTTGGAGCTTTAATCGGGGCTGTGCACGGCGCAGGGCGTTCTTTTATTTTCATTGCCATATTATTCGTCTATGTGTCCCTCATGCCTAACGGCTGGTATGCCGACAAAATAGCCGATTCAAAGGTTTACACGAAAGCTGCCTCGTGGCTGAGTCCGGTGGCGGGAAACGTTCTCGCCGGGCAAGGACCTGTGCTGACCAAAGCGGTTGAAGCGCAGTTTCAGCAAATTTTACAACGCAAATATGAAATTATCGATTACGCCATTCCTGCAGAGATTGAGCAGGCTGCCCTTTATGTGACGAAGAATGCGCAAACGGATGAGGAGAAGGCGCGCAAGCTGTATGATTGGCTTGGCTCAAGAATAGCATACGACTACGACAAAGCCCGCAATTATGAGGAGAAGGGCATTTGGAAGGAACAAACACCGCCCGAGACATTTGATACGCGGAAAGGCGTATGCATAGATATAGCTCGTTTATATGCCGTAATGGCCAGGTCGGCAGGTCTTGAGGTGCGCGTCGTAACCGGAATGGGTGCGGACGGACGCGGAGGCTTCGGGCCGCATGCTTGGAATGAAGTGCGAATCGGCGAGGGGGATGCCGGCTGGATTCCGCTGGATGCCACATGGGCAAGCGCCGGGGACTGGTTTAACCCGCCGGCGTTCGACGACACACATATACGCGAAGCGTAGTCATCATTCAAGGGGCAGATTTATTTAAAGGATACGAGGTGATTCAACGTGCAAGACGATCCGCAAAAGCGGGAAATTATTAACCGGCGTCATTTTTCGTTTCGATTGAACTTATTTTTCTTTATTACGTTCGCATTGTTTAGCGTGTTGATCGTTCGGTTAGCCATTTTGCAGTTCGTAGAGGGACCGACACTTAGCGCGGAAGGCATCGGCAAAAGCACGCGAAGCGTCAAGATTCCGCCAATAAGGGGCAATATTTACGATTCCACGGGCTATCCGATCGCGTATTCCACATCGACCCAATCGTTGTATTTCAGCATTCAACCGGAGCTTAAGCTGGAAGATGCGAAAGAGAATGCGAAGGAAATGGCTGCAAAATTGCTAGAGGTGTTCACAAAGTACGGAGATCCTGCCAAGGCAATGACGGTGGATGATATTATCCGGCAAATGGACCTTGATTTCAGGCGGAATACGATTTCAACCCCAAGGCGCATCAAATCCGGCTTGACGAATAGGGAAATCGCTTATTTTATGGAAAACCGCACGTCGTTCAAAGGCATCGACATCATGGAGGAAAGCGTTCGGAACTATGACACCAATTCCATTTCCGTTCAACTGGTAGGCTATTTGAAAAAATATAAGGGTGTTCGGGAAACGGTAGATTTCTATAAGGAAAAAAGCGTTGAAGAGGAGCCGACTCTTCAGTATTTGGAGGAAGAGGACGTCGGCATGGATGGTCTGGAGTATATGTACCAGGATGTTCTTCGGGGAAAGAACGGCTTGAAGACGTATCCCGTTAACAATGCAGAGCGTATTATCGGGCCGATGCAAATTACGAATCCCGAAAAAGGCTCAGATATTTATCTGACCATTAACAAAAACGTACAGCTGAAAACAGAAGAAGCTATCATGAATCAATTGAAAAAAATATCAACCTCATCCAATCGGTACGAGCGGGCGGAATACGCCAAAACCGGCTTTGCTGTTGCGATGGAAGTCGATACCGGTAAAGTGGTGGCCATGGCAAGCATGCCTGATTACGACCCGAACATTTGGGCAGGCGGCCGCATTAGCGCTGAGGATTACGAGAACTTCTCGAATGTACTGGAGAACGGAACGATTCGCAGCGTTTACGGCAAGTATGAAACGAAAGCAGAGCGCGACAAGCATCCTTCTTCCATCGTGCCGCCGGGATCAACGATGAAGCCGTTATCTGTTCTTATCGGGCTAAATGAGGGATTGTTTACGCCGTCGACCATTTATCCGGATACTGGGGTATTTTCTTTCGGTAAAAAAGGCTATGAGCGTTATATCCGAAATTCTCTAAATCACGTGTACGGTAACATTGACGGAGCGGGCGCGATCGAGCATTCCTCCAACCCTTTCATGGCTGCAATGGTCGGCAATAAGCTCTACATGCGCGGTGAAACTAACGGCAAGAGCAGCGTCGAGATTTGGGATGATTATATGAAGCAATTCGGTCTTGGCGTGCTGACCGAAAGCGGCCTGCCAAATGAATCGAAGGGCGTCATCGAGTATTTTAGCGAAGCTGAGCGAGGCAGTGCGCAGTCTGCCCTTATTTTTGCCTCCTTTGGACAGCAGGGCCGTTATACGACTCTGCAGCTTGCCCAGTACGCGACTATGCTAGCAAATCGGGGCAAGCGGTTGAAGCCGCAATTCGTCAACGAGATTAAAGACGCAGGCGGCAAGCTCATTCAGAGCTTCAAGCCTGAGATATTGAATACGGTAGACATTCCGGCAGCTTATTGGAAAGAGATTGAAGACGGTATGTCGAAGGTTAGCTCCCAAGGCTTCGAAGGCTTTGAGTACAGCTATAGGCGTAAAACGGGAACGTCCGAGCAGGACGTAGCATCCCGCCGGGCGGAAAATGCGGTATTTATCGCTTATGCGCCTGCAGAGAATCCTAAGCTTGCCGTAGCGGTTATTGTACCGGATGGCGGCTTCGGGGGTTATGGCGCATCGCCTATCGCACGGCAAATTTTCGATGCTTACGATGAGGAAGTCGGTTTGACCGGTGTGCCTAAGAAAAAGCCGGTCACGACGACGGATGCTGATGGTGCGGCAGGAACGACAGGAACGGCAGAGACCGCTGTAATTGGAGCGAATGCTGCCGGAGCTGTGTCAGGCACGAATGAATAAGCAGGCTAAAATGCAAAAGGCAGGTTGGAGCGCATGCTCCGGCCTGCCTTTTTTTTGCATAAAGTAAGATACTTTAAAATAAATGTTGCACTGAGGAAACATTTTTGTGTATTATTAAAAAAAAGGCTTTAGGCAAACTATGATTCATAAGTGCAAATTATGGAACATATAAAAATATGATAAGCATACAGGAGGATTTTATTAATGAGTAAAGCGTACAGGACGAATTCGGCTCTTCGAAGATTCATGATGACGATTGTTTTTTTGGCGGTGACGGCAATTGTGACGTCCGCCTGCGGGCAGCAAGCAGCGACTGACGGGAACGACAAGCTGATCATTACCGCGACGACCGGGATGATCACGGACGTTGCGCAGCAGGTAGGCGGCGAGTTTGTCGAGGTGAGCGGCTTGATGGGAGCGGGAATCGATCCCCATTTGTACAAAGCATCGCAAGGCGATGTGAAGAAGCTGGATGATGCAGACATTATCTTCTATAACGGCTTGCACTTGGAGGGCAAGATGGCTGAGATGTTCGAGGAGCTGGAGCAGCGTAAGCCTACGGTTGCTGTATCCAAGTATTTGACGGAAGAGCAGCTTCATTCCGCTCCCGGGCAAGGTGCAGGCATGCATGATCCGCATATTTGGTTTAATGTGAAGCTTTGGATTTCCGCTACGGAAGTCATTCGCGATACTTTGGTCGAGAAAGATCCCTCGCACGCTGATTATTACAAAGAGCATGCTGCAGCGTATGTGAAAGAGCTCGAGAAGCTTGATGCCTACGCCAAGGAGCAAATTGCTTTAATCCCTGAGGCAAGCCGTATTCTAGTAACGGCGCATGATGCTTTTGGATATTTTGGCGAAGCATACGGGTTAACTGTCACGGGCCTGCAAGGAATGAATACGATGTCCGAGTACGGCTCGAAGGATGTCAGCAAGCTTCGCGATTACTTAGTCGAGAAAAAAATTAAAGCGGTCTTTATCGAATCCAGCGTTCCGAAAAAATCAATCGAGTCGGTCATTGAAGGCGCGCGTCAATTGGGCCATGAGGTGAAAATTGGCGGTGAGCTGTTCTCTGATGCGATGGGAGATGCGGGAACAGTGGAAGGAACTTATATCGGAATGGTGAAGCATAACGTAGATACGATTGTCGCAGCTTTGAAATAGGACAGAAGAAGCAATGAAAGCGAGTGATGAACATGAGCCAAACTCATACAGCAGCGAAGCAGTATACGAAGACGATAGCTCCGCTTTCCATTAAGGGATTAAGCGTGGCGTATCAGAAGAAACCAGTGCTGAGAAACGTATCCTTTGAAGTAACCGAAGGGGAGCTGGTCGGCGTAATCGGCCCGAATGGCGCCGGGAAATCGACGATGATGAAGGCGGCGCTTGGACTTATCCCGAGCATTGGCGGAGAAGTGCTGGTGTACGGGAAGCCGTATAAGCAGCAGCGCAAAATGATCGGCTACGTCCCGCAGCGCGAATCGGTCGATTGGGATTTTCCGACGAATGCCCTCGATGTTGTACTCATGGGACGTTATGGTCATTTGGGCTGGTTCCGGCGTCCAAGCGCCAAGGACAAGGCTTTAGCGCTGGAATGCCTGAACAAGGTCGGGATGGCCGATTTCGCGGGCAGGCAAATAAGCCAGCTGTCGGGCGGACAGCAGCAGCGCGTGTTTCTAGCCCGCGCGCTGGCGCAGGACGCTAAGCTGTACTTTATGGATGAGCCGTTCGCAGGCGTTGACGCCGCGACGGAGAAGGCGATTATTACGCTGCTGCAGGAGCTGAAGCTGCAGGGGAAAACGGTTATTGTCGTCCATCATGATCTGGCGACGGTACAGGATTATTTCGATTCGGTCCTGCTGCTTAATGTAGAGCTGCAGGCGTTTGGACCTACGGCGCAAACCTTTACGCAGGAGCAGCTGCAGCGTACTTACGGCGGCAGACTCGCCTTCCTTGATCGCAGCCATACGCCTCCGTCCATTGTTGGCGGAAAGGGTGAGTGATTGATGGAAACGATATGGTCAATGCTGGCTGATCCGAACATGCAGTGGATTTTTCTCGGCTGTACGCTGCTTGGTTTAAGCAGCGGCGTTATTGGATGCTTCTCTTATTTGAGAAAACAAAGCTTGATGGGAGATACGCTGGCTCATGCGGCACTGCCGGGTATATGTATCGCTTTCATGCTAACGGGAGTTAAATCAATCGGAATTTTTCTACTTGGTGCGGGTGCGGCAGGCATTATCGCTACATTCGGCATTGGATATATTACCCGAAACTCCAGGCTGAAACAGGATGCGGCTATGGGCATTGTGCTGTCGGGATTTTTTGGTCTCGGAATCGTGCTCCTTACGTTAATTCAGCATGGCGATTACGGCAATCAAGCGGGCTTGGATAAGTTTTTGTTCGGGCAGGCGGCTTCGATGATCGCTTCGGACGTTATTACGATGACGATCGTCTGCGTTTCGCTCATAACAGTATGCACCTTGCTGTTTAAACAATTCAAGATCATTTCCTTCGATCCCGGCTTTGCAAGAGGCATCGGTTATCCGGTAGCTTTTCTCGAGCAATTGCTTATGTTTCTAATCGTCGTGGCTGTCGTAGCCGGCATACAAGCCGTTGGGGTCGTGCTGGTAGCAGCTCTGCTGATCACGCCAGCCGTATCGGCCAGATACTGGACGGACCGACTTGGATTAATGGTTATATTATCAGGCTTGTTCGGCGCTACTAGCGGTGCGGTTGGTACTTGGATAAGCGCGTCCGTGTCCAATTTGCCAACAGGCCCGGTAACGGTACTGGCTGCAACGCTGCTCTTCTGTATATCGGTGTTATTCGGACCGCAGCGCGGATTGGTCGCCAAGAGGCTGCTGCGCCAGAGAGTGAAGCAGAGCTTTTACCGGGACAACGAGCAGCATATTGAGGGCAGCGTGAAGAAGGAGGCGGCTATATGAGCGACTTTTGGATTTTACTTACGGGAGTGCTTGTAGCAAGCTGCTGCGGAGTTCTCGGCGTATTTCTGGTGCTTCGCAAAATGGCGATGATAGGCGATGCGATTAGCCACTCCGTCATGCCGGGAATCGTTATTGCGTTTCTGCTCAGCGGCTCGCGCGATTCACTGCTTATGATGTTCGCGGCACTAGTATTCGGTTTGCTGACGACGTTCCTGATTCAAATGTTTCAGCAAAGCGGCATTCAATCGGATGCTTCAATCGGAGTTGTATTCACCGCTTTGTTCGCGATCGGGGTCGTACTCGTCAGCTTATACGCGCGTCAGGTGCATTTGGATCAGGATGCGATTTTGTATGGTGAAATTGCATATGTGCATTGGAATATATTCGAGCTGGGCGGAATAAACCTGGGACCGAAGGCGGTATGGCTGCTTGGCGTAACGCTCTTCATTATTGCGGCAGTGATCAGCTTGTTTTACAAGCAATTCAAGCTATGCGCGTTTGATCCGGCGCTTGCGGCGGCAATCGGCATTCCTGTAGCGCTCTTTCATTACTTACTGATGGGCCTCGTCTCTATGGCTACGGTCAGTTCCTTTGAGAGTGTGGGAGCAATTCTAGTCGTAGGCCTGCTGATTATTCCGGCATCCACCGCTTATTTACTGACTGACAGGCTTGGCCTCATGATCGCTCTGAGTGTTGCAGTCGGTATAGCGAGCACGTTCATCGGTTACGGAACAGCCGTCATGCTTGATGCCTCAATTGCAGGCTGCATGGTTTGCGCAGCGTCGTTATTGTTCGTTATCGCTTTTTTATTCTCGCCGTCGAACGGTGTTATTATCAAAAAGCTTCGGATAAGAAAGCTCGCATAATCATATTTTGTATAAGAAATAAGCTTACTAGGCAGTCAACGGAAAATAGGACGGAGCAGGCGCTACATCTGCTCCGTCCTATTTCTGTTGACTGCTAATTTGTTCACATATTTCAAATTAAGATCTAAAACTGCAACTTTTATCCAGTTACAATCGTACAATATTTGGAACTTATTAGGAGGAGTATAAAGGAGAGAGGAAGTTACAGATGAAAGCATGGTCAAAATTCGTCATACCGTTTGTAATTATCGCAATTATTTTGTCGGGCTGCAGCTTTGGAGGAACTAACAAAGGACTGGATAAAGACAAGAAATCGACGCTGAAAGTCATGTATTATGATGAGGGTTCTTTCTTCCAAGAATATGGCATGGTGTTCTCGGCCTTATATCCAAATGTTGAAATTGAAATCGTGTCCAATCAAGTCATGTATACAGGGGAATCCAAGGACTATGACGCTGAAATGTATAAGTTTGTTGAAGAAAAGAAGCCCGATATCGTTTTGCTAAGCCCAGAGCAATACAAAAAGATGGCACAGGACGGCAAGCTTTATGATCTTGATGCCGTTATGGAGAAGGAAAAGTATGACTCCGAGGGGCTTATTCCCGGCATGCTTGATTATTTGAGAGAGCTGGGCGGCGGCAAGCTGTTCGCTTTGACCCCGAATTTTTATAGCCAGGTTCTATTCTACAACAAGGACTTATTCGATAAATACCAAATCGAATATCCGACCGACCGGATGAGCTGGAATGAGGTTCTACAGATGGCCCGCCGCTTTCCGACTGATGGAGACGCCAAGGACCGGATATATGGTTTGAAAATGGGCTATAGCGAGGATCTGTTCGAAGTGGCGAACATGCTTGCTTCTTCCGAAGGCATCAACTATGTGAATGCTTCGCAAAAGCAGATGACGATCAATACGGATTCTTGGAAAAATATTTTTCAGACTGCGCTTGATGCGATTGGATCGGACGCGCTCTATTTCGAAAACATGAATAATCAAGAATCAGATATGGCGCAATCGTATGAGAATTATTTGTTAAGGGATCCTTTCATATCCGGCCGTCTGGCGATGGCAATCGGAGACAGCAATTATATTAACCAGTTTAAACAAGCGAGCAGCAACGAACAGGTTAAGGATAAGATTGTGAAAAACTGGGATCTCGTTACGGTGCCGGTCGGACAGCAAAATCCGGATCAAACGAATATGGTGGCATTCCATAATTTGTTTGCCATTAGTGCTGATTCTCCTAACAAGGAAGCAGCGTGGGAATTTCTGCGGTATATCACTAGCGATGAGTTCGCGAGGGTGAAGTCGAAGTCGTTTAATTATAACGGCATGTCAGTTCGCACCAAATACATAACGGATGTGGAAGGACACAATTATGCGGCATTTTATAATTTGAAGCCAAGCACATTTAATAGCTATAAAGATTTTGAGAAGCTGCCTCGGAACTTTTGGGATCAATTTAGAGCCGCTGCCCAGCAGGAGCTTCAGAAGGTGCAGGAGGACAAGCAGGCGCTTAATGAGGCACTTGAAATTTTACAGGTACAAGGACAAGAGATGCTCCTCAAGGAAGATCCGGCAGCACCGGAAGAGGCGCCTGCTGCCGAGGTGAATACGACTACGGCACAGTAATCAAATGTATAAGCTGTGGAGCATGCTTTCGCGTTTAGGCGGGGGCTGCTCTTTTTTAATTCAAGTAGGCCGTTTCAGTTTGTAAAGCGTCTATCGTTTGGAATCTGTCGTAAATGTGCTAAAATAATTTACTAGCTAGGTCGCAAAGAGACGGCATTACGAGGAGGCACAATAATGGGAGATTATAAACTGGTTGCGCTCGACATGGACGGGACGCTGCTGAATGAGCAAAGTGAAATTAGTGCGGAAAATGCCGAGTGGATTCAAAAAGCGCTGGATGCAGGCGTCATAGTCAGCTTCTCCACCGGACGGGGCTTTCGCAGCGCTCTGCCCTTCGCGGAGCAGCTGAAGCTGGAGACGCCTATGATAACGGTAAACGGCAGCGAAATATGGCATCGCCCGCATGTGCTGCATAAGCGCACACATCTAAGTCCCGTTTACGTGCAAAGGCTGCATGAGCTCGCTCTCGAACACGGTGAGCCGTGGTTCTGGGCTTATACGGCCTCTGATATTTTCAATAAGGAAAAGTGGATTAACCCCGCTGACGATTATGATGCGCATCATTGGCTGAAATTTGGCTATTACACGGAGGATGACAGTATTAGAGAGAAGCTGCTCGCGGAAGTGCAAAGCTGGGGAGCGCTTGAAATTACGAATTCATCGCCGTGGAATTTGGAGCTTAATCCGCTTGGCGTGTCGAAGGCAAGCGCGTTACAAGAGCTGTGCGGACTGCTTAATATAGACATGTCGCAAGTCGTTGCAGTAGGCGACAGCTTGAACGATATTGCTGCCATTCGCGAAGCAGGTCTAGGCGTGGCCATGGGCAATGCGCAGGAAACGGTTAAGGAAGCTGCAGATTTCATCACCTCTACGAATAATGAGCATGGGGTTGCAGAGGTAATCAAACGATACGTTTTGAAAGGATGAGGAACGTATGGACATTTTGGGCTGGACATTAGTTATTTTGTTATTCGTTGTGGGGATGGCCGGGGCTGTTTACCCGATCCTGCCCGGAGCGCTCGCCATTTATGGAGCATTTTTTGTTTATGGATTATTTTTCTCATTTAGCGAGTTTGGCGTTTTGTTTTGGCTGATCCAGACCCTTATCGTTATCGTGCTGTTTATTGCCGATTATGCCGTCAGCGCTTGGGGCGTCAAGCGATTCGGCGGTTCGCGAGCCTCGATTATCGGCAGTACGATAGGACTCATATTTGGTCCCTTCGTCATTCCTGCGCTTGGTCTTATTATTGGCCCCTTTGCCGGAGCTGTGATCGGTGAGATGATTATTGGTACGAGCTTTGAGAAGTCTCTGAAGGTCGGTCTTGGATCGGTCGTAGGACTATTCACCAGCGTTGTTGTGAAATTTATTTTGCAGTTGGCGATGATTGTATTGTTTGTGTTATGGCTTGTATTCTAAATATCGAAATGAAGAGGTGGAAAACCGGTGATTAAAGTGACGGTATGGAATGAGTTTTTACATGAGAAAATCCATGAGGAAGTAAAGAACGTATATCCGGACGGCATCCATCAAGCTTTAGCGAAAGGAATTGCCGGCGGTGATATCGAAGTCGCAACGGCGACGCTTGAGGAGCCGGAGCATGGACTTACGGCCGAGCGTCTTGCGAATACGGACGTTCTGATTTGGTGGGGGCATATGGGGCATGACCGGGTTGATGATGCCATCGTTGAACGCGTGCACCAGCGCGTAATGGAGGGCATGGGCCTGATCGTTCTTCATTCCGGTCATTTCTCGAAAATATTCAAAAAGCTGATGGGTACGGGCTGCGATTTGAAGTGGCGCGAAGCAGGCGAGAAGGAACGGCTGTGGGTCGTTAACCCGGCGCATCCGATTGCGGCGGGCTTGCCGGAATACATTACGCTGGAGCATGAGGAAATGTACGGCGAGCACTTCGATATCCCGGCGCCGGACGAGCTAATATTCGTGAGCTGGTTCGAAGGCGGAGAAGTGTTCCGCAGCGGATGCACGTTTAATCGCGGCCAAGGCAAAATCTTTTATTTCCGTCCGGGACATGAGACATACCCGACTTACTATAACCCGCAGGTGCTGCAGGTCATTCAGAACGGCGTCCGCTGGGCAGCGCCATCGAACGCAGCAGTGCCGGTTCGCGGCAACCACCAGCCGCTGGAGCCAATCGGCAATAAAGGATAGGGAGACTTGGACATACCATTATGTTGAAAAAAGACTCATTAATTAAGGGCACGCTTATACTGACAGCCGCTGCCCTGGTCGTTCGCTTTCTTGGGCTGTTCCAGCGTATTCCGCTCGACTATATGCTGGGGCCGGCAGGGCAGGCATCTGTTAACTCTGCTAACACCATTTACTTGCTGCTTCTTACGATCGCAACGGGCGGTATTCCGCTTTCTATTAGCAAAATGATATCGCAGCGTTATGCGCTTGGCAGACCTGAAGAGGCCAAGCGGATCTATCAAGCGGCGTTGATGTTCGGAGCAGTGACTGGACTTTTGCTGACTTTTGCGATGTTTGTTCTTGCACCTACTTATGCACGCATTTCGAAGGTGCCGGATTCTGTTTTATCTCTGCAGGCTATAGCTCCCTCGCTGCTGTTGTTCCCGATAATAGCGATGATGCGCGGTTATTTTCAAGGCAGACAAATTATGTCAGCCGGCGGCATATCGCAAATTATGGAACAAATATTGCGTCTCATCGGCGGTATCGGACTGGCGCTTATCGTGCTCGGCTTAGGCTGGGGAGATAAGTACGGCGCTGCGGCAATTGCTTTCGGTTCTGTACTCGGAAGCATCGGCGCATTTTCCGTCATGATGTGGTTTGCGCGAAAGCTGAAAAAGCAGGATCGTACAGAAGCTTTGGCAGCTGACAGAGAAAATGCCGTTAAGGCAAGCTCAAACCTGCCATTTAGGACTATTTACCGGGAAATATTCAGAACCTCCATTGCGGCTGTCGTAACGGCAATGACCGTGCAGTTTGTTTATTTTTTCGATCAGTCGTTTTTTATGAGGCTGACAGCTGCTTTTTACAGCCATGAAACGGCAACTAAAGTATTGGCTGAATACACAACCAAAGCGATGGGCATTGCCGGCATCCCGCCGATTCTCGCTATCGCGCTCGGAGCATCGATTATACCGGTCATTTCTTCGGCTTATTCCTTGAAGAATATGACAGAAGTACAACGGCAATCCTCGCTTGTGATGCGAATTGTTTGCTTTACAGGCGTACCGGTTGCACTGCTGCTTACAGTTGCTTCCTATTCGGTAACAGGCCTTTTATTTACGAGCCCAAGCGGCAGCGATACCGTCGCGTTGCTTACGGCTGGCGCAATTTTTCAAATTACGATGATGATTTCGAATTCGATATTGTACGGGCTAAACAAGCCAAAGGTGCCGATGTACCATACGTTTATCGGGCTTGGCCTTAAAGTTGTGTTCAGTCTTGCGCTCGCGCCTGTGCTTGGCGTATACGGACTTATCATTGGATCATCGATATGCTTTATCGTTATTACGATGCTGAATGTAAGAACAATCAATAAAGAAGTTAATCTAAATATACTCGGCGGCAAGTGGTTGGCCTATATGGCAGCGGTCGCTGTACCTGCTCTGGCTGGCTGGGGCGCCGAGTATGGAATGCTTGCATTGACGGAAGCATGGGCTGACAAGCTGTCCTATTTATTGGCTGCCGCGGTTACTTCAGCCATAGTAGGAGGACTTTATCTCGTTTTACTGGCAGCGCTTCGTGTCATAACGCCTGAGGATGTGCGTTCGTTCCCTGGACCGCTGCGCAAGGTGCTGAATCTGGTTTTAAAGCCGTTTTATAGAAAAGCGGTTTAATCGTTTGAATATAAAGAAACAGGACGCATCCCGTAAAACGGATGCGTCCTTTCGTATTACATCAACAGTATTGAATGAACAATGACATGATTATCTAGTCCTGATTCTACAAAACTATTTCTTTCCATACATTTACAATATAGATAGTCTCCTGTACAATAAGTAGAGTTTGCCAGTTAAGTTGGCCTACTATACTACTTTATAAAAGGAGACCTTTGAATGAGAAGATTTTTCGCAAGACCAAGCAAATTGATAGTACTTTTACTAGTGTTTACTCTCGTTTTTGTAGCAGGCTGTCAGTCGATTTCTAACCTTGATTTCAATACGGTATTAAAAAACTCTCTTAAGGTAGAATCGAGTGAAAGCAAACAATCGGTAGAGCTTAAGCTTTTGCTGGATGAAGCGGCATACGATGGCCTCTCCAAAGAGGATCTCGCGCTTATGAAGCTGGTATCAAACTTAAAACTGCAGTTTGATAACGTGAAGATGCAGGATAGCTCGCATGTTTCCTTTGACGGCAGCTTGATTTTGGGAGATACTACAAGCATTAAGTTTTCGCTCAAAATGAACGATACGCTTGCGATAATGGAGCTTGAAGGCGCGAAGCACCCGTTCGTGCTTGATCTGACAAGCAATAGCTTGCTTGGACTGACGGGAATGCCTATTCAAGCCGCATCAACAGAAGCGCCGGCAATGGATGAAGAAGCTCTAACGGCGCTGGGCCATGAAATGGTCGATACAATCGGCACGTACGTCATTCATAACCTGCCGAATCCGGATCGCATTCAGGTGAAATCAGTCAATGAAGCGATAAACGGCTCCGCAACTTCCTTGATGCAAGTACATATCGACCTGAATGGCACCGAAATTTGGGCATGGGTGAAAAAATATGTCGATGCGCTGATCGCTGACCGTGCAGGCTTGGACAAAATGGTAGCAGGCGTGTTCGAGATTCTTAAAAGCAACCCTGACTTATGGGCAGCATTCGGCACGGTTAATCCTTTAGAGGAAGGCGGACTTGACGCTCCTGATTCTGAGGCAGTGCTGAAGGAAGCGACGGATGCTATTGCACTGCTTCTGACCGAGTTGCAAGGAGAGCTGAAGCGGCTTGAGGAAGAGGATAAAGAAACGCTGGATCAAGTATTCAGCAAGGATCTAACGATTAAAGCCGATGTTTATGTGGACAACAAGCTTGATATCCGCAAGCAAGCTTATGAGCTTTCTTACGTGCCGACTGAAGTTCAGGAGTTTAGCTTACTGCCGATTAAAGGACTGACGATCAAAGTAGAGAGCGAGTCTTGGAATGTTAACGGCGACGTAAAGGCGGAAGCGCCGGTCGCATCCAAATCGGATATCCCTGCCGAAAAATTGTTTGGCATGCAAGGCTACCAAGTATTGAAGCAGTTTGATGAGAAATCAACGATCTACGATCTGTTGAAAAATAAGCTGCATATTGGCAAACAAAATATTACTTGGTATTCTAACGAGTCGTATAATCCGGTAATTGTGACTGCAGGCGGCATAACGATCATTCCGCTGCGCGATACGATTGAACAGCTTGGCGGCGTGCTCACATACGATAAGAAAACAAAAAGCTTAAAGGTGTTCGACGATGCGACGAAAACGACAATTACAGTAAAGCTTGGCAGCGATATCGCATTCGTTAATGGCAAAAAAGTAAAATGGTCATTCCCTGTAACCGTCATTGACGGGGTAACCTATGTTCCTGCACGCAATTTTGCTTCGGCATTAAAAGCAAAGATTGGCTGGGAGAAACTTAGCGATGATTTGAAAATATTTACGTTTGATCGGGAAGTCTAAGCAGAGGCTTAGAAATCGTTATAAACTTTAATACGATATGTTTAGGGGTGCAACATGAGAAAATTGACGACGGACGCGGAGTTTCGCGAGGCGGTTGCAAGCGAAGGGCTTACCATTGCCGTATTCAAAACAACCTGGTGCAAGGATTGTCACTTTATTAACCCGTTTATGCCGGATTTGGAGCGTCAGTACGAAGGCAAGGTCAATTTTGTAGAGATTGACCGCGATGATCTTCCTGACCTATGCTCCGAGCTGATCATATTAGGAATTCCGAGCTTTATCGCTTTCCGCGGCAGTCAGGAGCTTGTCCGCTTCGTGAGCAAGCTGCGCAAGACACGCGAGGAAATCGAGGAATTCGTAAACCGGGCCATACAAGTCAGCGATGCGCTGAGTCATAAGTAACCGATAGTCCGCGCTAAGGGGAAGGTTCCCCCTTAGCGCGGGCTTTCCTTTTTATTAACGCGCTCTACGCGGAAGTGTCACATTTTCAACATGGCTTTTGCCTTATTTTATGGCTATAATTGAACTGTTATTAAAACACGAAATAAGGTGATTTTATTATGGTAACCGGGCGTTTTCGCGCGTTAGCTATCGCTTCGTGCATCGGAATGCTTCTTGTACTGCTCGGCGGGGCACTAGTCACGAATACAGATTCAGGCCGCGGCTGCGGTGATGATTGGCCGTTGTGTAATGGGAAATTAGTACCTGCTTATACGATCGAATCCTTGATTGAATATTCACATCGGCTTGTAACGGGTGCCGAAGGTCTGCTTGTTCTGGCTGTTTGTATAATTATGATTTTGAAGTTTAGGAAAGACAAGAAGGGATTTAAGGAGCCTTTGTTCTATGCCGGAGGAGCATTGCTGTTCACAGTCATCCAAGCGCTAATGGGAGCAGCAGCCGTTATGTGGCCTCAATCACCGCCTATTATGGCGATTCATTTCGGAATTTCGTTAATCGCGTTCGCATCTACACTGCTGCTGGTAATCTGGACGTTCCGCGCTAAAAATGGACAGCAGACGGTGTTTCAAGTACCGCGTTCCATCTTTCCCCGCGTGCTTCTAACATCTGTTTATTGTTATGTTGTTGTCTATTTGGGCGCATTCATCCGGCATACCGAGTCGGGCGGAGGCTGCGTGGGCTGGCCGCTTTGCAACGGAGAGATCGTACCGGAGATTAATGGTGCGACAGGAGCCGTATTTATACACCGGGTGGCTGCATTGCTGTTAGCTGTCAGCCTAGCAGGCTTGTTCATTCACATTCGCAAAGTCAGCTACGGCGCATGGGGTTTAACGAAGCCGGCAGCATGGACGCTTGGACTTGTCATTGCTCAAGTATTCAGCGGAGCGCTGCTTACATTAACGATAACAAATCCGGATTGGTTTTTGTTCACCAACTTATTGCATAATTTGATTGTTACCGGCTTGTTCGGATTATTAATGGATATTTTAGTTCGTTCGTGGCGATTAAGAGAAGGGCGTGAAGGATAGTGAGTTTTAATAACTTGCGTGAATTTTTGGACGTACTGAAGCGTGAAAATGATTTGGCTATTATAGATGCTCCTGTAGATCCTAATCTTGAGGTAGCAGAAATTCATCGGCGGGTAATCGATGCAGGAGGACCCGCTTTGTTATTTACGAACGTGAAGGGGAGTCCTTTCCCGATCGTAACGAACCTGTTCGGGACAAGCCGCAGAGTCGATCTTGCATTCGGTCCGCGTCCCGAGGCGCTAATGAAGCAAATCATTGGAGCGATGGACCGCGTTCTGCCGCCAACGCCTAAGGCGATTTGGGGCGAGAAAAACTTAATATGGGACATGCTGAAGGTAGGAATGAAAGAAGTGCCTTCCAGCGGTGCGCCTATTCTTCAGGCCTGCAAACGAGAAAATCCGCTTGCAGGTTTGCCTGCGATTACGAGCTGGCAGGATGACGGCGGTCCGTTCATCACGCTTCCGCTCGTTTATACGGAGCACCCTGAGCACCGGAAGCAGCATAATCTAGGCATGTACCGCATGCAAATCTTTGATGATTGTACGACGGGCATGCACTGGCAAATACATAAAGGCGGCGGCTTCCATTACCATGAAGCGGAGAAGAGGAATGAAGCGCTGCCTGTATCGGTTTTTCTCGGCGGGCCTCCGGCTCTCATTGCATCGGCGATTGCCCCTGTGCCGGAGCATTTGCCGGAGCTGCTGCTTGCATCGCTTATTATCGGCGGCAAGCTTACCGTAGTTAAGGATCCGAACGGCTCGCATCGCATTCCGTCGGAAGCGGAATTCGTCCTTAGCGGCCATGTGCCGCCGCATATCAAAAGGCCGGAGGGTCCATTCGGCGATCATTACGGCTATTACTCGCTTATGCATGATTTCCCAGTATTCAATGTCAGTCATATGTGGCATCGCAAGGATGCCATATACCCGGCTACCGTAGTCGGCAAGCCTCGTCAAGAGGATTATTATATGGGTGAGTTTCTGCAAAAGCTGCTTTCGCCGGCGTTCCCGATGGCTATGCCGGGGGTTAAGGATTTATGGACTTACGCTGAGACTGGCTTCCATGCGCTTGCTGCTGCTGTCGTAAGGGAAAGCTATTCACGGGAAGCGCTGACATCTGCCTTCCGCATATTGGGCGAGGGCCAGTTAACGTTAACCAAATTCCTTATCGTTACGAATCAGTCTGTCCGGCTCGAAAACTTCCAGGCGCTGCTTGAAACGGTACTTGAGCGTTTCCGTCCGGAAACGGATCTGTTCATCTTCGATAATACGTCCCATGATACGCTCGATTACACGGGCGGTAAGCTAAACCATGGCAGCAAAGGTGTTATGCTTGGGGTTGGAGAACCGGTCCGCGAGTTACCCGGCTCGTATACCGAAGGGGCAATCGATGAAATAACGGCTGCAAAGCCTTATTGCCGAGGTTGTTTGGTCGTATCAGGCGCATCCTATGTTGAAGAGCCTAAGCTGGCGCAGCGGCTGCTTGAGCGCCTCACGGAGAAGGGAACGGAATGGCCGCTCGTTATTCTTGCGGACGATGCGGAGATCGCGGCAGCGCAAACGCCATTTTTATGGACGGTATTTACAAGATTTAATCCGGCAGACGATATTTATGCGAATTCCGATATTCGCCGCCATCACTTTGGCTATAAGCTTCCTATCGTCATAGACGCCAGAATGAAGCCTGGTTATCCGGATGAATTGTTCCCGCGCGAGGATATCGTGAGACTCGTTGATAAACGCTGGAGCGAGTACAAGCTGTAATGTTGTTGAACTGTAATAAATATCGTTATTCTTTTTTTTGGAAGGAGCTGTTCGATTATGCTGCGTTTCCTGTTTGATGAGCCTCAAAGAGAAGCAGAAGGAATCCTTGCAGAAACGTTCCGTTTAATGGATCAGTTCGTTGCCATTCTGAACAAAAAAATGGCGGCAGGCGAAGATAACGTTCAAAAGCTTCGTAAATATGAAATATGGACGCTGGGCCTTCGCTCATCGCTCGATGAGCTTGAACAAAGCCACTACGTCGCGCTGCATTTTCAACACAAAATTAGTTCTTCCTCGGTTAAGCAAATGACAGATGAGGAACGAATCCATTATAATCGGTATACCTACTTCGATAAGAATGCCTTTATCCGGGTCTTCTCCCTGCTGGATAAGCTTGGCACGCTGCTAAATGAGCTTCTTGATATGAGAACGGAGCGGATTAAGCCCCATTTCTCCTATTTTACCGTTTTGCGCAATATGCGGGACAAGCAGGCTCATACTGTGCTGATGTGGAAACTGAACCATGCGAAGGAGAAGTATAAGGAGCCGCTCAACAGACTCCGCAAACGAAGAAATACGGAAATTCATTACATGAACTCGGAAATGCAGGATGATTTAATTCAAAGCAACCGCATGTACGGTGAAGAGGTCCGATTGGAAAATATTGCGGAACAATCGGCTGATTTGACGCAGGGCTTGTATCTTGCGATGGAATCGCTTCTGTTCACGTTTCAATACGCATGCGGATTAATGCGAAACAAGCAACCATAATCCCGAGGGGGGAAAACTTGTGGGGCTCAAGGGCAAAACAGCGTTAGTAACAGGCAGCGCGAAGGGACTCGGTAAACGAACGGCGCTTCAGCTCGCTGAGCAAGGCTGCAATGTTGTTATTAATTACTACGAGAGCGAGTTTGAAGCGCATCAGGTAAAGGCACAGATCGAGCAGCTTGGTGTGAAGGCGATTACGGTGCAGGCCGATGTCGCAACGACCGAAGGCGCGGCCAAGCTTGCTGACGAAGCGGAGCGATGGGCTGGAGGCGTTGATATTCTTGTCAATAATGCGGGACCATTCGTCCGCAAGCGCCGGCTATTCAGTGAATATGATGAAGAGACGATCATTAGGCTGCTGCATGGCAATTTGTTAGGCGTTATGCTGCTGGATCATCGACTGCTGCCGGGCATGCGTGAGCGGAAATGGGGACGTATTGTCCATTTCGGCTTCGGCCACGCGGGAGAAGCTAGAGCATGGCCGCATCGGGCGGTATATGCTGCAGCGAAGACAGGGCTTGTGTCATTCACGAAGTCATTAGCCGTTGAAGAGGCTCCGCACGGTATTACGGTCAACTTAATCGGTCCTGGCGATATTCGCGGCATGAACAAGGAGAAGTCGATTGCAGAGGTAGAAGAAGAGTATGATAATGAATCGCCAATCGGCCGTCCGGGCGCGGGCGAGGACGTGGCGCGCGTGGTGCTTTTTCTCTGCGACATGAAGTCGAACTTCTTGACCGGCAACGTGATCGACGTTACGGGCGGCTTCGATCCGATTGTGGCCAATATTAAGGGAATGTTCTAACTGCAAATACGCCCAAAAAAAGAGTCTTATCGAGCAGCAGGGAGCTTAGCTCCTTGCCTTCGATAAGACTTTTTGTCATTCTAACGTAAAGGTGATATTGGTTCGTTCATATATTTTTTAGAATACTTGAACGACTTCGACTACACCTTCAACTTCTTCAAGAAGAGCGCGTTCGATACCCGCTTTAAGCGTGATTGTCGAGCTCGGGCAGCTTCCGCATGCACCCATTAGGCGAAGCTTGATGATTCCGCCCTCAACATCAACCAACTCAACGTCGCCGCCATCGCGCTGCAAAAACGGACGAAGCTTATCGAGTACGTCCAACACTTCATCGTACATAGTATCTTGTGCTTGTTCACTCATTGCAATCATCTCCTTTCTATCCTATTATAGTACAAAGTGAAGCAATTGAAAATGGATAGTAACTGAGTAAAGTTAGGTGAAGCAACGTGTTTAAACCAATGATCGAGTTTTGTGCCAGCAATATGCATCACGGCACTGACCGGGTAATGAAATTATTCGAGCAAAATGATGCATACGAAGTAGCCGAATATGGCTGCTTAGGCAATTGCGGCGAATGTTATTTGAATCCATTCGCCTTAGTGGATGGAGCTATCGTATCTGCTGAATCGGCAGACGAGCTGCATGGCAATATTTTAAAAGCGATCGAACAGCAGCAAGCGGATAAAGAAGCGCTGGATAAGCTGCTGGACGATCTGTAGGCATTGTGCTAACCAAGATGGCGCTTAGAGCGCCAGAGCACGCCGCTTTTTACGAGGCGCGGTACACGTCCCATAATGGGCGTGCCGCCCATTAATCCGAAGCCGCTTTTTTTGCCGAGTGAGCCGAGTACGCCCTTAAGCTTAAGCTTGCCGACTTTCGGTGTTTTATCATGCCAGATAGCTTGAAGCACCTCGGCAATTTGTTTGCCTTGGGCGCCTGCAGCTTGACCGCTCGGCGAGAGCGGCAGCGCTGCGCAGTCACCAACGACAAACACTTCGGTATAATCAGGCAGCTGATGGTATTCATTTATAACCAATCTGCCCTGATTGTCCTTAGGCAAATTCATGCGCTGCACGAGCGGTACAGGCTGAATGCCTGCCGTCCATACGGTTACATCCGTATAGATAGGCGCCGAACTATTGCAATCATGCAAAATGCCGCCCTCTACTTTTGTTAAACCGACATGACCCCGCATTTCAACCTGATGCTCCTCGAACCATTCTGCAACAAATGCTTGAAGCTTGCCTGGGAAAGCAGAGAGCACGCTCGGTCCGCGATCCAATATTCGAATATTCAAATCCGGACGGCTTTCACGCAGCTCGGCTGCAACCTCGACACCGCTTAGCCCTCCGCCTACGATCGTTACTTGACCATAAGGCTTAACGTCATTCAGCTGCGCATAGGTACGTCTTGCGGCCGAGAACGTTTGAATGCTTGTAGAGTACTGCTCAGCACCCTCGATCCCATGGTATTTATCCGTGCAGCCAAGACCGATAACGAGCCATTCGTATTCGATCGGCTCCTGGCCTTCGAGATGGACGAGCTTCATCTCCATATCCACTTCCAAAACCTCGCCGTATGTCAAAGAAATTCTCGGATCAACCGGAAATTTGACACGCAGCTCTAAATCTGAAACCGTGCCGGCGGCAAGCGCGTAATATTCCGTCTTCAAGCCTTGAAACGGCATCCGGTCAATTAATACGATGGAGACATCGATTGGCAATTGTTTCTCTAATAATTCGTTTGCAATGGCAAGACCGCCATAGCCTCCACCCAAAATAATAAGTTTTCTCATCTGGTTTCCACTCCACGCCATTTTAAGTTATATCTATTTTGTGCTTTCGAGCTGCTGATTACTCATTCGTAAACTTTGATTTCATTGTAAAAAGTATCGCGTTCAACCGGAATTCGGCCTGCGCCTTTAATAAGCCAAATCAGGTCCTCGCGCGTAATGCCTTCCGGTGTTAGGGCTCCGGCAGCATGACTGATTTTTTCCTTGACGATCGTTCCGTGCGCATCCGACGCTCCCATCGTCAAAGCGACTTGCGTCAGCTGTACCCCAATGTTAATAAAGTAAGCTTTAATATGCGGGAAGTTATCGAGCATCAAACGGCTGATCGCAATCGTCTTTAAGTCCTCGAATGCAGAGTTGCGGCGGCGAATGCCGGCTCTTGGATTGATGGGCTGCATCGATAGCGGAATAAAAACAAGGAAGCCGTTCGTCTCATCCTGCAGCTCGCGAATATGCATCATGTGGCGAATGCGGTCTTCTTTCGTTTCGATCGAACCGTAAAGCATTGTCGTATGCGTCCGCAAGCCGAGTTCATGAGCAGTACGGTGAACCTGCAAATATTGCGTGACATCGGCTTTTTCCACGCGCATTTTTTTCCGGTAATGATCGGATAAAATTTCGGCGCCGCCGCCAGTCAGCGACTCCAAGCCTGCCTTCATAAGCTCCTGAAGCACTTCACGGTAAGTCAGCCCGCTGATCCGCGAGAAAAAGTCGATTTCTGCTGCGGTATAGGCTTTTAGCGTAACCTCAGGAAAACGCTCCTTCAGCGCTTTGAGCGAATCTACATAATATTGAAAGGGGACATTCGGATTATGCCCGCCAACGATATGGAATTCGCGAACGCCGGGATGGAAATGCTGCTCAACATATTCGATCATTTGCTGACCGCTTAGCGTATAGGAGCCTTCATCGCCTTCGTCCTTGCGGAAATTACAGAAAGCGCAGTGGGCTTCGCACACGTTCGTGAAGTAAAGACTCATATTCTCAATAAAATAAACCTTTTTGCCATTTTTACGCATGGCGACTTCGTTAGCCAGCTGCCCAATCGTCAGCAGATCATCTGATTGATATAAGAAAACGCCATCTTCAAGGGTTAAACGTTGTCCATGACGCACTTTTTCAATAATGTGCTGCATATGTGTATCTTCTGTCGGTATTACGACGTTCATGGCTGAGCCTCCTCGATATAAATTGTTTGTGAAAAAAATAACTTTCTTTTTCCGATTAAGAAGCTGTAACTATTATAAACCTCACACGTAGCATGAGCAATAAGAAAAGTGTTGCGCATTCCATATACTGGCAATAAAGCTTGTAGGCATGCTTCTCTTGAGCAAGCGAACAAACTGGAGTATACTACAAATAAGTAAGTGAACTTCAGCAGTACCGATTAGAAGGATAAATGGAGGGATGTAGCATGATCACAATTAGTGATTTAGCATCTGACAAAATAAAAGAAATGCTCGCCGAAGAAGGCGGACCTGGGTTATTCCTGCGCATCGGCGTCAAGGAAGGCGGCTGCAGCGGCTTCTCCTACGGCATGGGTTTTGATGATGAGCAGCACGAAGGCGACAAGGAGCTCGACATGGACGGCCTAAAGGTTGTCGTAGACGAAGACAGCATCAAATATTTGCATGGACTTGTTATCGATTTTAAAGAATCTGCAATGGGCGGCGGCTTTACCATCGAAAATCCTAATGCCAGCGCAACATGCGGGTGCGGCAGCTCGTTCCGTACAGCTACGGATGCAGGCAAGCCTGCTGCTGCGGGCGAGTGCTAAGAGTAAATCATCCGGAAAAAATTTTTTAAGGATGGTGTATAAGCACCGCGAAATATGTGCAAGATAGTGTTGACGGTGTGAAGAGAGGTGTGGTTCCATTGGACCATTCGGTGCTAGGACTACAGGAGGAACTTATTTAATCACTAAGCTATTATGAAAGCGAGGGGTTGTGTCGCAGAGCTACTCTGAACACACACGCTAACAACGATCCGTTAAACCGGAAAGTAAAAAGCGGTGCCCAAGTAATCTTAACAATGTGAAGTGTTAGATTTCAAGAGACTCAAACGATCAAACACCGTCGGAAGAGGAGCCTGTCAAAGGGCTCCTTTTTTCTTTGTCATTTATTATGCAGCCAGCTTATATCATCTTTTAGCAGCCCTCTGATCGTATGCGCCCTATGCATAGGTTCAAGGGGCTGTTGTTGTTTTGACTGCAATAATTCAGGGAATTCCCTGACATACAAAGCAGAAGCAGAGCTTTATAATGGAAATTAATGATTGCTTGTATGCCCTGAAGGAGGAACGTGGATGAAGACGATCGGAGTGAATGTCACTGCCTGCATCGAGCGTTTGAGATTGGAGACGGGCAGCGATTTCGCTACACTCGGCTTGATCGATACAGGCAAACGCAAGCTGTGTTGGTCCTATGCAGCCGGCAGCATGAGCGAGCGGACGCTGCTGGTTGAGCAGAAGCCGACTGCGGGTTTGTCCGGAATCGCTATTCGCTCTGGCAGGACTGCGAGTACGGGCGCAGCGCTGACGGATAAGGAGCGGTTCGAAATGGAAGAGCCTGTTCTATTGACGGAACAGCTGCGAATCGCGGCGAGTATGCCCTTAGTTATGCCAAACGGGATTGCCGGCGTGCTGCTAATCGGAAGACGATCTGCTGACTGCTACGCTGCAGATGAGCTTGAGAAGGCGTTTTCCTTAACGAAAGAGCTGGCGACGATACTGCTTTAGCGGTATCATCTTGATTAAAATGGAAATTTACAGGTTCATGTAAGTTATAATAATAGGAAAATGACACCTGGTTGATATCGAGCGGCGGAGGGAGAAGGAAATGATAAAGCTGATGATTTGTGATGATCATGCGATGGTCAGGTCCGGTTTGGCCCTGCTGCTGCACGGGAAGCACGATATTGAAGTGGTGGGCGAAGCCTCGGAAGGGGACGAAGCGATCCGGATGGCGCAGCAGATTATGCCGGATGTCGTCTTAATGGACCTGAGCATGCCGCATGGCAAGGACGGAATGACGGCAACGGCGGAACTTAAGAAGCTGCTGCCGGATACAGCGGTTCTTATATTGACCATGCATGACGATGATGAATATTTGTTCCGGGCGATTCATATCGGGGCTTCCGGCTATATTTTGAAAAATGCGCCCCACGATGAGCTGTTATCGGCCATTCAGTCGGTAGCGCAAGGAAATGCCTATCTTTATCCGACTGCTACCAAACGGTTGATGAGTGAATATCTCGTAAAGCTGAAGCAGGGCGGGGAGGAAAGCGGACCGTACGAGACGCTTTCTGAGCGCGAGAAGGAGATATTGGGCTGGATCGCCAAGGGCTACTCGAACAAGGAAATTGCGGAAAACCTGATTATAAGCGTCAAGACGGTGGAAACGCACAAAAGCCATCTGATGGATAAGCTCGGGCTAAGAACGCGGCCGGAGCTGATCAAGTTCGCGCTAAAGAAGGGGCTGCTTCATTTTGATTAATTACGGCGGTGATAAATACCGGCAAATGATCGGTTCGGACGTGGAATACCTTCTGTCAGTGCTGGAGGGTGAAATCGATGATAAATCGATGCTGGCACAGGTGAATCAGTCGCTTAAACAGCTTGCAGATGTGAAGTTTGCGCTCGATGAAGCCGCGATTGTAGCGGTCACGGACAGAAAGGGCAGAATTGAATACGTAAACGATAAGTTTTGCGAGATTTCCAAGTATGACCGCGACGAGCTGATCGGCAAGGACCATCGGATTATTAACTCCGGCCATCATGGCCGTAATTTCTTCCGTGAGCTATGGAGCGTTATTTCCGCAGGCGAGATATGGCGGGGGGAAATAAAGAACCGCGCCAAGGACGGAAGTTTCTATTGGGTGAGCACGACGATCGTGCCCTTTCTGGATGAGGAGGGAAAGCCTTATCAGTATCTGGCCATCCGCAGCGAAGTGACGCAAAGGAAACAGGCTGAGCAGGAGCTGAAGGAAATGATGGTCAAGGTGATCGAAATTCAAGAGGATGAGCGAAAACGAATTTCGAGGGAGCTGCATGACGGCATCGGCCAAAGCTTGTTTTCGTTGCTAATCCGGCTGGATCGCTTAATCGGCGATCACGCCGGAATTGCGGAGCTGAGCAACCTGCGCAGCGAGGTTTCGGACATGATGGCGGATATTCGCGGCCTCGCATGGGAGCTCCGGCCATCCGTGCTCGATGATCTTGGCGTCGTGCCTGCGATAAGAACTTATGTGGATAATTACTCGCGTCATTTCGGTATTCGGCTGAAGCTGGAATGCAATTTGAAGAGCAGGCTGGGCATTATGAAGGAAACGGCGATTTATCGCGTTATTCAAGAAGCGTTAACGAATATCGCCAAATATGCGGATGTGTCAGAGGCTGAAGTTACACTGGAGGAACGGATTGGCGAGGTGGAGGTTATCGTAACCGACCGAGGCCAAGGCTTTAGCCCCGATCGCATCGGACGGGGCGTGGGCTTGTTCAGTATGGAGGAGAGAGCGCGCAGTATCGGCGGGCAATTGGAGCTTATATCGGAGCCGGGCTGCGGAACGAAAGTACGGCTTGTCGTTCCGAAAGAGGGGATAACAGAGCGATAGGGACATAAATCTATGTGGAGCTGCTCTCTTCAAACGCGCAACCGAATCTTGATAAAATGAAAGAGACCGAGTAACACGAATTAAAGCGGCTTCCGCCTCAGCAATGAGGGGAAGCCGCTTTTTTAATATAAAATTATTTAGAAGCAGGTGAAGGAGGTGATTTGCCGCAAATCGATCCCGATATATCCCCAGGATCTTCCAAACCAACGAAAGCCTGCAATGGACGTGCGTCCAACAAATACGGGGAAAAACCAGAAGTTTTGCCCATTCGAAAGCCAAACATAAGTGTTGCGGAATAGACAGCGGGAAATGGCTCCTGGATCAACGGCAAACGGCATAACAGCGGGCTGCTGCGGTATGAATTGTGGTGGAGGGGCTGTCGGTCCCATCATTCCCTGCGGTCCTCCTTGAGGACCTTGAGGTCCCTGTGGTCCCTGTGGTCCTTGAGGTCCTTGCGGTCCCTGTGGTCCGAATGGTCCGAACGGTCCCGGTGGACCAAAAGGGGGCATAAATGCCATGCAATATCACTCCTTATTATTTGGGCTAGAGCATTTTATGCAGCAGTGCAGAATAAGGAGTGGGCGATCAAGCTTTAAAGATTTTCAATTCCAGAATCGGCTAGAAATGCGAAATGAGCTTCGTTCCGGGTATGGCAACCGAAAGCCTGGAGGAAATAAACTTGCTTCCGTCCCAAGTCAGAAGATTTTCGACATAGCCTAATGTATCAGCGTTTGTGCTGCCTATGATGCGCTGCAGCGCAAGCAAATCAAAGGACGTCCGGTTTTCATTTGTCACAATCGGGTTTACTGCCGCAAGAGCGAGGACCTCGCCTTGAGTTGGCTGCTTTAGCTTTCCGTCTTCGTTGTAAAAGGCAGATAAATAGGAATAGCTTTTGTTGCTTATGTCAATCGTAAACAGCACATCAAGCTGAGCGCTTGATACCGCTACCTTGTACATATCTTCATATTGG
>DATJKM010000275.1:0-30925 GCA_035491515.1 Candidatus Udaeobacter sp. | reverse complement strand
CCTTTAACCATCATATTATCCATTTTTATCCTTCTCCTAACGATGCAGCATATCGAATATGAAAATCTATCCTTGTGCCACGCGGTTTCCGCCACGAATTAAGCACTCAGCAGCAGAGTTAGCTGCGATACAGGATTGCATCCATCATAAGCGCGGTCCGTTTGATCGCGCGAACATCATGTACGCGCATAATTTGACAGCCATGCGCGATGCCGAGGGCGACGGTCGCAGCCGTCCCCTCTACGAGCTCTTCTACAGGCAGATTCAGCGTCTGCTTGATGAACCGCTTGCGCGATGTGCCGAGCAGCACCGGATAGCCGAGCGCCGTTAGGTCCGATAGACGACCGAGCAGTTCGAGGTTGTCTTCATAGGTTTTGGCGAAGCCGATGCCGGGATCCAGCCATATCAGCTCTTCGGCGATGCCGGCTGTACGGGCTATGCTGACGCTGCTTTGCAGATCAGCGAGCACATCCGGGACGAGGTCGTTATAGTCCCTTTCGTGGCGGTTATGGTTGATAATGACCGGACAGCCGTACTCAGCTGCAACCGCTGCCATATTGGGGTCGCCCTTAAGACCCCAAATGTCATTGATGATATGAGCGCCTGCCTCCAGCGCTTGGCGTGCAGTCTCTGCTTTGTAAGTATCGATCGAGAGCGGGATGTGCGGCAAGGCTTCGCGTACCGCATGAATAACGGGAAGAATGCGCCGCAGCTCCTCTTTGACTTCCACAGGCTCAAAGCCGGGACGGGTCGACTCGCCGCCAATATCGAGAATATCAGCGCCATCCTCCACCATCGCTTTTGCGTGAGCAACGGCTGCATCTACATTCGTATAACGCCCGCCATCGGAGAAAGAGTCGGGAGTAGCGTTCAAAATACCCATTATTAACGTGCGGCGGCCTAGCTCCAAATTTGCTCCGCCGCTAAGTTTATATGCTCTTTGATGGAAACTTGGTTGTTGATCCACTGTTAGCTCGCCATCCTTCTTCGAATTGTTTCATTGTTACAGCCGCAGCTGGTAGATAAGCTGCATATCTTAGTCAGCTTTCGTCGTTTGTCTGTATAACGTCAGTAATTGTCTAGTCACCGCTCCAGCCTCACCGTCTCCGATCATTGCGCTCTGCCCGTTTGCATCCGATAAAGTCGTTACAGGAACGAGCTCCTGAATAGAATTGGTAAGCCAAATCTCATCAGCCGCTTGCAGCTGATCCCAGCCGTAAAGCCCTTCTTCTGTCTTATAGCCCGCACTCCTTGCCAGCTCAAGCACCCGCTCGCGCGTAATGCCAGGCAATATTCCGGCAGCAATATCGGGCGTGTAAACTACATTATTCTTCGTAAAAAACAAATTGCTGACAATTCCTTCAGCCAGCCAGCCTTCACGGCTAAGCATAAGTCCCTCGGCGCTTGGGGAAGCACCGCTAGCGAGCAGCTCCCGCTTTGCAATAATATTGTTCATATAATGGAGAGACTTGAAGCGAACATCGCCTTCCGGCGTATTCCTCCGCGTCTGCAAAAGACGCAGCTCCCGTCCGCGCATATGAACCGCATCATTAACTGTAGGCAGGGCCTTCACGAGCATTAACACATTCGGCTGATCATAATCGCCGGTCGGCAAGCCCAGCTCAGCTTCCCCTGCACTAACGGTCATGCGCACATAACCATCCTTTAGCCCGTTCACCTCAAGAAGCTCGTTTACCCAGCTCCTTATTAGTCCGGAATCGGCATAATACCGGATGCCAAGCTGCTCACAACCCGCCCGCAACCGGTTCAAATGCCTATCTAATAAATAAGGCCTGCCTTCGTACGTGCGAAAGGTTTCGAACAACCCCATCCCGTACAAAAAACCGTGATCATAAACTGAGATCACGGCTTCGTTCGCTTCCAAAACGGAGCCGTTCAGTCCGATTTTCATCGTGCTGATCCTGTCCGATTTTGCAAGAAATTACGAAGCATCGTCAATCCATGCTCCGTTATAATCGATTCAGGGTGGAACTGCACCCCTTCAATCGGATACTCCTTATGACGCAGAGCCATAATTTCTCCCTCTTCCGTCTCTGCTGTAATTTCCAAGCAATCGGGCAGCGTCTCACGGCGCACGATGAGAGAATGATAGCGTGTAGCCGTAAAAGGGGATGGCATGCCTGCAAATATCGATTTTTCATTATGATGAATCGCGGACGTTTTGCCATGCATCAGCTTCTCCGCACGCACAACTTCGCCTCCAAAGGCTTGTCCGATTGATTGGTGACCCAGGCAAACGCCAAAAATCGGAATTTTACCTTTGAAATGCTCAATAAGCGACAGGCTGATACCCGCTTCATTCGGCGAGCAAGGGCCTGGCGATATCAATATATGATCCGGCGCTAAAGCCTCTATCCCAGCCAAATCGATCTCGTCATTGCGCTTTACGATAATCTCTTCTCCAAGCTCACCCAAATACTGAACTAAATTGTACGTAAAAGAATCATAATTATCGATTACCAGTATCATGTTAAGGCTCCTCCTTTATCCGATTTCGCTTTATAATCGTGTGCCGCAAACCGTTCGCTGTACTGAATCGCCTTCCATAGCGCCTTCGCCTTGTTTAACGATTCCTTAAATTCTCGCTCCGGCTCAGAATCGATTACGATACCCGCTCCGACTTGAATATGAACAATCCCGTCCTGCAGCGTCATCGTTCTAATAATTATATTAAATTCCATATCGCCGTTGTAGTCAATCCATCCAAGCGATCCTGTATAGGGACCTCGGCGTGTCGGTTCGAGCTCTTCTATAATTTCCATCGTGCGGATTTTCGGCGCGCCGGTAATCGTACCACCTGGAAAAGTTGCCGAAATGACGTCGTAAGCATCCTTGCCGCTTGCTAATTGTCCCTCCACCTGAGAGACGAGATGCATGACATGCGAATACTGTTCAATGACCATAAGCTCTTCGACTTTAACCGTACCATAGGCAGAAATACGTCCGAGATCGTTACGCTCCAGATCGACGAGCATAATATGCTCGGCCCGTTCCTTCTCATTCGAGAGAAGCTCATCGGCCAGCCGCAGATCCTCCTCTTCCGTTCTTCCCCGCCGACGTGTACCCGCAATAGGTCTCGTAGCAAGTTTGCTCTCGCGAAGCTCAACCAGCAGCTCCGGCGATGCCGATACAAGCTGAAAGTCGGGACAGCGCAGAAAGCCCATATACGGTGACGGATTAACCAGTCGTAACCATTCATAAAGCTCTTCCGGCGAGGTCGTAACCGCCTTGCTTTGCCGTACCGATAAATTAACTTGAAATACATCGCCTTGCTCAATATACCGCTGTATACTGCGGACGGCCTCCATATACGCTTCCTTCGAGAACGGCGAAGTGATACCGGAGAGAGACTCAACGTCTATTTGCAGCAAGTCGTCTTCCATTAATCGCTGCCGCTCTGTTCGAAGCGATGCCGCCTTCTCCTTGGCGCGTTCCTCGTCAAACCAGGTTAACCAATAATCGGTCATCCCTTCCGCTCTGGACAACGCACGCTCATATGCAGCGCTCAGCTCTTCTTCATCCGCATCAAGGTCAACCTTCGTATGGACGGCGCAATACACCTTCGACTGCACATGGTCGATAATCCAAAGCTCGTTCATTTGCATGAACAAGTAATCCGGAATGTCCCGATCGTCCTCGGCTAGCGTCGGCAGCCGTTCAATCGAACGTATAATATCGTATCCCCAAAATCCGACACAGCCGCCTATCCACTTAGGCCCATCCGCAAGCCTTGGACCAAGCTGCCCGCTCATCCACTCCCTCACAACCTCGAGCGGCTTTCCTTCCCACCGGCGCTTGCTTTGCTCTTCCAGCGATTGAAATTGAACCGACTCGGCAGACATGCCTTTACCGCGTATCACGCCGTCAGGGTGCAAGCCCAAATAAGTAAAACGCCCATCCTTGCCACTCTCTAGTACAAAAGCATATGGCGAAGCATCCTGCCATACCTCTTCCCATGAAGAGACGCCAGCCCGATTCTCGAGCTGAAAGGGCAATTGCTTGAGTAGCGGCAGCATTGAATATTTCCGTTCGGCGTGCCACCGATTCCACTGCTCCATTGCGGTGACCATCACCCTCAACCTCCGATTACTTGACTTATTTTGCTCAGTATACAGAATAGCGGAGTAAAAAGAAAGCCTTCCATTCCGAGGAATGAAAGGCTGTCCGGTATGGAAGTAAAAATTAGTTTTCGAAGTTGAAAAGCGGTGTGGAAAGGTAACGTTCGCCATTGCTTGGAACAATCGCAACAACACGCTTGCCTTCGCCAAGCTCTTTCGCAACTTGAAGCGCCGCGAAGATCGCTGCGCCAGAAGAAATACCGCAAAGAATGCCTTCTTCTTTCGCTGCGCGACGAGCGTATTCGAACGCATCTTCGTTCTCAATTGTAATAACAGCGTCATAAACATCGCGGTTCAAAATGTCCGGTACAAAGTTAGCGCCGATACCTTGAATTTTGTGAGCGCCTGGTTTGCCGCCGGAAAGAATCGGCGAAGCAGCAGGCTCAACTGCATAAATTTTGATGCCGTCGAAGTTTTTCTTAAGCACTTCACCGGCACCTGTAATTGTACCGCCAGTACCGATACCAGCAACGAATGCATCCAATTTACCGTCAAGGGAATTGATCGCTTCAACGATTTCCGGGCCAGTCGTCTCGCGGTGAATTTTCACGTTTGCTTGGTTTTTGAATTGTTGCGGCAAGAAGTAGTTAGGATTCTCGGCTGCAAGCTCTTCAGCTTTGCGAACCGCACCGTTCATACCTTCGGAGCCTGGTGTCAATACAAGCTCTGCACCGTAAGCGCGAAGCAGGTTGCGGCGCTCAATACTCATTGTTTCAGGCATTACAAGAATAGCCTTGTAGCCTTTAGCTGCCGCTACGAGTGCTAGTCCAATTCCTGTATTGCCGCTTGTCGGCTCTATGATCGTATCGCCTGGTTTGATGATTCCTTCTTGCTCCGCTACCTCAACCATGCTGATTGCGATACGGTCTTTTACGCTTGCACCCGGATTTTGGTATTCAAGCTTTACATATACTTCTGCACTGCCTTCAGGCACGAGACGATTCAAACGAACAAGCGGTGTATCACCGATAAGATCTAGAACGCTTTGCACAATTTTGGCCATGGAAATAACTGCCTCCTTATTCCGACTAATTCAGTTGGTATTTTCACTAATTCCATCTTATCAATGTCTTGCATCCGTTGTCAATAGTGACTTTCTCACTCCGATGAAAACGCATCCCGGTTGATGCTATTCCAGTTTCACAGCTTCATACTTGTCCAGCAGCTCGTCTTCCATTTCCGTCAACGATTCGGCACGCTCCAGCGCCAGCTGTTTGCGTACCGAATCATGAAGCATACGCCCTGTCAAATTCGTTGTCATTTGGCGTTCGATGAGACGGATAACCGCATAGCCTCCGTCAACCTCAATGGGACCAGCCATTTCGGCAACCTGCAACCGGCTAGCCGTATTCAGCATTTCGCGGTTGTAGAACGGGTCATCCGAATCGATTAAGCCTAAGTCGCCGCCTAAATCTGCCGTGAAGGAATCAATGGAGTACGTTCGCGCCAGCACGGCAAAGTCCTCACCATCCGTCAACTGAGCCAATACCGCGTTCGCTTCCTTCAACGTTTCCGTCTTAATCCATTGCAGATGCAGCTGCATTCGCGGTTCAAACTCATCAGGGTGATCCTCGATATAACGATCGACCTCTTCATCGGAGACATATATACTGCGGGTGACGATTTTCTCCAGCAGCAAGCGGTAGCGCAGGTCTTCCAGCACCTGCTCCTTGGTCATGCCTAGCTGCTCCTTCATGACTTCATAGAAGCGCGTCTCGCTGTCATAGCCTTCAACCATTTTTTCCAGCTCTCTGCTTTGCTCTTCAGCCGATACGCTAAGCTCGCTAGCTTCTGCTTCTAAATCAATCGCTTTATGCACCATTAGCGTGCGCAGAACAGCTTCCCCATATTGCTTATGAAGCTCCTCTTCCAGGTCGGCTAACGCGATTTCTTCCGCGCCTACTTTAGCGATAATTCGCCGCTGATCCGTTTGACCCGGGGAATCCACGACCGGCGTTTGGCCAGGCTTGCTCGGATTCACATCTCCGCTGCCTACATTCGTTAGAGGCCTTTTATCCAGCTGTTGATCGTCCCCAGGCCACACCTTCACAACTACGACTACCGTTAACACAACCATACATACGGCTTGAAGGATGACAACGGCCCTCAGCACCTCGTATTTCCTCATTACCCTAATGCCTCCGATTTATTGGATCGGCTTCGGTTTCGCTTGTTCAAGCAGCAGCTCCAGCTGTGCCCGTTCAAATGTATACGCTTCGTTGCAAAATTGGCAAACGACTTCCGCTTTTCCGTCTTCTTCAATAATTTGTTTCAGCTCATTTTCGCCTAAACTGAGAAGCGTTTGTTCTACGCGTTCCGCAGAACAGAAGCATTGGAATTTCAAGTCTAACGTATCGTGAATTTGAAGATCACTGTCGCCAACGATCCAGCGAAGCAGCCCCTCAGGCGTTTCCCCTTGATCCAGCAGCGCCGTTACTGGCGGCATCGAGCCGACTGCTTGCTCCAGCCTTGTAATTTCCTCATCTGTAAGTCCGGGCATAAGCTGAACGATAAATCCGCCCGCATGCAGCACTGAATTATCTGTATCCACTAATACGCCAAGGCCTACAGCTGAAGGCGTCTGCTCCGAAACCGCGAAATAGTAGGTAAAATCCTCGCCGAGCTCGCCCGAAATAATTGGAATGCTGCCGCGGTAGGGCTCCTTCATTCCTAAGTCCTTTGTAATATGAAGATGTCCGCTGCGTCCGACCGCTCCGGCTACGTCAAGCTTGCCTTGCGCGTTGCTCGCCAAATGGACCTGCGGATGATCGACATAGCCGCGCACCTCGCCGTCCGCATTTGCATCGACGACGATCTGGCCGATTGGGCCATCGCCCTTTACCTGAATCGTCAGCTTTTCTTGCCCCTTCAGCATGGCGCCCATGATGGCTCCAGCTGTCAACGTGCGGCCTAAAGCGGCTGTAGCCGTTGGAAAAGTGCCATGCCGCTGTCGAAGCTCCTCGACAAGCTGAGTCGTGCGAGCCGCGAAAACTCGAATTTTACCGTTCCATGCCGTACCTCGCACCAGCACGTCCTTCAGCTGATTTTCCATCATAATCCCTCCTGATTGCGTTCATATATGATTCTTAAACCTTCAAGAGTCAGAAGCGGATCTACCTCTTCTATCGTTTCCGATTCGGCAGCGATTAACTCAGCCAAACCTCCGGTCGCGATAACGCGCGGCGAGACGTTGAATTCCGTGCGGATACGTTTTACAATACCGTCCACTTGCCCGGCGTATCCAAAAATAATTCCCGCCTGCATCGACGTAACCGGATTGCGGCCGATCACGCTCTTCGGCTTCACCAGCTCAATGCGCGGAAGCTTAGCGGCACGCTGATAAAGCGCCTCGGTAGATATACCGATCCCCGGTACAATTGCTCCGCCCAAGTAGTTGCTGCCTTCATCTATGTAGTCAAATGTCGTAGCCGTTCCAAAATCAACAACAATAAGCGGAGAACCGTATTTCACGATGCCTGCCACCGAATTCACGATGCGGTCTGCTCCTACCTCACGCGGATTTTCATAGCGGATGTTCAGTCCGGTTTTTACGCCAGGCCCTACGACAAGCGGGATTTTGCGCAAATATTTTAGGCATAGCTGCTCTAACGTCCGCATCAAAGGAGGCACGACCGAAGAAATAATGACACCGTCCATCTGCTCAAGCTTCACGCCCGCGTAATGAAACAGATTATGAATGTTAATTCCGTATTCATCTACTGTCGCCGAACGATTCGTGCTTAGCCGCCAATGATGCAATAGTTCTTTCCCTTTGTATATGCCAAGCACAATGTTCGTATTCCCGACATCAATGACTAGGATCAAAGCGGCTCCCCACCCTTCTTCGCATTCAAATCCAGGCTAATATCAAGCGCATGGAATGAATAAGTCAATCCGCCTACGGAAATGACGTCAACGCCGCAAGCCGCAATGCCATTTACGGTCTCCAAAGAAACGCCGCCCGACGCCTCCACGATCACATGCGGAGATACCGCTTTGATGCGGGTTACAGCTTCCTTCATCATAACAGGAGCCATATTGTCCAGCATAATGATATCGGCTCCGCAAGCAAGCGCCTCATCCACCTGCTCCAGCGATTCAGTCTCCACTTCAATTTTCATCGTATGCGGAATTTTGCGGCGTGCAGCTTCGACCGCCGCACGAATGCCGCCGGAGCCTTTAATATGATTGTCCTTAATCATGACCGCATCATACAAGCCGAACCGGTGATTAGCTCCGCCGCCCACACGTACCGCATACTTCTCCAGCATCCGGTGTCCCGGCGTTGTTTTGCGCGTATCCACCAGCCGGACCGGCAGCCCCTCAAGCGCATTGACGAAAGTACGCGTCTTGGTAGCAATGCCTGACAGCCTTTGCATTAAGTTAAGCGCAAGTCGCTCGCCAATTAGCAGGCTATGCGTACTGCCTTCTACTGTGGCAAGCACCGTACCCTTATCCACGTATTCGCCGTCCTGCACCTTCGCTTCGAACACAAGTGACGAATCCACAACCTCAAACACGAGCCTGGCGATCGGAAGCCCTGCAACAATGCCGCTTTCCTTTACATGAATAACCGCTTTTGATCGCGAATCTCTAGGGATCGTCGTCTCAGTTGTAATATCCCCGCTGCCCACATCTTCTGCGAGCCAGCCGCGAATTTGCTCGCGTACTGCAACATCATACCCGCCTGCCGTCCATTCAAACATCCTCTATTCGCTCCTCCGTCAGTCCATATAGACGGTGCAACACCGTATGTTTTCTCCACATCACATCGTCGCGTTTCGGGAAATCCTCCCGGTAATGCGCACCGCGGCTTTCCTCCCGCGATAGCGCCGCTTCCGTGGTCAGCATCGCGCAGGTTAGCAAATTAGCAAACTCATACTCTTCGCGCTCGGTCAGAATCGATTGATAAATCGGCAGCTGCCGCTTCAACTCCTCAAGCCCCTTCTCAAGCCCCTTCGCATCACGGCGCAAGCCTGCATAGCGCACCATAATTTTTTGCAGCTTAAGCCTTCTTTCCACGACAGCCTGAATCGGTGTGCTGCTGCGCTCTGATTCATTATCAATAACAGGATCAACCGAATTGCCCGGAAGCTCATCAATACGCTTCACGATTCTTCTGCCGAATACGATCGCTTCGGAAAGCGAGTTGCTTGCAAGCCGGTTAGCACCATGCACACCTGTCGAGGATACCTCGCCGCAAGCAAACAAGCGCTTAATATTCGTTTCCCCATTTAAGTCGGTTTTCACTCCGCCCATCATATAATGCATAGCGGGAGCTACCGGAATCCAGTCTGATGTTAAGTCAAGACCGTATCTCAAGCAATATTCATAAATCGTTGGAAAACGATGCTTCACCATTTCCGCCGATTCATGCGTAATATCAATATAAACGAAGGTCGACTTTGTCTCTTCCATTTCACTGACGATCGCCCGTGCCACGACATCCCTAGGCGCCAGCTCCAGTTGTTCATGGTAACGGTCCATGAAGCGTTCGCCTTTAATATTGCGAAGATAAGCGCCCTCTCCGCGCACAGCCTCCGAAATAAGAAATCTCGGTGCACCGGGATAGCAAAGCGAGGTCGGATGGAATTGGATAAATTCCACATCCTGAATGTAGGCGCCTGCCCGGTAAGCCATCGCAATCCCGTCTCCTGTTGCAACCTCAGGATTGGTGGTATAGCGATACAGCTGTCCAGCTCCGCCTGAGCTCAGAATGACCGCTTTGCCTTTGACGAACAAGCGTTGCCCACCCGGCTTCTGTACGATTGCGCCGCAGCATACGCCATCCTGCGTAACCAGATCGATAACGAAATGGTCATCCCAAACTTCAATTTTCGGATTAGCAACCGCTGTTTCCGATAAAGCCCGAACAATCTCGAAACCGGTAGCATCGCCGTTGGCATGCAAAATACGCCGTTGGCTGTGAGCGCCTTCCTTCGTGAGCGCAAATTCGCCATTCTCCAAATCAAATTGCGTACCCATCTGGATTAAGCTTCGAACACCCTTCGGCCCTTCATGAACGAGTATGTCAACCGCTTCATTCGAACACAAGCCGGCGCCCGCTATGAGCGTATCATCCCTATGGTAAGCTGGCGAATCCTCATCCGAAATTACGGCAGCGATACCGCCTTGGGCATAACGCGTATTGCTGTCGAGCAGCGATTTTTTAGTAATCATAAGAACGGAATTATTTTCGCTTGCCCGTATAGCGGTAAAAAGACCGGCAATGCCGGCCCCGATTACAATGACGTCTTTTTCAATAACAGGCAGCTCACTTAGCTGCACATCGACTAAATATCTGGGAATCATTATGGCTCCTCCAAGCGTAAACGGCAAAAGCCGTCCTTTGGCTGCGTTGCTTACGTTTCGAGTGAAATATAAGCATTCAAAATAAAGATGAAATGAATCAATTCTTATATTTCATATATAGGAGCAGCGCATACTACTTCACGAGTAGCATGCGCTCCAAGGACAATCGAGCTTGATCCGCAACATGCGGCGGTACATAAATTTGAGGCTGCATTGTTTCCAAGCATTTCACGAGCTTCTTCAAATTGTTAACCTTCATGTTCGGGCAAACCAAATATTTTGATGCAAAATGGAATGTCTTGCCTGGGCTGTCCAAACGAAGCTGGTAGCCTGTACCATCCTCAGTCCCGACAATAAACTCCTGGCACTCCGATTCCTTACAATATTTAATGATTGCGGTTGTACTGCCGACGAAATCGCCAAGCTCAACTACTTCCGGACGGCACTCCGGATGCACAACAAATTGCGCGTTCGGATATTTCGCTTTCATTTCTTCTACATCTTTAACGGTAAGCATGTCATGTGTGTTGCAGTAGCCTTCCCAGATAATCATTTTCTTATCGGTATTCTGCTGCACATAATGACCGAGGTTTTTGTCCGGTACCCAGATGACTTCATCGCCTTCTACCGAATTGACAACCTTAACCGCATTCGCCGATGTACAGCAAATGTCTGTCTCCGCTTTAATTTCCGCAGACGAGTTAATGTACGTAACGACCGTTGCATTCGGATGCTGCGCTTTAAGCTTACGCAAGCCGTCAACGCTTACCATATCTGCCATCGGGCAGCCTGCACGCTCGTCGGGAATAATAACCGTTTTGTTCGGTGCCAAAATTTTTGCGCTCTCGCCCATAAAGTGAACGCCGCAAAAAACGATAACATCGGCATCCGTTTGAGCTGCCTTCTGCGCAAGCAGGAAGGAATCTCCACGGAAATCAGCTACCTCTTGAATTTCATCACGTTGGTAATAATGGGCTAAAATGATTGCGTTCCGTTCTTTCTTCAACTGTAACAGCCGTTCACGCAGCTCTCGGTTTTGCTCCGCCTTGCGTTCCAGTGCCAGTGCTTCCACAGTAGATCCTCTCCTCTTATGAGGGATGGGGGATAAATCCCATTCCGTTTTACAGCAAGCTCGACTTTGTGAATTGATGCACAAACTTAGAAAGTCGCTTACCTATAGTTTAAACCAAAAGGCATAAATTCATTTGATTAAGATTTAATTTACACGTGGTAGATGCTACTGTCAATGTATTAAAGTCCTTTTTAGGGCGGCAACTTAAAATTAATTATGAAGAGGGCAGACTTAGGGCATCGTTCGGCGTAAAAAAGCCTTCAAAATTAAAAAGGAGCCTCCATCCGTCAATGGAATGAGACCCTTAAATCATTTATTGTGCGCCTACCGCTTTGCCGGATCATAAGACTGCCCAAGTGCCGACGGCGCGTTCGAACGGCCGACAGCGCCTGCCAATACGATTAGCGTCAATACATACGGAAGCATACCACCCCGAGCGGATTCCATTTGCCGAAGATAAGCGCCGCCAGCGCAATAAAGCCTTGCCCCGAAATCGTACTATGCGCAAAGCTGCTCGTCGTTGTCAGTGTTATCGTGGCGCCGCCGTGGCCTGCGAGCAATCCGCTGAGAAGGAACGCCAGCACCGAAGCTCATGCCGGCCGATCCGTAGCTCAATCCTCCGAACAAGGCTGCTCCAAGCAGTACGCCAAGCAGCGCTACCGCAATACCGTCAAATCCGTAGCCTGGCGAAGCGGCCATAACCGTCTGATTGCCGAAGATGCCTAAAATTCAAATACACCGCCAATTCCGCAAACACGCCGCTTATAAACATCGACATGACCATCGTTACGTTAGCATTCATTCCCGCATATAAGGCCGCATCCGGATTGTGTCCAACAGCACGCAGCCCATAGCCTTGCTTCGTACGTCACAGCACGACATAAAACACGGCGATGCAAATAAGCGCAATGATCGTTCCCCAGTGCATACGAGCGTTGTCCATCAATTTGATGAGCTTTTCACCATCGCCGAGTCATGAATGGGCATCGACTTTTGCTGACCCTTCTCGACAAGAAACTTCGCCACTTTAAAGTTGGATAGGAACAAGGCAATCCAATTGAGCATGATAGACGGAATGCGAAGGAAACGGCTAAACCCGTGAAGATTAAAGGAGTAATTGCCCATATTGCTTCCCCGATGTTATATGGAGAGCTCAACAGCTTATCAAGCAGCGAAGAGTAAGCCAAAATAGGATTGTACCCTCCAGCAAGCATCGTAATAGCAGTTTATATGTCATATTTTATTCCATAAAACTAAAGGTTAATATCCATTTAACAGGCCAAATCCGAACATGAATAAAAAAATTGTCCTGCTACTTATAAGTAGCAGGACAATTTTAACTTGCCATTGGCAAAAAATATTTACTCATTCTTATCCGGATCTTCCGGGTTTTCTCGCTTCTCAAGGACAGGAGCTTTAATCTCTGCCTCTTCACGAGTCTGGATGCGCACCTTAACGTCCCCAACCGTCTCAACAATCGGTTCAGAAGTCGGTTCATTTGTAGTTGAAGCTCCATCCACAGGTGTGCTGCCATCCAAAGAACCGGTCTCAACCAAACGTTTGATTTGGTCAAGTTCAAGCGTTTCTTCGCTGAGCAGTGTTTGAGCAATAATATGCATTTCCTTGCTCTTCTCCGTTAATAGCTTCTTCGCACGATCGTAGCAGCCGGAAATGATACTTTGCATTTCTTGGTCAATCTCGTATGCAATCGCATCGGAATAGTTCTGTTCATGACCAATATCACGGCCAAGGAATACTTGACCTTGCGAGCTGCCGAACTGCATCGGACCAAGCTTATCGCTCATACCGTATTCCATAATCATGCTGCGCACGATGCCTGTCGCTTGTTTAAAGTCACTGTAAGCTCCTGTTCCGATCTCGCCAATAAACAGCTCTTCGGCTACGCGGCCCGCAAGCAAGCCCGTTATTTTGTCGAGAAGCTCTTGCTTGGTTACAAGCATACGATCTTCTTTCGGCAGCATAATGACGTATCCGCCAGCGCGGCCGCGAGGAATTATCGTAACCTTGTGTACCATATCGGCATGCTCCAGGAAGTAGCCTGCAATGGTATGTCCCGCCTCATGGTAAGCGACAATACGTTTCTCACGATCGCTGACGACACGGCTCTTCTTCTCCGTACCGACAATGATACGATCGATTGCATCATCAACCTCGACCATAGCGATATCCTTCTTATTGCGACGTGCAGCAAGAAGCGCTGCTTCATTAAGTAAATTTTCAAGATCAGCACCGCTGAAGCCTGTCGTACGCTTCGCAATAACCTCAAGCTTAACATCCTTTGCAAGCGGTTTGTTGCGGGCATGCACTTTAAGCACCGCTTCCCGGCCTTTCACGTCTGGACGGTCAACCGTAATTTGACGGTCAAAGCGGCCTGGACGTAGAAGTGCCGGATCCAGAATATCCGGACGGTTTGTCGCAGCTATAATGATAATGCCTTCGTTAGCGCCAAAGCCGTCCATTTCAACGAGCAATTGGTTGAGCGTTTGCTCACGCTCATCATGCCCGCCGCCAAGACCGGCGCCGCGCTGACGACCTACAGCATCAATCTCATCAATAAAAATGATACATGGAGCATTTTTCTTTGCGTTCTCGAACAGGTCACGTACACGGGATGCGCCGACACCGACGAACATCTCTACGAAATCGGAACCGGAGATGCTGAAGAACGGCACGCCCGCTTCCCCTGCTACTGCACGCGCAAGCAAGGTTTTACCAGTACCCGGAGGACCAACGAGCAATACGCCCTTCGGAATACGAGCACCTACCAGATTGAATTTCCGCGGATCCTTCAAGAAGTCCACGACCTCAACGAGCTCTTGCTTCTCCTCGTCAGCGCCAGCGACATCTTCAAATGTAATCCGCTTCTTCTCATTATCATAAAGACGCGCTTTGCTCTTGCCAAAGTTCATCACTTTGCCGCCGCCGCCCTGAGCTTGATTCATTAAGAAGAAGAACAGGACAAAGATAATGACAAACGGAATAATGGAAGTGAGGAATGTAAGCCAAATGCTTGGCTGGTCCATTTCCTTGCTCTCCAGCTTAAACCCGAACTGCTCCTGCCAAGCGAGGATTTTCTCCTCTGCTTTGACGCTTACCCTGGATACGAACTGATCGCTGTCCGCGCCTGCAGGCTTTGTATTATATTTACCAGTAACAAAATAAGTTTGGTTCTCATACTTAACACTCAGTTCCTTAACATTGCCTGATTCAACTGCAGCACGAAGCTCATCATATCGCAATCCAACTGTCGTGTCATTTTGGCTGCTGATAAATTGAAAAATCCCAACGGTCACCAAAAAGATAATTAAATAAAAACCAGTATTACGGATGATCCGATTCATCCCCAACCTCCTCTCAGACGCTTAAAATATTTTACCATAGCATGACTTTCCATAACAATAGAGGTATACGGAGAAGGGCATGTACGGGTGAATCGCTATTATTTCTCATAAATCTGCGGTTTCAAAATACCAATATAAGGAAGATTGCGGTATTTCTCGGCAAAATCCAGTCCATAACCGACAACAAACTCGTCCGGCAGCGTAAAGCCCTTATAATCCGCTTCCAGTTCAACGGTACGGCGCGCTGGTTTATCGAACAATGTTACGACGGTGACCGATTTCGCATTGCGACGCTCTAGTACATCGATTAAATAGCTGAGCGTAAGCCCGCTGTCGATAATGTCCTCAACGATCAGAACATCACGGCCTTCGACCGAAACATCGAGGTCTTTAATGATTTTGACGACGCCGGACGATTTCGTGGATTGCCCATAGCTGGACACGGCCATAAAATCAAGCTCAAGCGGCACCGTTATTTCCTTCACCAAATCCGCCATGAAAATGAATGCGCCTTTAAGAACGCAAATAACGAGCGGATTACGCCCGCTAAAATCCTTGCTCAGCGTTTCGCCAAGCTCTTTTACCTTATCACTAATCTGCTGCGCGTCGTACAGTACTTCTTGAATATCGTTCTGCAAAGTAGAAATCCCCCTACGCCTTAACTATGTTTATGAGTGTACCAGTGCATCTTATTCGTTGCTGGCCCTTATGAACAACACGTCTTTTGTGTGAGGCTCCATAAGCGCGTGACTTGACCTGCGAATGCCCGGAATCCAGAGCAATTTCCCCGCTGAATCGAACAGCAGCGGATACAGCTCTCGCTTGAGTGGAGCGATTTTCTCATCAACGAACATATCTTGCACTTTTTTCGAACCATTTAATCCTAAAACTTGAATTCTGTCGCCCGGCCGCCGATTTCGAACGACAAGCGGATACGTTAACTCCGAAGCATCGAAGCAGGCTTCATAACGTGAAGCAGGCTTACGGCTATCTCTCACAGATGCATGGGCAAACTCAAATGACCACCCGCTTTGCTCAACTGTTAATCGATATGTATCCCTTTCTACCTCGCACGAGTAGTCGTCCGCACCGTTTAATGCATGCTGCGATATACGAAGCCATCGCATCATATCGTATTCACGAGCGCAGCGAATACCGGCGCCAGCATCGATACGCCATGTTGCAGGCGCATGAGCAGAAGCGGCAAGACGCATCGTCTCAATCTGTTCGAAGGATATCTTTTCCGTTTCCTTAGAAAGATAACTTAATATTAGTTTAATCAATCTCCTTTGTAAAGCGACGTGGAGACCGTGCAAATCGACGCAGCTTATCGCGCATTCATTGGGGGATCGTGTAATGAGCTGTGCGAATAAGGCTTCGGTTTGTTTCTCCATCCACTCGTCTTCCGCCCCCGCTACTTCGGCAAGCCGCTGAAGCGACTGGGACAACTGCGGATTATGCCGGGATAAATACGGTAAAATATCTAACCGAATAATGTTTCGGAAATAATGGCGTTCCTTGTTACTGCTGTCCACGCAGTACGGGACATGGTGCTCTTCGCAGTAACGCAGAAGGTCTGACTTGTTCATACGAAGCATGGGGCGAATAAGTTCCACGTTTTTTTCTCGTCTTTTGCTAACCATTCCAGCTAACCCCGTTAAGCCCGTTCCACGAATGACACGCATAAGAACCGTTTCCGCTTGATCATCCGCGTGATGGGCAAGCGCAATTCGTGACGCCCCGTAACGAGCCGCGATTTCATGTAAAAAAGCATACCGTTTCTCGCGAGAGGCAGCCTGTCCGTTCATTCGCGTTTCTTCTATATAAGAAGGCATGTCTAAAGTGACGGTCTCGCAAACTACCTCCAGCCGTTCCGCAAAAGCCTGAACGACAGCCAGCTCATGCGCCGACTCCTCTACACGAAAGCCGTGATTCACATGAGCCGCTATGACCGAAATGTACCCTTCCTTCGCAATGGCAGACAGCATATGCAGCAGCGCCATTGAATCGGGACCGCCGGAAACCGCTACCACAATGCGGTCGCCCGCTGACCAGAGCCTGCGCTCCGCCGCCGCTTTCTCAAGTTCGTTTCGCAGATTCATATGTATTACCCTCACCTTCATTTCCCCGCTCGTGACTGTCCTTACAGTACATTGCGCAGCAGCCAATAAACCGAAGTCCCTAGCAGTACTGCAGATGCGGCAACAAGCCCTTTCAGCCATCCTGGCGTTGCTGAAGATCTGTGCGTATCCCTTCTGTGCATCAATGCACGCCATGCTGCTGACGCGTCTGAGGCGTCCGTGAATTGACCCGCGAACGCTTTCCGCAGCCAGCCGGCAATCGGCTTCAAGGCCGGACTCAACTCGGCAATTTGGATAAGCTCGCCTGCAGACCTATTTTGCGGCAGCAGCTCCATCGTCAGCTGATGCAGCCGTTTCGATTCATGCAGCTTTAGGCAAAGCACGCCGAAGGAAAACAAATCATATCCGGGGTCAGCCGACCGTGAGCCTTCATTCCAGTAGCCGCGGTCATAGATTTCCGTAAACTGGCGAATTCCTTTGCCTACCCCCGTCACGCCGCCGTAATCGACGAGCTCGACATGCCCGTAATCTGCGACGAGCACATTTTCTACCTTCAGATCGCCGAATACCCAGCCTGCTTGATGGAGCTTTGCCAGTTTGCCAAGCAGATTCAGGCCAACTAACGGAAACCATTCCGGTCCCTTCTGCTTTAAATAGTCGCCCAGCGTCGAGCCAAGCACATAGCGCATAATATAAAAAGGATACTCCCGTCCGTCCGGTCCGTACAAATCGTCCACGTCAAATAGAAAAGGCTCGTGCCCGTGCTGCTTCTGCTTGGCAATCGACTGCAGTACGTTAATCTCCGACTGCAGGTCGACTGCATCCATACCGACCTTCAATGCATACCAGCTGCGATCGCGCTGTACGAGATATACTTTACCGTTTGCGCCCTCCCCAAGCAACCTCTCAACCCTGTACCGGCCCTGCTTCCACTTGCCTGTCACCACCATGCCGCGGCGAAGATCAACTTTAAACGACGTAGTCACTCATCATCCCATCCGTTCCATCTCTGCTCTGTCTACCATAATCGCCCTGGCGATAAAAATCAATTACATGCATAATCGCAGGGCCAGTCGGCGTCGTCCCGCCCATTTGCAGCCTCGGGAAAATCCCATGCACGCCATTTAAGTGGCTTGTCCAGCCCAAATCCATCACGCAATCATCCCCATGTCTTGAGCCTGGAAAATGAAAAACGGAAATCTCGCTTTTCCCCTGCCTGGCCTGCAGACTAAGCATCAAATCGCGTATGGCCTCCTCCACCGCTGCAAGCTTCGGCTTCATACTCGCGCTCGCATCAATGAGAAGCGCCACTTGCAGGCTTGATGTCTCCCCAAGCTCATCTATTACGCGAACGACGTCAGCGCGCTTCTCCGGAGGGAGCGCTTCGATCGATCCGTTGCCAAGCACCTGCTTCAATTCCTTCTGCACCGCCAGCTGAATCGTCTGCACTACCGTCTTACGCGTCATCATCTGCACGGTCTGCGACAGCTGGCGCATATTCACCATCCTGCTTAATCCGCCGCCCGCACGCGCAATCTCGTCAATCTCCGCAGCGCCAAGCTCGCCCACATCTCCATGATCCAGCACACCTACCACATTGACCGAAATCCCATCCGATTGCGCATGCGCAGCCGCCACCACCGGACTAAGGCCCACATTGGAGCACCCGTCCGTAATTAATAATATTTGCTTCATGATTGTTTACCCTCCTCAAGTGTTTGTGTAACAAACACTTCTTCGAAAGCATTGGCTTAGTGTTTGTGTAACAATACCGCCTCGCCAGCGCAGGCTTCGCCTTCGCCTTTCTATCTAGCTTTGCCTTTTTTGAGAGGGATAAACAGCTAGACTATTAAAAAATAGATAAGTTGAACAAAAAAATCGTAATAGATCAGAACGGTTTCGACTCTTACCAATCGGAACAGGCTAGCGGAATAATTAACAGGAGAAGCTCCTGCTATTTTTACACCTTTGAGCTATGCAGTCTTATTTAGCAGGAAATCTTCCATGTAATCTAGGGAAATTTGTCATTCTAAGAGGTTACCTGCCGAATTAAAGGGAGAAATTCCTGATAAATAACGCACAAAGCGACACACAAGCAAATTAGATGGAGTTTTTCCTGTTATCTGATTGATATAAGTTATCTGATTGATATAAAGTCGCTTACTTTCAAACTTTAGTTAAGCCTATGTAGATAATCGCAATCATGCTTAAACGGCCGATGCTCTCCTTGGCGGTAAAGTTTCGCATCGCGATAAAATTTATCGATCCAGTGTATCGAACAGAATATATTCTTTTGATTCATGCTGAACAAAGCGCACTGTCCCGATTTGATTGTCAAAGTTGTTCTCTATATCAATCTTAAGTATATGAAGTTGATTGAATCGATGCCCCGCCGTTGTTTCAAATACACACAGGTGTCATAACCGTTACGTCTAACGGCATTTAGCGTTGCATCGTTGCAGCATTGCCGCACAGCTTATCAAAAGGCAAACTCCCATTGCCATAATAAGATCATTACGCTCCTCTATGTACAACACCATATACTACCCGCCAGCAGCCCTTATATCCTGCTCAACACAACGAATCTTTCCGGTCAAACAGCAAAAAGAAGCCCTTTGACCGCCAACTGCGAGTTAGCCGACAAACAAAAGGCTTCAGCACGCTCCATGAATAAAGCTGCCATCCGCTCACTAACCTTAATGACCATCACTCACTTTTCCAATAATAATCGTTAGCTCACCGTCCTTGGACGCTCCATGCGCGTCACCCCAGGGAAACGGAAGGTTGCCCACTCCGGCAAATGCTTATCGATACGCGCAACAAGCACGGTCATATCATCAACGATTTCACCATTATGGTGGCGAACCACCTTCTCAAGCAGCGCATCCGCCATTTCTTGCGGATTGTCTGTCGACAGCTCGCTAATCAAACGCTTCATCCAGAGCTCCTTATTCACGGCAAGCCCTGGCGCATCGTATATACCATCGCTCATCATGACAAGCGTGTCCCCGGACTGCATTTGCATCGATACGAAGTCGACGTCGATATCTTGAATAATGCCAATAGGCAAATTGTTCGCCGTTACCGGAATAACCTCATTTCCTCGTTTAATAAAGCTCGGTGTCGAGCCTATCTTCATAAACGTCGTCTGTGCCGTATATAAATCTACGATCGCCAAATCGACGGTAGCGAATACTTCATCGGATGAACGCAATAAGAGCACTGAATTAACAGATTTCACGGCAAGCTTCTCATCCATTCCAGACTGCAGCAGCTGCTGCAACAGGGATAAAGCCGCGCTGCTTTCCTGCCGCGCCCGCTCGCCATTGCCCATGCCGTCGCTAATCGCAACGGCAAATTTACCATTGCCCAGCTCAACCATACTAAAGCTGTCGCCTGACAACAGATCACCTCCCTTGGCAGCGCCCGCAATGCCGGTATCCACCACATACTGCTTGGCCGAGCCAAAGGCTACCAAGGTAGGCTCTCCAATCCTCGTAGGAGGATGCTCTGACTTAACCGCTATATGCTCGCCTAAAATATCACTAAGCAGCGGAGCGATAATTTTGCGGCATTCATCAAAGCCTTGCCCAAAAGCATGGTACACCTCTATGTCCACATTCCCCTCCTCCAGGCTTACTATATCAATTCCTTGTACCGATAAACCGAGTCCTTCCACCGCCTCTCGAATTTGCTCTTCCTGCAAATGCAGCGTCTGCCCCTCCCTTTTAATTTCTTTTGCCAAATCCTCCATCACTTGCGACACGCCCTGCAATTGGTCGGCAACAAGTTGACGGGAGTCGTATATTTGTTTCTTCCAGTGCATATTATTTTGATAAAGCTCGTACTGCTGACTCATATCCTTCAGCACCTGGGAAGATTTGACGCAATGCGCCGACCAGGCACGCGGTATCTCCTTAGCGGACGGAACGCGATTTTCCTCCACCGTGGACATCATATCGGTCATCATTTTGTACGTATGGAAAAACTTATCCTCCCAGCAAGCGTTTTGCCGGTGGCAGCTGGCACAGCTGCGCTCAGCAACTGCATTCATAAAATGGCTAATCTCATCCTCCCTGTTCATCGTCGTTACACTTTTGTTGAGCTGTCCAAAACTGTGCGAAAGCTGCTGGAACACCTCCTTGTATTGCGATACGCGGTCCGCGGTCACCTCGCGCACCCGTTTCGCATATTCATGCTGCGACTTGGCATGCTCATTCGTACCCGGCACATACCGTGAAATGGTACGGATCATGCTGCGCGGCGTCATCATAAGCAGCGTTGCCGCAGCTACTGACTCCCAGGTTGAGCTCATAACATCAGCCTGGCTTCCTACATATATGGATAAAATCGATGTCCCAAGCAACATTCCGAATGCTGCTGCCATTTTGCCGCCGTCACGCAGCAAACCAGCAAGCAAGCCCGCAAAAGCGAGTAAGCTCATTTGAACGACTGCACTAAAGTCAGCCAAGCTTAGAATGAGTCCTGCAACAACACCGACCGAAGCGCCCAGCGGAGCGCCGCCTGCTAAAGCAAACAGAAGCAGCATATAACGGGACATAACATGTTCTGCAGACATGCCATAAAACACCCAACCGACCGCCCCCGTCATAACGGAAGCGAGCAAAATCATTAGACAAATGATTTCTTCGTTTTTGAGTGAGGCAGATTTTTTGGTCATCGTTAATACTGGAATAGCCTGTGTAAATACAAGAGTAAGCACAAATCCGAGAGCTGCCTCCACAACAACGAGCATAAAGTTGTACCAGCTAAGCTCGTCCCCAATAAATACATTGAACATTTGTACCAATATTGTTGATGCGAACACTAGAATCGGTGCCGATGACAGCTCCGCCTTTTCATACGCTTCCAACCCCTTCAAGAAAAGAAATAATACCGCAATCTCCATCGCAATCCACATCGGCGCCGGATCGGCCGCCAGCCAGCTGCCGGCTACTAAGGATATCGCCACCCAAGGATAAATATCCCTTCGCATAAAATAAATAACGGCGAAATAAGCGACGGCGAACGGCATAAGCGATTCGAGTATGACCGCTCTTCCAAGTAAGAAAGCTACACCTACAAGCAGCACTGTCCACTTCTTTGCCATAATGACCTGAATGACACGACGCCCCGCCGCCCATTCCCGTCCTTTCTGCATAAGCGTCTTAATTAGACCTGTCCGTTTCACGCCGGGAAGCAAAACTGTGTTTTCCTTTTCCATGCACAGACACCACCATTCCGAATGTAATGTGTTTTTCATTATAGGAGGTTGTCCGCATGAAGTTTGTCAGTTAGCGTAACATGGTTATAATTTTTTTCCGACAAAAATAATTGGCGCCGCAGCCCTTGTCAACATACTGTCAAACATATGCTCCGTAAAGGATTGCCTCATCTTCACATGTTCTCCAAGCAAATTACCGACAACAAAAAGCGTGCTGATCATTTTCCAGATTATGGCGAATGGACGTTATAACCTGTCGGGAATGATGGAGGATGAGAGAAAAGTATTTTTTTTCAGCAATTGAGCGAGTCGCAAACGACATTGACCGGGCTAAAGCTTTCGCTATCCATTCATTCTCCATCATATACGTAGGTTTAGCGTCCTGCTTCGACAGCATTTAGTAAGCGCTTTCTATTTTTAAAAGTCGCACCCCTTCATCCAGACGCAAAAAAAGCAGAACCGCGTAGGTTCTGCTCCATTTATAAGGTTATGACGATTCAGCTTATACTCGCTTGGCACCGCGTCCGCCGCGTTTGCCCTCCGTATTCTTCTTCAAAGAGGAGATGCGCTCTTCGCTGTCTTTCAGGAACCGTGACATTTTATCCTCGAATGACGGTTTACCGTATGCCGGTCTGCCAGACGATTGCTTGTTGAAGGGACGTCCGCCACCACCACCACCGCCGCCGCGGTTGAAACGTTCGCCACCACCACCACTACCGCCAGTGCTTCCACCGCCGCCTCCGCTATGACGCTCGCGTTGTTGTGGCGCAGGTTGGCCTTCCGGCCGGTCAATGGCTTGCTTAATGGAAAGTCCGATCTTTCCGTCTTTGTCCACGTTGATCACTTTAACTTTCACGACATCGTCGATTTTCAGGTGATCCTTCACGTCTTTGACGTAATTATCAGCAATTTCCGAAATGTGAACAAGACCCGTGACACCTCCCGACAAGTCGACAAATGCCCCAAAATGCGTAATGCCTGTCACTTTTCCCTCTAACTTAGCGCCCACTTCAATTGCCATAAAATAAAATGTTCCTCCCTAAAAGTTATGCGAAGCAAAACTGAAATCATAAGCATAAGCTAAAGTTTTGCGAAAACGCTATTAACGTGATTATAACCGAACCGTTCAAGTAAGGTCAACAGACGTTCACCCGATTTAAAGCCCTATTTAATCACTGAATATTTGCTGCTCGCCCTTCTTTACCATACCTTGCTCTTTCGTTGCTAACTGCTCGATATATTCTGGATCATTTAACCGTTCAATTTGACGTTTGAGCGCTTCGGTTTCTTTATTAGACGCATCAAGCTGCCCTTGAATGGTAGTTAGCTTAACACCTGTGGCGTTCTTCTGCTGCATTTGGCCAAAAATCGTATAACACGCCCAGCCCATAAATAGCACGATGAACAACATCCACAGTTTGAACCGGCGTTTTGTGCCAGCATTCCCTTGCGTTTTGTTTACAGCTGCTGCCATGAGCGGTGTTACCTCCTAAACCATTTGCTCCACAATCGGGCAATTAGTAGTCCAAATCTTCGCAGCCTACCGGCTACTTGCCACTTGGATACATAGGGTGCCAGCCAGCGTCCAATCGGACGAATGGCAGGACGAACCATCCAAACAAGCAATTTCCAAAATGGACGAACCAATTGTATCACAATTTTCAATATGAAAATAGTGAGCGCAGACCCAAATGCGAAAATAACCATTACCAATTTATAGAACAATAAGATCGGCTTCACAATTAGGATATCCAAGCATTTGAGCACAAACGTAATCAGCTTCCGCACTGCTCCAATGAGCCATTTGACGATTACTATAACGAGCCTGCTCAAAAGCAAATAATAGATCACGATACCGGCAGCCAGTCCGATAAAAACGTACGCCCGCACCTCGCCATTGTTGCTAGCGTACAGCACCCGAAAGACGACTAGCGCCGCCGCCATCCAATAGATGACGTCAAGCACCGGCAGCCACCAGCGCGGAAACCTCAGCTCATTCGACAGGACCCGGTAGCCGTCAAACACCGTTCCCATGCCAAGGCCGGATAACAGCATGACTGCCATCGTCAACCATTGCATACTTAGCGTCACTTAAATAGCTTCCCGAAAAGCCCTTTTGATTTCGACGAAGTATTATTTCCGTCCAAATAGGCGAGCGAATGGACGATTCCCTCAATAGCTACCAAACCCTGCTCGAGGCTAAGATGCTTCATATGCAAATTTTGGCCCTTAACCGCCAAGAAGCCAAGCTCTGTCTCGAGTAAAAACTCTTCACTGTCGAAGCTTTCCACATTCAAGACTCCGGTAAGCTCCAACAGCTTGCGATTTAGCATTTTGACTTCCTGACGCTTCTGCCCCTTGCCTTGGTCAACCATAGACTCGTCCTCCGCTTCGTTAACATGTCTATGCGTAAACGGCTACCGCCGTCCAATGGCGGCGCGGCATACGTTTCGCTGTCAAATATAAGCAGAGTATAAGCGTGCAGCTTATCCTGCTTCATATTTTAAGACTAGCTTATGGGGAACGGACGAGAATTAGAACTTATTCTACTTCATCAGCCGAGTCTGGCGGCATTACATTAGTTTCTGTCTTCACCTGCAAATAGACCAGCAGCAGAACGATTGTAAGCAGTTGGCTTAACCAATCAAGCCATACATCCATTATAGTGGCGGTGATCCAGGATTGGCCCGGAACGGACTCCGATATAAAGATAGCGAGCAGGCTGAGAACACTTATAGCGGAGTAAACACCTAGCGCATAACCTGCGAATTTAAAAAAGCGTCCGCGTGCCATCTCCCGGCAAGCCTGCAGAGGATTGCTCTGCGAGGTATCCTCTATAGAAACGAAGACAGGCATCAACATAAGCCATACCGCGAATATCAAGCCCGGGACAACGAGCATTACGATTCCCGCGATGATGATTACATTTTGCAAAAATCCGTACATCATCATATGCAGCCATTTGCGCAGCCCCCACAGAAGGGACGGCTTAATTCCGGCGTGAGCCGCTGTCATTTGGCCAAGTATGTAGTGGACGACCATCGGTGTAACCGCACTTAGGAAGAACAGCCCAATAATATTATCCATCCGGTCCATTGGCGAAAAGAAACTGCTGTCATTCCCGTATTCAAAATAATAGTAATTTTTTATCGTTTCAATCGGTACAGCCATAATGGCGACGAAAATCAAAATGGGAAACGCATTTTTTAAAAAAAGGGCAAAAGCATGGCCTAGCAATGAAAAACCCTTCCGCCGGAACTCTGGAACGGGGAGCTGCAGATGATTCATTTGATCGTCCTCCGAATAAATAAACAATCATGACGCTTATGAAACAGAAATGAAAAAAGCTGCCTGCAAGTGTTGTGCTTGCAAGCAGCTTCGATGTTATTGCTGTTGTTCCCAGTCGAGCGTGTTCTCGCGCTGGCGTTGCTCTTCTTTCACCAAGGTATACAGCTCTCCGGCTTCATCCTTACGGGTCGTCTCCGCAATTCGCTCAACGCGTACGGTTACGATTTTTTGACCGTATTGGATTTGGAGCTCATCTCCGACCTTAACGTTGCTGCTTGCTTTCGCTTCGCGCCCGTTAATCCAAACCCGCCCCTGCTCGGATACATCCTTCGCAACGGTACGGCGCTTGATCAGTCTCGATACCTTAAGAAATTTATCTAATCGCATAGATTACTGGATAGCTTCTTTCAGCTTGTTGCCTGCTTTGAATGCAGGAACTTTCGCTTCCGAAATTTCGATTGGAGCGCCAGTTTGCGGGTTGCGTCCTGTGCGGCCAGCACGTTTACGAGTTTCAAAAGTACCGAAGCCGATCAATTGTACTTTATCGCCACCTGCAAGAGCATCCGTTACTTCACCCAGGAAGCCGTTAAGAACTGCTTCTACGTCACGTTTAGTCAAACCGCTTTTTTCTGCAATGTTGTTGATCAGGTCTGTTTTGTTCATTATAAAATCCTCCTAATTCGTTGCCGATATTTGTGGTCGACGCTTGGGCGCCGCCTTTGCCTTCAAGTTTACTCTCACGAAGAATACTTATTCTGCCTTGCAGCAAATAAATCCTGCCGCTTTTTGAAATTTTTTTGCGGCTGATGGGGAATAAAGGCGATTCATGACGAAATGAAATCTAAAAATGATGCTTAGCCTCTTCCCACCAACGATCCATTTCTGTTAAATCAGTCTGGTCAAATTGTTTCCCTCTTATACGAAGCTGTTCCTCAATATATTCGAATCTATTGCGGAATTTTTTGTTCGTGCGGGAAAGCGCCTCTTCCGGATCGGCCTGGATGAAGCGTGAGGCATTGACGACCGCAAATAACAAATCGCCAAGTTCCGAAGCTTGCTCCTCTTCAGATTGTGATGCTATCGCTTCGCGCAGCTCTGCGAGCTCCTCTTCGATCTTGTCCAGAACCGGACCAAGCTCGTCCCAGTCAAAGCCTACTTTAGCCGCTTTCTTCTGAAGCTTATAAGCTTTCATAAGAGCTGGCAGATCCGGCGGAATCCCGTCCAGCACCGATTTGCGGGCCGCATCGGTCCCTTTCATCCGTTTCTCCTCAGCCTTCATTTGCTCCCAGTTCCCTAGCGCCTCTTGCGAATTGCTGGCATCCAGATCACCAAATACATGCGGATGACGGAATATAAGCTTCTCGTTTAGTGATTGTATCACATCATAGACGGAAAAAGCGCCAGTCTCTTCTTCCATTTGGCTATGAAGCATAACTTGCAGGATAACGTCGCCGAATTCCTCCTGCATGCCGTCCGGATCATCGTTATCGATTGCTTCCAGCGCCTCATACAGCTCTTCGATGAAGTTTTTGCGAATCGACTGATGCGTCTGCTCCTGGTCCCACGGACAGCCCTCGGGACTGCGCAGGATAGAAACAATTTCATGCAGCCGCTCGAAGGAACGGTTGCGCAGCGACGCATCATCAGAGCGCGGCACCCAGATTAGCGATAGATTGCCATAGCCCGGCGTGCGATCAAGCTCGTACAGCGGAACGCGAATGATCTGCTGCTCGGAAGCGACGCCAAGGGCATGTCCAACGACAACCTCATAATCATCGGGATAACGCTCCATAAGGGCAAGCTTAACGTCGGATGCCGTAAAAGAATCATACACCTGGCCAATCAGCGTATGCAACTGGGGCTGCAATAAGGACGGCTGCAGCTCTGCGGCATCAAGCAGCGCAAAACCTTCGATGGGATCGATGCCGAGACAGACGAACGCCTGATCAAGGAAGCTCTCGCCGCCGATGATTTGCAGAGCAATGCCCGCTTCCGGGCATTGCTCGCGCAGAAGCTGAACGGTGCGCTCGGCTACCATCGGGTGACCCGGAACGGCGTAGATGAGCGTTTCGGAACTTGTGCTTTTCGCTTCGGCAATCAGCGCTTCTGCGATCGCTTTGTACACGTCGGGAAATGACTCATGCTGCTCATATAGCGTATCAAATGAGGTAAATGCGATGTTATTTTCCTGCAGCATCGACATCGCAGGATGCTGGGCAGTGCGGACATATATGCGCTCCGCCGCCTGCAGCCTGCGCCATACGCCAAGCGTCAATTGATCCGGGTCGCCCGAGCCAAGCCCGACGACTGTAAGATGTGGAGTTGCCAAATGGGGTAAGCCTCCTTAAATAGTGAATTCGTTTCTAGCCAAGAAACTTGTTGAGACAGTATTAAGCTTGCCTTCTATGACAAAATCATTATGTAGGTTGACCGGTTATGCTGCATATAAACAATAGCGAAAAAATGTTGCTCTATTCAAGTCCAGCTGGTAAATTTGCGAAAATAAATAATAATGTTTTCTTTAATTCAATGCAAACAAATTGAATAGTTAGTCCTTCACAGGCGGTATAAGCCGCCATCGCCGCAACCGGGCGGCCAATACGCCGCCGCCCGGCAGCGCGCGCAATTCGCGCGCGCTTACAGCGCCGCCGCGCAATGCCGCGGCGCCAAAGGCGCAAGCGCCGACGGCTACGCACGTCAGCGCAAGCGCAGCTGCTGCCGCCCGGGGCGGCAGCCCGCCAAGCGCGGCGCTCAGCGCTCGCTCGGCGACAACAAGCGCCGCGGCCATGACCGCGAGCGCAAAGCCCGTGCCCGCGGCCGCGCGGCCAAGCGCCGGCCTCCGTCTATCCGCAGGCGAGTACTCGCCCGCGCTTCCGGGCTCTTGCTCTCTGGCCGGTACTTCCATCCGCGTCTCCGCATGCGGATGCCCGCTCACAATCTCGGAATCTCGCTTCATGGCCTGCCCGCTCGCCGCAGCCCCGCTCTGCCCTGCTCCCCAGCTGCCGGCTAGCGAAGCTCCCGCTCCGGCAGCTTTATAGCGCACCGAAACCGCACCAAGCAATGCGGCCGCGCTTAATGCTATGACGCCGGCAAACGCCGCCCCCTCAATGCCGTAAGCGGGCACGAGCAAAGCGTTAATTACGCCCTTGAGCAGCGCCGCGATAAGCAGCAAAACAGCCGGAATCCGGACCGCGCCGAGTCCTTGCAGTACCGGCGCGGTCACCGCATTAACACAGCCCGCAAGTGCGGTGCAGCCGACCAAAGCAAAGGTGAACGTCCCATTTGAATCGGCATACAGCATCAAATTAAGCGGCTCTGCCAGAAGCGCTAAGCCGATAGCCGCAGCCGCACCGATTGCCCACGCCGCCCGTTCGGCAAGCGAGAGCTGTACCCGGAGCTGTCCGTAAGCGCCCCGCATGCGGGCGAGCGCGAGACCGGGAACGAGCGCAGCCGCAGCTGCGCCTGCAACCATAACGACCAGTTGAACAAGCGGCTGCGCCCGGCTGTATATCCCGAACAGCGCCATCGCGTCTGCCTCGGACTGTCCCCCGGCCTGCAGCAATCGCGGAACCGAAAAAGCATCCACGACCCCGAGAGCGGGGACGACAACCGCACCAAGCGCGACCGGCAGCGCAATGGCTGCAAGCTTTCTCATCTCCGCCCTAATAGCGCCGGCTGCGCGGCCAAACCGCTTCCGGCTGCGCTTCCGCCATAAACTTACGGCAAGGACGAGCAGGGAAGCGACTGCTCCAAATGCCGAGCCGCTCATTACGCCGGACGCTACGGAAGCATCCGCCCACCCGGCTGACCAGCTCAGGGCTAGAACGAGCAGCATGACGCCAACGCGTATCATCTGCTCCACGATTTGTGAAACAGCCGACAGCCCCATCCGGCCCAGCCCCTGCACATAGCCCCGCAATGCGGCTACGAACGGGGTCAGCAGCAGCGCAACCGAGACCGAGCGTATGGCGGCAGCCGTCTCTGCATCGCCAATCCAGCCCGCCACCTGACCTGCCCCAGCCCACATCAGGCTAAAAGTAACGATGCCTGAAAATCCAAGCAGCAGCAAAGCCGCGTATAATATTCGCCTGATTCCCTCCTTGTCAGATCCATTGCGCAGTCTTTCCGCGATTAGGAGGGATACGGCCGTCGGCAAGCCTGCGGTCGCCAGAACGGCCGCCAGCTGATAGAACGGATATACCGCATTATATATCCCAAATACCCGGTCCCCAGCCAAATTTTGCAGCGGAATTTTTTGAAAAACACCAATTAGCTTGGACAACAGAGCAGCGCCGGCCATAAGTACAACGCCATTCATCAGAAGCCGCTTAGAGTCTCTCGAAGCTTGTACACGGCCTTTTACCGCCAGCTCCCCCGCTGCTACAGTCTGTTGCTTAGCTTCTATTTGCTGAAGCGCAGTCGGCGTTTCAATACCGGCGGACACTTCTCCGTTCGCAGCCGCTGCAGCCTTTTGTCCGCCCGCCAGCTGGGGCGTCTCCGCTGCATGCCTTTTTTCCCCCGGCTTGCGGTTCATCCTCCCACACTCCTGCCTATCCCTCGATTACTTTTGGTATCTATTATACCTCATAATCGGAAACCTTGAAAAAGCTTCCCTGATCAAGATTTCTCCCGATCAAAGAAGCTTTCATTTATTTCTCTTATTGTTACTGTCCTCATGCCCTTGCGCTTGCACCTGCCGTTTTCACGCCGGGCTGCTCACGAGCCGTGTTATTGCTCCATTTGTTTCGCCAAAAAGCCCGCTGCCGTCTCAGCCATCTTCGTTTCCATATTTGCCATTTTCACCGAATCGTCCTTGCTGAGCAGTACAACGGTACCGATCGGATCGCCTCCCGCAATGATAGGCGCGACTACGAAGGAACTGTACGTTTCCTGCGTATCCTTAACAATCTCGAATGCGCCGCCGCCCGTTTCAGCCATCGTCTTCCGGTTTTCCATACAGCTTTCCAGAACAGCGCCTACCTGCTTATCAAGCAGCTCTTTCTTAGAGGCACCGGCCACAGCTATGACGTTATCCCGATCCGTAATCAATGTAATATGGTTCGTGCCCTCAAATAACGACTCCGCATATTCTTTGGCAAAGTCGCCAAGCTCGCCGATAGGAGAATATTTTTTCAAAATAACTTCGCCATCACGATCTACAAATATTTCTAGAGGGTCGCCCTCGCGAATACGCAGTGTACGGCGGATCTCCTTCGGAATCACCACACGCCCGAGATCATCGATGCGACGTACAATTCCAGTTGCTTTCATTTCTTGTTGCCCCGCTTTCCTAGAGGATTTTGAATCGACTGGATTCTTGCAGTTTGTTTATAACGAAGAAGAAACATCCTTCAAAGATTTTGAATCTGACCATAGTATTCATCCGCTCCCAAATTCTTATACACGGACTACAGTTCCAGCCAAATGTTCCATCTCTTTGGTGCCCA
>DATJKM010000274.1:0-4951 GCA_035491515.1 Candidatus Udaeobacter sp. | reverse complement strand
GGTGGGATGAGCAGGCAGCTCACCGTTCTCCACATCAAAGATTGCCGTTAAAGGATTGATGACCGCGTTAATAAGTAATTTATTAAAAATTCGATTATCCAAGTCATTCGACAGATCAGAGGTAAATCCTGCCGATTGAAGGATGGAAATCAACATTTTTTGCGGAATATCAAGAGATTGGTCTCGTTTACGCCCGTTTCCTGTCCATTCGCCAAGCCACAGCTGTCCCTTGCCCGTATGCTCAACCGAACGCGAATCGAGCCGTTTAGCACCTTCGGTCGTCACAGCGGCAAACAGCGGCAAATTCGGAAGACTGCTCTGAATACGTTCCAAGTGACCGGTACCATTCTGCAGGCAGACGACCGCTGTGTTCCCTTCCTCTGGACCAGACGTTAAAGCAGCGAGTCTCGTTAATAGCCGTTCATTCAAATCGGTCTGCTTAACCGTCAGCATAACCCAGCGATAACCCGCTTCCTGCAGATTTTTGTTACTTAACCTCTTTTGATCCGATGAATGTTCGCTCCATATGCTTCTCACACGGATCAACCGCTCGCTAGTCCCTCCAAGCTCTACCAGCCTAATCCCCTGAGCTTCAAGCAACGCCGCCTGTTCCTCGCTGCGCGTCCATATTGTCACATCGGCGCCCGCTTCCGCCAGCTTCGCCCCATAGAGCAGACCAATTGAGCCTCCGCCTACTACATCGATTTGCACGCTGCATACTCCTTCCGAACACCCGCTGCTCACCGTTATTTAGCCATTATCGTATCAAATTTGCCGAAAAAAAAGCAACAGATGCAAAAAAGAGAGGCCAGCCATTTTCGATGGCAAGCCTCTCTTTTTTTCGGTTTATAACTTAATCAATACGTTCCAAATTACCGTTTGCATCCATCTTAAATCTCGGCTTTGCTTCGTCTTCGTTCGTTAATACGGTTAATCTTCTGGCGCGGTCCATAATTTGAATCAACGTCTTGTAATCATCATTCACAGCACGGTAATCCGTTTGAACATTGTTTACTTCTTTGGACAATCTCTCATTCTGATCGCGCAGACGATATAGCTCTTCCTCTTTTTCTTTCAGTTCTTTCTCAAACCACTTGATTTGACGGGTTAAATCTTGATAGGTCGTCTTCCAGCCACGAAGAAAACGAATAACAGCATCGACTGACAGCCCTTCTTCAATCGAACCGTTCTCTTGCTTGAATGCGCGTTCATCCGTTTCAAAAACGGCAATCGATGAAACATGAGGTGTTGCAACAATCGTTTGTTTTTTCAAATAATTCCGCTTCTGGCGCTGCTGCTTGGCGATTTGAATGGCATCCTCATACCTTTTGCGAACGCAGCTATTCCAACGGAATCCGCATGCTGCTGACGTACGTCCGATACGTTCGCCTACTTCTTCAAAAGCTGCAAGCTGAGTACTTCCTTCGCGAATATGGCGTAGTGTAACCTCGGCGAGTATAAGATCATCGTCTGGACTCCACGCATCTTGTCTAACTGCTGTCATGCAACGAAAACCTCCTAACGTAAAGGCGCTTACTTTATCTCTATGCCCTTGGTAGAGTTCATAGAATCTATTGGATACTAATTTGTATAACCAAATTTTCATTTACTCATACATGTTTGTTCTTTTATTTGAGCAAACTATATCCAGACCCAATGTACGTTAACGTTAGAAAACAAAAAGTTTGCGATTTCGTCACGGTTTTTGGTTTACACTTATTTCGCCAAACGTTATAATGATCATTAGAAAATCGGGTCGCAGCGAAAGGGGGATGCTATCATGGCACGCATGTATCGGGTACTTGGCTTTTGGACCCTGGTAATCGGACTAATGGCTTTCGCAGGCCATATGACGGAATTTGCGCTATTATTTTTCGCACAAGCCGTTGCTTTCGTATTTCTAGGCTACTTGAATTTCTCCGAGAGAACTTACATCATCATGTTCTGGGGATATATGATCATTTCATTCGTGGGTTTCACGTATTGGTCGGTCTTCAAGATGGACTTGCCATTCTAACAAAGGCGTCAGCGAAATACGCCAAGGCAGGTTACATAGGTAAGCCAAGCGGAAACGAGCCTCAGCCTTCCTTGAAGGCTGAGGCTCGTTTCGTCGTGAGTATAAGCATTGTATAGGTCCAACTTATACTTACTTATATTTAAACAAAAAAACGGTGTCAGCTCCTCTGGGGCTGGCACCGTTTTTTATACCCAGGCTAACTTTTTTCCAAAACCATCACTTTAAACGTCTCACTCATCTGATCGCTAAGCAGCAGCTGTCTGATCGCCCTATTCCTCCGCGCAGCCGTGCTGAAAGGATCTGTGCTGTGATGATTTTGGAGCAATTCCAAAACGCCATTCTCGATCAAAAATTGCTTTTGAGTCGTATAGCCCGCAACCTGCCAGCCGTTTTCCTCCGCCTCGTGACGAACAAACGTGAAAGGCAAATGCGACGTCATATCTTGCTCGCCGATTCGGATATATGGACTATCGCTTGCCTGATGCCGCCAATAACACATCAGGGTGCCGTGCATACGATGCTCCGCCGCATATTCCGCAGACTCATGTCCATAATCAATGAGAATGAGGCGCCCTTTCCTCATTACAGCCCCAAGCCGTTCCAGAAACGCAGCTGCTCCCGCATGAATCTCCGTTTGCTGCTCCTCCTTCAGCTGTATGCCGTCCCGGTCGAGCCAACCGCTTATCCGCATATCCGTGAGCGGCATATGCACCTGATAGAAGCCCTGCACCACATCGCCGGCAACGCCAAGCTCAAGCAGCTGGCCATTCAAACGCTGAACCCGGTGAACGGGAAAAGCATCAAGCAGCTCGTTTGCTAGTACAAGCGCCGGTTCTCTCAGCCAGCTCGCCTCCCAAGCCTCTTCTGACGACACCAGCAGCGGCTCGGCATTCAATTGTCCGGTGCTGCAATTAGCTAAAGCTTCACGTGCCGCTTGCCCATGAGCGGGATGATCCTCGATCAAGATGGACTGAAATCGCTCATCCCATTCACCGCTGCGATCACGGCCAGCTGCAGCGATTTGGGCAGAAAGTCTGCCTGTTCCAGCTCCCCACTCGATAAGCTTTAATGGCATACCCAGCGCTTTACTATAATCCAGCGCAAAACCGGCAAGAACCTCCGCCAGCACGCCGCCAATTCCCGAGCTCGTATAAAAGTCGCCGGACTTGCCTACACGGACCGGTCCCGAGCGGTAATAGCCGTACTTCTCATCGTATAGGCAAGCATTCATATATTGAAGAAATGAGATGCATGGAACCGTATGCCTATTTCCTTTCGCATCGACATGCCAGCCCGATAAGACTGATTCGGCAATGGCTGCTGCAATGGTTGCTGCGAGCTTGTTTTCCTTCACCATAAGGTTCATCCTTTTCCAAATGTAAGATATAATAAAATGAATTGCCGCATAAAATGAATGCTGAGGAGGGACGATGCCGTTGACATTGCCAGCCAAGCTTAACCGTATTTCCATAGCAGCAGCGGTGATGATCCTAATCGCATTCCTTTTGATCCGCCTCCCTGTGCGGGCAGAGCCCCAGACGACCGATGAAGAGGATATGCATTCGCTGCTTGAAAAAAGCTTATCCGTCGTAGAAATTGATAAAGAAATTGTGCGTATACAAGAGCAGAAGCAGCAGCTTACGCTTACGATGACGGAAACGGAGAAACAGCTTCTGCAGCAGGAGCAGCAAATATCGGACAAGCAGGATGAAGCAGGAAGCGTCCTGCGCGCTTACTATATGGGAGAAAGGGATTATTTGTTTAGCGCGCTACTATCGTTCGATTCGTTATCGGAGCTGTTTCAAATGATGGATTACGCCGAAATTATTCTTACCCACGACAAGCATACCTTGAATACATATGTGGAGCAATACAGAAAGGTTAGGGAAGGTTATCAGCAGCTCGAGACAAGACGAAGCGAGCTTACCGTCATTGAGGAACAGCTTCAAGCACAAAGAGAACGGGTACTGGCGCTCGAAAAACAGGTTGATGAGCAGCTCGCTGGACGATCGGATGCCGAACGCATACGTATTTTAATAAAGGAGCTTACCTCATACTGGGAAACGGCCGGTTTAGACGAGGTTAAACAATATTTCCGCGCCCTTTCGAAGGCTATGAAGAAGCTGCCTGACTTTGTGCAGGATAACAAACAGCTGCTGGAAATCAAAGGATTTCAGTATACGATCCGAGTGCCGGAGGTTGATTTGAATTCATTTTTGCGCGAACAAAACGATATTTTCAACAATTTCTCGTTTGAATTCATGGACGGCAAAGTAATCGCTCAAGGTAAACGCGACAATATGGAAATCAAAATAACCGGCCATTATACGATTGAAAATGATCCAAAGAACGCTATCCTATTCCATGTAGATGAGCTCTTATTTAACGGCTTTTCCTTGCCGGATACAACCCGCCGGGCATTGGAGGAGGAATTTGACCTTGGCTTTTATCCGGATTTAATCGTATCCTTCCTCAAAGCGGATTCCGTAGAAATGAAAGACGGCGAACTGACCATTAAGCTAAACCTTAAGCTGTAGACTAAGCCTCCGATTAAATAAGAGCCTGTCCCTATTCTATTATGGGGCAGGCTCTTGTCGGTTTATTTCCCTTGCAAGCGAGCGATTCGAAAATTGATGCCGTCTGAAGGCATTAGAAACCCGCGTAAGGCGAATGGTCTAACCCATCCATTATCAAGCAGCATTATAACTGAAGCTTCGCCTTGCCGGCTCTGAAGCGCCCAAGGGACATAAGCTCTATCCTTAAATGGCACAAAAAAATGACCCCCTCTTAGATGAGGCCACTGAAGAACTTGTGGTTTTGAATGAAGAGTTAAGATGAATGCCAAAAAGACGACTACCACTCCCAGTATATGGGCATGCGAGTCGTCTTTTTCGTAGAAATGGGTCTTATTCTTCTCGCTCTTTACTTTATCAA
>DATJKM010000273.1:0-5656 GCA_035491515.1 Candidatus Udaeobacter sp. | reverse complement strand
TCTTGCCCTCCAGCATAGCCGCCACAGCCACATCCGGACGTTCCGTATACCGGTGCTGGGGGAAAGGCGACCAGGTGGAATCCTCGATTAGCTGCTCGATATAGGCGGTTTCCAACACCTCTACATCGCTGAGTTTTTGCACTCTGCTTTCGAATTCCTTCAACAGTTCGGAATCTACTGCGCCTTCAACATAACCGTAAACAACTTGGGTATGCGTTTCCCCGCCTGTAACGATCGATTGTATTTTGAAATTCGGGGTGCTTAGGCGCATACGGAGTAGACCAATATTTTTTTTTAAGTTTTCAACCGTGCTTTCCCTAGGCCCTTGGACAACCGATTCATTGGTCGGTTCTGTGATCTGCCTCGACTCGACCTTCATCGATTTATAAACTAAAGCCTTATTCCACTGGTTAAAAAATATGACGATATTGCCGAACGTAATTTGTTCCACCGCTTGATGGAAATCTACAAGAATATCCGCTTTTTTCTCGGAAACCCCGTGCTGCTCAAAAAAGGAGATGACATCCTGAGGTATGATGTCCTCAGCGGGGCCTACCTCGTGCGTAACGAGATCCTGAAGGGAAGCCTTCATATAGTTGTAAATTTCACCTTGCATGAGTGTTTCGAAATAGATGGAGCAAGCCATATGCTGCATTTCCGGTCCATAAGACCATCGCCGGAATACGATGTCAGAATTTTTGGCGAATATCTCTTCCAGCTGACGGAGATTATCGTCTAACTGAACACTGATCGGCTGTTTTGGCTGCTCGGTCGACGGATTTCCGTTCATCCCTGTCTGTCCGCTTGACTGCGCGTTTCCGCTTGGCTGTGAGGAAACGCCAGAAAGATCATTGCCCATGGAATATCACCCTGTTTTCGCTTTTCTCTTTGGTGATAGTATGGTTCTAATTGACAGTTACTATGCAGTTTTTCCCACGGAAGGGGAGCGTATAAAAGCCTTTGATCTGAGTCAGCGCAGCAGCGACATAATATAATCCGCTGTTCGAATCGCCAGAGCTACGGTTGACAAGGTTGGGTTGGAGGCTCCCAGCGATGGAAGAACGCTGTTATCGGCAACATAAAGCCCCTCCACACCGTGAATTTGTCCGTACCGGTTCGTTGCCGAAGTGAGAGGATCATCCCCCATCCGGCATGTTCCAGAATCGTGGTTATCGGCTCCCGGCGGCTGCTGGCAAATAGCGGGCTTACCTTCCAGCTCAGCTATGCTCAGCTGCATCGCCGAAGAAGCATGCAGTAGACCGGCATACATCTCTTGAATGACAGCTATATCCTTCTCACTGTAAGAAAAGTCAATTTGAAGCTCCGGCATTCCGTACTCATCCCTCCGGCTAGGATCGACAAACACTCTGTTTTCGTAACGGGCTTCCACTTTGCCGGAAACGTAAAAACTGATTCTCCATTCATCCTTAACCGGCTTGTGATCATATTGGTAGTTAAAAAATTGTCCGGGACCTTGAAGCTGCAGCCTATAGGGCCGTTCCTCCAGCTCGGGCACGACAATTCCCAGTGCGCCAAGCGGTTCAGCGAAACCGGCTGTATTCACGCTCGCTGATGGAATCAAGTACGAATGGTTAATAAGATAGCGGCCAATCGCATCTCCCTTAATCCCCGAGTTAAGCAGTATACGCGGAGTTTGCAGCGCGCTGGCCGATAAAATTACGTTTTTCGCCTTGATGACATAAGATTTCTTATCCGGGGTCATCACCCGAACGCCGGCTGCCCTGCCGCCTTCCGTAACCACTTGCGCAGCATACGTATTAACGGCCAAATCGAAGGGACGCCTGCTTAAGGCTCTCGCCAGAAAGACGATCGAGCTAAAAAACACATTGGAATGCAATTTACCCAAGCGGGTCTGGTCCAGATCGGTAGCAACCGGAATAACGTCCGCATTGAAGTATCCGTTTGCCCGAAGCCGGTCAAGCAGCACCTGCGTAATCGACGAATCTTTCGTATACGAGGTTATCACATTCATGACTTCTTCGGCGATATTGTAATAGAGCTCCATTTCTTCGAGCGAGACAGGCCAGCTTGCTATTTCGTAGCTAGGGACACGGGGAGAGACCGCTCCCCATAACAGCGTTCTTCCTCCTAAAGCGTAAATCAGCTTCATGCCGGAATATTGCGGAAGCCTGTTTCCGATTAAATCGGTTATTTGCGGAGGGGCATACAGCCTATATTTGTCATCGTTCATGGTAGCAATGTTGGCGACATGAGTCGGCAGGAAGTTCGGTCCTCGTTCCACCATTCCGATCCGCTTATCGTTATTTCCCCATTGCTCGCACAATCTCCACAGCGCTGCTCCTCCCCCTGCTCCCGAGCCAACAATCAGGACATCATATTCGTTTTCGGCCATCTGTTCTGCCGAAGTGAGCGGAATCCAATCATGAAGAATTTCAGATTGCGGCACCGGCGGGCAGAAAGGTGCTACTACAACCCTAGCTTCCGCCTTTAGCAGCGATTGCGAAGGGAGGTTGACGCTCTCTCCTTCGATGATCGCTTCAGGATTTAAAATATGCGGATTGACTGACAGTAATTGTGCTACATCCACCTGATAGCGATTGCCTATTTTCACGAGGGTATCTCCCTTATCTGCGACATAAATCTTCATATATAATCACTTCCTTTTATGAAAATATATGCTTCCTACAACTAAGCTAATAACCTTGCAGAATGCATCATGCCCCAGCCTTGGAAGATACTTTTAGTCCAATTCCTCCTGGCGGTTGTTTTCCATTAGTCGTATACATATATATATTCCTATAAAGAGGAGGGATTCCGGCGATGAAGGCGATGGTTGGCAGCGGCCCGCTGTACAGGATGAAACCGATACAGGTAACGATCTGGAATGAATTTATTCAAGAGAGGACGGAGCCGAAAGTAGCGCATATCTATCCGCGAGGCATACATACGGCCATTGCTGAAGGCATCGGTCCGTACGGCTTCCTCATTCATACAACAACCTTTGATCAGCCCGAGCATGGCCTTTCGCAGGAGGTGCTCAATCAGACGGACGTATTGATCTGGTGGGGGCACGTGGCTCATGAGCAGGTTGCGGATGAAATTGTCGAAAGAATTTATGAACGAGTGCTTCAGGGGATGGGACTGATTGTTCTTCATTCCGGACACCGGTCAAAAATATTCAAAAAACTAATGGGAACGACCTGCGACCTGAAATGGAGATCCGATTCCGAACGGGAAAGAATTTGGGTTGTCGATCCCTCGCACCCGATCACCGAAGGGCTCGGCGAATATTTGGAGCTTCAGCATGAGGAAATGTACGGCGAGTTTTTCGACGTTCCCGCGCCTGAGGAGCTCGTCTTTATCAGCTGGTTTCAAGGCGGCGAAGTGTTCCGCAGCGGTTGTGCCTATCAACGCGGGCTAGGCAAAATCTTTTATTTCCGGCCGGGAGATCAAGAGTATCCTACCTACTACAGCAAGGATGTTTTGCGGGTTATAGCGAACGCGGTCCGCTGGGCTGCCAGCCCGCATGGAGCAGCACCGACATATGGAAATACGGCGCCGCTGGAAAAAATCATCCGGGATGATCCTCCCTCATCTATTCAAGCGAAAAAAGGCTCAGGCTCCATAACGAAGCATTTTTTCGGTCAAACACCCGATGGTCAGCCTGTTTATCTATACGTTTTAACTAATAAAAACGGTATGCAAGCTTCCATCATGACTTATGGCGGCATTATGCTTACGCTCAAAGTGCCGGATCGATACGGATCGCTGGATGATATTATTTTGGGCTATCCCACGCTTGAGGATTTTATACGTACCGGCAATAAGCCTCACTTCGGGGCATTAATCGGACGCTACGCCAACCGGATTGCAAATGGCCGGTTCACGCTTGACGGCAAAACCTATAACTTGTCTGTAAATGATTATCCAAACACGCTGCATGGCGGAGAACTAGGCTTTGACAAACGGGTGTGGGAAGCAGAGGAGGTTTATTCGGATGACGCGGTCGGTCTGGCACTAAGCTATTTGAGTAAAAACGGCGAAGAGGGCTTTCCCGGGAACCTTAGTGTTAAAATCATGTACTCTCTTACGGACAACAATGAGCTGAGAATCGATTATGCCGCCACAACCGATACAAAGACGGTAGTAAATCTGAGCCAGCATAACTATTACAATTTAGCCGGCGAGGACAAAGGAAATATTTTGGAGCATATCGTAACGCTTAATGCCGATCGATATACGCCGGTCAAGCGGGACCTCATACCAACGGGCCAAGTACTGGATGTTGCGGGCACTCCCTTCGACTTCCGTAAACCTATGTCTATCGGCTCCCGAATCGATTCGAGCGAACCGCAAATCCGAAATGCGAAGGGGTATGATATAAATTATGTGTTAAACCATAACGGACATCCTCTGCTATTCGCAGCCAGCGTATACGAACCAACATCAGGCCGTTTTATGGAGGTTTACACCACCCAGCCGGCAATCCAATTTTATACGGGCAACAATCTTGACGGCACCGATATCGGCAAATCAGGCAAAGCCTATCAGCGTTATGCCGGCTTCTGTCTGGAGACGCAGCATTATCCGGACTCTCCAAATCACCCTAACTTCCCCAGCACGGAGCTGCTGCCCGGACAATTATACAGGCATACATCCATTTTTAAATTTTCCGCCGTGTAAATATTGCAGCGTAAGCGCATTTCCTTCAAAATAAAGGTCATGCACTTCATTCATTTGTTCAGAGCACTTTCTCCCTGATAACCGAACTCGGTGGATGGGTAAAGCAGCAGCTTCAATCAGGGAGATGTCGATTTTTATTTTGTTAAAAGGAGCGTTAACGTTTGAGTAAAATATTCGCATTGTATGGCCCTTCCGCATCTGGCAAGTCAGAAATACAGCAGGAACTAACGCGGAGCGGCCTGCAAAAAATAATAACGGCAACGACGAGACCTCCGAGACAAAATGAGCAAGCAGGGGTTCATTACATTTTTATGAATGATTTGCAATTTGAAGCTCATGCTGACGCAAATCACTTTATAGAGTGGACACGCTACAACGGTCAATATTACGGCACGCTTAAATCCAGCATAGATGAAATATTAAACAATAATGGCAGTGCGCATATCGTACTCGATTTATCTGGTGTGCTTTCGCTTAAAACAATGTATCCGAATACCGTTGTCATTTATGTCGGCGCTAATATCGAAACGATTAAGAGAAGATTAGAAGCAAGAGGAAGCTCTCCCGAGGAGATCGTGAAACGGGTAAAGCAAGCTGAGGAGGTTGAATTAAGCAGCGTTTATATGCAATATGCCGATGTAGTCGTTTGGAATCATGATGGGATCGACTTCACCGACACATTAATGAAAATTAAAGAAATCACAGCAATGCGGTAAACGTGTTATATGTTCTTCAAAGACTGCTGCAGTTGTGCTTCGTTATCCTGGCTTGATCGGCTTCCGCCGTCCTTAGACAGCAAAGCTTGTTTTACGTTGTTTTAAAAAACAAAAAAACCTTGCTGAGCAAGGTTTTGGTTTAAAATATGGTGCGCGTAGAGGGACTTGAACCCCCACGGTCGCCCGCCAGATCCTAAGTCTGGTGCGTCTGCCAATTCCGCCATACGCGCATGTGAGATAAAAATGGTGAGTCATGTAGGATTCGAACCTACGAC
>DATJKM010000272.1:0-6666 GCA_035491515.1 Candidatus Udaeobacter sp. | reverse complement strand
CATAATGATTATGTCGCCATGCTTCCTTTCTATGCGCTAAGGGGCCTCGGATATCCTCTATTCTCTTACTCCTTCTTGGTTTGGGTGACTTACCGCAGTCCGAAACAAAAACTGGCAACCGCAATCGGATGGTTTTGGGTTGCTTTTACAGGCGGATTGAATGTATCTGGTGCTTTCTATTCTAGCTACATGATTCCAAAGATAGGAGAAATAAATACATTATGGACGGCCTTGATATTTGTAACCATCGGTGGAATCTGTGCGATCTATGTGAATAAAGACAAATTTGAAGGACAGCACACAGCGGGCAACAAAACGAAAGAGCTGCTCAAGGGATTTACGATTATGTTTCATAACCCGAAGGTTGCTTTAGGGGGACTCGTAAGAACAATTTGTACAACCGCCTCATTCGGGTTTGTCGTCTTCATGCCTACTTATCTGTCGGAATTTGGTTTCTCTCTGAGCGAATGGCTGCAGATTTATGCTACTCTTTTTATTGTGAACATTATTTTCAATTTAATTTTCGGAGTGGTGGGAGACAAAATAGGCTGGAGACAAACCTGCAAGTGGTTCGGAGGAGTGCTCTGCGGAATCTCGACGCTTGCCATTTATTACTTGCCGCAATTTGCGGGCCACAACTATTGGGGCATGATGCTGGTAGGCTGCGCATTCGGCATAGGATTGGCCGGTTATGTCCCTATACACGCAGTAGTGGCTTCTCTTGAGCCGCACAATAAAGGCGCCGCTTTATCTGTCGTGAACCTGGGGGCTGGTTTAAGCGCATTCTTGGGGCCTGCAATCGTTGGAGTATTCATTGGAAGTATAGGTACGGGAGGCGTGATGTGGATCTTTGCGATACTATATTTTGCAGGCGCAGCCCTCACGGATTACTTGAAAGTGCCGGAAGCCAAAGCCGAACAACGAAAGCTCAAAAAGGCGGTATAGTTTTGGGAACGTAACAGAAAATCGGAACTGCATATCCGGTTGCAATAGAGCGCTTTTTCCGCCAAAATCTACCTATAAAGGAGGCGTGACGATGCTGCACATTGTAAACGGAGATTCGGTTGGAACAAAGCTGAAGAAGAACGGTACTCCAGGGGACGTTCTCGTTTGGAGAGAAATTTATACGGAGGGCCCCGTATTTACACAGCCGGAGCTGCCTGCAAACCGGGCAGCAAGAGGACAATATTTGGAGCAGGCACTAGGCATACCGCAGCAGGATTGGCGCAATTCCTCGGAGGCGCAGGAAAAACAGCTTGCGGGCTTTCGGCAATATGACGATATCGTGCTTTGGTTCGAGCATGATCTGTTCGACCAAACGATGCTTAGCTGCTTGCTGCATTGGTTTGCAGGGCGCGCTCTTGGCAGCACTAAGCTTCATCTGTTAAGCATCAATCAATATCCAGGCATTCCGTTATTTCATGGCCTCGGTCAGCTGACCGAGGAGCAGCTGTTTGGCCTGAACGGCACATGGCAAGAAATAACTGCCGAACAGCTCCTTTTAGGCAAAAAAGCATGGGAAGCATTTACGTCCAAGACTCCCGAAGCGATCGCTGAGCTGCTTCAAGAGGATACTTCCGCGCTTCCTTTCCTGCATGATGCATTCCAGCTCCACTTGGAACGGTTTCCATCCGTACAGAACGGCCTTGGCATTGTAGAGCAAACAACGGTCGAGCTGCTCTTGAGCGGCGCCGATACTCCCTTACGGCTCTTTCAGCAGGCGGGCGACCGCCTGCATGGGCTCGGCATGGGCGACATCCAGTATTGGTTATGTCTGCGTCGTCTCTCGGAAGGCCCGCATCCGCTCCTTTCAATTGAGGGCAGCGTTAAGATTCCAGGATTGAATGACTCGCCCGAAGCTTTCTTGCAAGTAAAAGTAAGTCTAACAGAGCTTGGAGAAAAGGTTGCGGGCCATCATGCCGATTGGACAACGCTCAGCGGCAGCGATGCATGGTATGGCGGCGTGCGGCTTGAGGGCGGCAGCCCGCCGTGGCGCTGGGATGCCAGCCGCTCAGCAATCGTCCGCTTCTAAGCATCATACCAAGAACAGCCTGCCGATTACCTCCGGCAGGCTGTTCCCGTAATGCCTATTGCCTACCTCCACCATACTGAAGCAGGATACGCGGCTGCTCGAATGAAGACAGTCTCGCCTATTTTCGGAGTGGAGATCATGGCGTTCCGTTCCTTGGCGGCCTTCACGGCGCGCTCCACCGGATCCGTCCAATCATGCAGCGCCAGCGTAAATGCGCCCCAGTGTATCGGAATCATAACCTTCCCCCGTACGTCCAAATGGGCTTGTACCGTTTCTTCAGGCATCATATGAATCGCGGCCCAGCGCTCATCGTATTGACCGCATTCCATTAATGTAAGATCAAACGGACCGTATTTGTCGCCGATTTCTTTAAAGTGAGGGCCATACCCGCTGTCGCCGCTAAAAAAGATTTTTGCTGCCCGCCCGTGTATGACCCAAGAGCACCATAGCGTAGCATCGCGGTCCGTAAGGCTTCTTCCGGAAAAATGTCTCGCAGGCGTGCATGCCAGCTGCAGCCCTTGATAGGAAAACTCCTCCCACCAATCATGCTCCTCGATTTTTGCCGGATCAATTCCCCATTTCACTAAATGAGGCGCAACGCCCAGCGGTACGAAAAACTGCTTCACCTTGTCCTTCAGCTTCACGATCGAACCGTAATCCAGATGATCGTAATGATCATGGGAAATGAGCACGGCATCGACCGCCGGCAGCTGCTCGATCTCGATCGGAAGCTTGTCGCTGAACCGTTTTCCGCCGATGAGCGGAAATGGAGACGGCGCCCTGCCGAACATCGGATCGAGCAGCAAGGTTTTTCCGTCCAGCTGAAGCATTGCGGCGGAATGGCCAAACCATGTGAGCTTGGGCTGCTGCTCCTGTCCAAAATAAACCTTGCTCAGCGGCTCGATCACCACTGGCTTACCCGGTCTCCCCTGCGGATTGCCTTTCATGAACTGGACGAGCAGCTTAAGCTTCTCGCCTGTCGTTGTTTCCATAACCGTAGGTATCAGGTTAACAAACTTGCTTTTGGCATAATGCCTCGACCGGCTTAACTGCTCCCGTCTTTCCTTAGACGGGCTCGCTCCAAAGGCAGGGTAATATTGCAGCACCAAATACACGGCGATAACGATGGCAGCGATGACACTAATGAATATAAGCATTCCCTCTAACCTCTTCCCTTGTAGCTTTCAAATATAAAAAAACCGCTATTGAAGTATACGTTACTACTTCAACAGCGGTTGTATCAAATTTACGTAGGGCAAGACTAGGCTCGTCTTACTCCGCGCATAATTGCGCTTAACAGCAGCACAACCACGATAGCTCCAATAATCGCTGGAATGAGGGCAAACCCGCCCATTGAAGGCCCCCACGAGCCAAGAATGAGCGTACCCAGCCATGCCCCGATGAAGCCGGCTATAATGTTGCCGATAATACCGCCCGGTACGTCGCGTCCTGCAATCAAGCCGCCTAACCATCCAATTATCCCGCCAACGATCAATGTCCATAATAGACCCATAGTTATCTACCCCTTTCCATAGTTCGATATAGCTAGGATTAACCTCTTCTGCACATTTTGAAACAAAGCAGTAAGGTGTAATTTGTGGAAAAGAAACTTGAGTCATCGTACAGCCTTGATGCCCGGCAAAGCGATGGTGATTAATCAGCCGGCAGTATCACCTCGAACGTCGATCCGCTATGCAGCTTGCTGTCTACCCGAATTTCACCGCGATGAAGCTCGACAATTTTCTTCACAATCGACAGGCCAAGCCCGCTTCCATCGGCCGTCCGCGTACGCTGCTTGTCGCCCTTGTAGAAGCGCTCGAACATCCGCAGCTGATCCTCCTGCGATATGCCGATGCCGGTATCCGAGACGAGCACCTTGATTTCATGTTCGGCGCGATGGAGCACGACCTTCACGCTGCCATGGGCAGGCGTAAATTTGATCGCATTATGAATGAGGTTTACCCAAACCTGGCTTAACATCTCCTCATTGGCCACGATCTCCGTTTCCTCAAGCGCAAGTTCGAGCTCCAGCTCCTTCTCCAGCCACTGCGGCTCGCAGGCCAGCACAATGCTCTCCAGCTGCGTATCAAGGCGGTAACGCTTCGGATCAAGCTGCTGCTGCTCGGATTCAAGCGTTGTCAGCTTGAGCAGATTGTCGCTGATTTTGGACAGCCGCGTCGTTTCTTTCTCAATAATCGATAAGTAATGCTTCTGCTCATCAGGACTAAGATCCTCGCGCTGCAGCGTGCTCGCAAATCCGCGAATCGAGGTCAGCGGAGATTGAATTTCATGCGATACGTTAGAAATAAACTCCTGGCGCAGCAGCTCCACCTGCTTCAGCTCGTGGGCCATATCATTAATCGATTGAATGAATTCTCCGATTTGGCCGTGATACTTCTTGTCGCGGTCGACCATCACATTAAAATCGCCTTTCGCCATCCGCTTTAGCGCATCCATCATTTCGATCCAAACCGCCTTCTGCTTCGGACGAGTAAGCAAATTTACGACAGCAACCATTATAAATAGAAATAAAACGCCCAGTCCCCAGTTGACCAGCTGCACAGCGAAATCAGGCCAATGCACCTCATGCCTCGCATAAAACCATTTCGACAGCCAATACGCCAGCGAGAAGGTTCCGCCGCTAAACGCGAACAGCATCGCCGTTGCTCCTACGACGCGCAGCGCAACCTCTATTTTCGACAGACGGCGCTTCACCTTGCCGCCTCCAGCCGATAGCCAAGCCCGCGAATCGTACTAATCTTGATTGAGACATTCCAGGCGACGAAGCGCTCCCGCAACCGGTTAATATGCACGTCGAGCGTCCGTTCGTTGCCGTCAAAATCATAGCCCCAAATCGCTTCGATCAGCTGATTCCGCGTCAGCGTGCGGCCAAGGCGGCTGACCAGCATGAACAGCAGCTCAAACTCCTTCGGGGGAAGCGTGGTGTATTCTGCATGGACCTTCACTTCGAACGTTTGGCGGTCCAGCATCAACTCCGCTACGGACACTTGCTGGGATACCGCGATCCGATATCGTTTCAGCAGCGCCTTGACCCGGACGGTCAGCTCCGCAGGATCAAACGGCTTCACTAGGTAATCGTCCGTTCCAAGGTTGAAGCCGCGTACCTTATCGCCCATTTCCCCTTTGGCGGTCAGCATGAGCAGCGGGATATCATACTGCTTCCGCAGCTCGCGGCACAGCTCCCAGCCGTCCATGTTCGGCATCATAATGTCCAAAATAACCATGTCCGCCGGCAAGGCTTCCATCTGAGCAAGCGCCGATTGTCCGTCCGGAGCCTCCTGCACGCTAAGCCCCTCCTTCTGCAAAATAACGCGGATAAGCTCCCGAATATGCGGATCATCATCCACTACCAGCATATAGCCCATCTCTACACCCTCTTCTCCCGCTTACGAAGCCGTTTTGTTCATGCGGAGCTGGCCATTGGCGAATTCGCGGTACATCGCATGGCTGGCATACAGCTGCTCATGCGTTCCGACGCCCGTAATGACGCCCTTCTCCAAAAATACGATCGAATCGGCATCCACGACCGTCGACAACCGATGCGCAATCACGACCGTTGTCCGGCCGACCATCAAATTTTTCAGCGCGTCCTGCACGACCTCCTCCGACTTGCTGTCCAGGTTGGACGTCGCTTCATCGAGCATCAGAATATGCGGGTCACGCAGCAGCGCCCTCGCAATGGCAATCCGCTGCCGCTGACCGCCGGAGAGCTTAATGCCGCGTTCTCCAACCTCCGTTGCATAGCCGTCCGGCAAGGCCTCGATAAATCCATCTGCATAAGCCATTCGTGCAGCCTGCTCGATTTCCTGCTGCGTGATTTCGCGTTCCAAGCCGTAGCACAAATTATCTTTTATCGTTCCCGCTATAATCGGGCTTTCCTGAGAGACGTAGCCGATCTGACTCCTCCACGAGCGCAGCGAAGCATCCCGGATGTCCGTCCCTCCAAGCCGGATGGCGCCGGAAGTCGGGTCATAGAACCGCTCCAGCAGCGAGAACAGAGTCGTTTTGCCGCTGCCGCTCGGGCCGACAAGCGCCGTTACTTTTCCCGCTTCGATTGTAAGGCTCACATCCCGCAGGATAGGCTCTTCCGGCTTATAAGCGAAGGATACATGCTCCACCTTAAGCGTTTGATTCATTTCGGTAACCGCTTTGCCGGAAACCTGGTCTTCCTCTTCCGCTTCCAGAATGCCAATGATGCTTTCGGTCGCTCCCATTGCCTTCTGAAATTGCGTAAAAAACTGCGAAATTTGCGTAATAGGCAGCATGATCTGGAACAAATACATGATGAATGCGACTAATTCGCCCGCGGTTATGGCGCCTGAAGATACCTGCACGCCGCCAAAGCCGATCAGGCAAACGAGCAGCAGTAAAATAATAAACGAGACGATTGGTGATATCAGCGCCTGCATGCGGGCTTCTTTCAAGCCGAAGCCAAACAAATTTTGAATGCCGGCACGTCCCTGTTCGAATTCGACGGGCTCGGAGCCCGACGCCTTCACCAAACGAATTTCAGATACGACGCGGTTGATGACTGAAGTAAAACGGGCGTTTTCCTCCTGCGTTGACTTGGAGATGCTGTACATTTTGCGGCCGATCGGCACCATGATTAAAGC
>DATJKM010000271.1:0-6283 GCA_035491515.1 Candidatus Udaeobacter sp. | reverse complement strand
CAGGCGATTAAACGCCTGTATGGAAATACTAACGTAAAGCTTGGAATCGGTCCGGTCATCGAGGACGGCTTCTATTACGATATCGATATGGAGCAATCGTTAACGCCGGAGGATCTGGTTAAGATCGAGAAGGAAATGGAGAAAATCGTTCAGCAAAATATCGATATTCGCCGCCGCGTCGTAAGCAGAGACGAAGCGCTGGCGATTTTCACAGAGCTGGATGACAATCTGAAGCTGGAGCTCATTCGTGATTTGCCTGCTGATTCGGTTATTACGATGTATGATCAAGGCGAGTTTTTCGACTTGTGCCGCGGACCGCATCTGCCGTCTACCGGCCGGATTAAAGCTTTTAAGCTGCTGAGCGTCGCTGGTGCGTACTGGCGCGGCGATTCCAAAAACAAAATGCTGCAGCGGATTTACGGAACGGCTTTCCCGAAGAAAGCGCAGCTGGATGAGCATCTTCACTTCCTGGAGGAAGCGAAGAAGCGCGATCACCGTAAGCTGGGCCGCGAGCTGAAAATGTTCACGTTCTCGCGCGAGGTTGGTCAAGGTTTGCCGCTATGGCTGCCGAATGGCTCAAAGCTTCGCAGAACGATGGAGCGTTATATTGTTGATCTAGAGGAAAGACTGGGCTACGAGCATGTATACACGCCTGTTCTTGCGAATGTGGAGCTCTACAAAACATCCGGCCACTGGGAACACTACAGCGAGGATATGTTCCCGAAAATGATCATGGATAACGAGGAGCTTGTCCTGCGTCCAATGAACTGTCCTCACCATATGATGGTATTTAAAAGCGATATGCGCAGCTACCGTGATCTGCCTGTAAGGATCGCCGAGCTTGGAACGATGCACCGTTATGAAATGTCGGGCGCGCTCACCGGCCTGCACCGCGTACGCGCGATGACGCTTAATGATGCTCATATTTTCTGCCGTCCGGATCAGATCAAGGAAGAATTCGCGCGCGTCGTCAACCTGATCCGCAAAGTATATGAGGATTTCGGCATTAAAGAATACCGTTTCCGCTTATCCTATCGCGATCCGAAGGATACAGAGAAATATTTCCAAAACGATGAAATGTGGGAAATGTCGCAGCGCATGCTTCGCGAGGTAGTAGAGGAGCTTGATCTTCCGTTCTTCGAGGCAGAAGGGGAAGCGGCATTTTACGGGCCTAAGCTCGACGTACAAATCAAAACGGCACTTGGCAAAGAGGAGACGCTGTCGACTGCACAGCTTGATTTCTTGCTTCCTGAGCGCTTCGAGCTTGAGTATATCGGCGAGGACGGCAAGAAGCATCGTCCGGTCGTTATCCACCGCGGCATCATAAGCACAATGGAAAGAATGACTGCGTTCTTGCTTGAAAACTTTGCAGGCGCTCTTCCGCTGTGGCTGTCGCCGGTGCAAGCGAAGGTCATTCCTGTGTCGACCGCTTACGAGGGCTATGCGCGTAAAGTAGCTGAACAGCTGCAATTAAGCGGCGTTCGCGTTGAGAGCGACCTGCGAAACGAGAAACTGGGCTACAAAATTCGCGAGGCTCAACTGGAGAAGACGCCTTACATGCTCGTTGTTGGCGAGAATGAAATGCAAGCGGAGGCCGTTTCCGTGCGCAAACGCGGCGAAGGCGATCTCGGCGCGATGCCTGTTGCTGAGCTGATCGCTTTGCTCCAGAAGCAAATCGCAGACAAAGAACAATAATGAATAGCGCATAAAGCTTGGGCCATCGGGGCATTATTCTTCTGAGGAGGAAGTAACCCAGATGGTCACAAGCTTTTTTTATTTGAGAAAAGGACTTACCGCCTTGCTGCTCCTATCTGTTATCGTAATCGGTTTAAATGCAACGAGATGCTCGGAGCTAGCCGCGGCCTCATCGCCACAGCCCAGCGATGCAGGCGGCAAGGCCGCGAATAAGAACAGTGTCACAGGTAAGCTGAACGCATCCGCCCGCGCCTCTAAACAGGCAAAGCCGGATACCGTTGAGGTTATCGCCACAGGCTATACGGCAGGCGTGGAATCGACGGGCAAACGTCCGGGGCATCCGCAATACGGCATTACGTTTTCGGGCGTTAAGGTGCGCAGGGATCAAGTGTCGACGATAGCTGCCGATACGAGGCTTTTTCCGATCGGAACTTTGTTGTATATACCCGGTTACGGCTATGGCGTAGTGGCTGACACAGGTTCGGCTATAAAGGGGAAGCGCATCGATTTGTATTTTGAAACGATCAAGCAGGTTTACGAGCAGTGGGGTAAGCGGACGGTTCACGTAGAGGTGCTGCGCAGAGGAACGGGCAAGCTTTCGCAGGCGTGGCTGAACAAAATCAATCTGGCAGTCGAAGCCGGAAAGCCTATCCCGCAAACATATTTGGAATCCTAAAAACCCGTATAATAAGCGGCAGTAATGCCATACTATCATTGAACGGGGAGGTGACCTACAATGGCTAAAAACAAAAAAAATAAAGTCCAAAACAATAAATTTAATGCAGAGTTCGCAGAAGAATTTAACCAGAACAATGCTGCCGGTAAACAAGCAGCTAATACTGCTCAGCAAAAAGCTGAAAAGTAGTATTTCTTGCCAAGTTATTAATGAAGAAACACAAAGAGGAGCCGATGCGGTTCCTCTTTTCTTTTGTCCAAAACTTGGTTATGACGGTGAGACATCGTTTGATATAAGCGCAGATATTTCCATGTTATAAAAAACAGTTTTCAAATGACCCTGTTCTGTTGTATGATTGAATATGTAAGAGATAATAACATGACAAGACAGGTGAATTCTCATGACAGATCCGATCATTCATTCAGGCTTTATAGCTGCTGCCCATCATCGTAAAGCGGGCGAGGTTTTACCTTTTATAGATGCCTTCGTTGCCAAGAAAGAGCAGGAAATAGCCGAAATTGAACAGATGGTCGAGCGTTATGAGAAAAGAAGAATGATGGAAGACCGCGCTTATCAATCGATGTCTACTTTAAGACGGATGCTGACGGGTAAGAAGCCTGATCATCACTTGGCCGTCGAATATATTCATTTTGTAAGAAAGCCGATGGAGAAGGTTCGCGCGCTCCGCTTAGAAATCGATAGCGCCCGTTCCATTCAGAATGTGTCGGCTCCGACTGATATTGTGACCGTATCCTATGAGCTTGCCAGTGAAATGAACGAGTAACGCATCTGAGCTGATTATAAATAAAGAACCGTCCAGGCCGAAGGGGCTTAGACGGTTCTTTTCGTTTACTTGCTATTTTTCAGACGATCGTAATCGAGGAAATCATGCTCCTGGCTGTAAGCAGGAACGCCGTGAATGCCGACATCGAGACCGATAAGCTCCTCATCCTTGGAGACCCGGACAGGCGTAATCTTGCGAATAATCAACAGTGCCCCCCAAGTTAAAATGAAGCCCCATACAGATACGATGACGAGTCCAATCGCTTGAACGCCAAGCAAGCTGAAGCCCCCGCCATAAAATAAACCATAATAGCCTTTGCCGACGCCCTCCGTTAATTCCGGGAGAGCGAACAAGCCGACAGCGAGCGTGCCGATGCTGCCGCTAATGCCGTGCACGGCGAAGGCGCCGACCGGATCATCGACTTGTTTGCCCTCCAGCCATTCGGTCACCAGCACCATCACAATTCCTGATACAGCTCCAATGACGATGGCAGCAATATCGGATACGAAGGCGCAGCCCGCGGTAATTGCAACCAGGCCTGCTAGCGATCCGTTAATAACCATCGGGGGATCGGCCTTCTTATAGCGGAACATCGTAAATAAGATACACGTTGCGCCGCCAGCAGCCGCCGACAGCATGGTTGTAATTGCGATATGCCCGATCGAGCCATTCGTAGCGCTGAGCGTACTGCCGGCATTGAAGCCGAACCATCCAAACCATAGAATGAACGCGCCAACGGAAGCGAGCGGCAGGTTAGAAGGCGGTACGATGTTCACTTTGCCGTCTGCACTGAACTTTCCGATTCGCGGGCCGATGAATATCGCAGCAGCAAGCGCGGAAAAGCCGCCTAATGCGTGAATGACAGCGGATCCGGCAAAATCAATCATTCCGAGCTTTCCGAGAAAGCCGCTTCCCGACCATACCCAATGTCCGGCGAGCGGGTAGATGAAGCCGGTCATCACAATGGTATATAAAATATAAGCTCTAAAGTTGATGCGTTCCGCAACTGCTCCGGATACGATCGAGATAACGGCAATAACGAACGCACATTGGAATAACCAATAGGTTTCATGAGTGATATTTAATGCTATGTGAGACAGGTCTCCTTTAATAAGAAAACCGGTCGTGCCTATAAATCCGCCGGTATCCTGTCCGTACATGAGAGCGAATCCCCAAAAATAGAAAACGAGTGCGCCGAAAGCGATGTCGACGAACACCTTCATAATAATGCTGACTGCATTTTTCTGCCTGACAAAACCCGCCTCAAGCAAAGCGAATCCGCCTTCCATGAGTAAGATCATGGCTGCTGTCAAAACGACCCAGATGGTATCCAGTCCTTTTGACAGTTCAATAACGTCCATTGCTTCATCTCCTGTTCCTCTTATTCATGCATAGTTATCTCTTCTGCCTAATCCGTTCATCATTATAAATAGTAGAAGTAAACAATGTCAACGCTGTGCGTGATGTTTCATGACGCATGTCAGGTTTGAATTGGATAAGATCAACAAATGCTCGGTCTAGAGGCTGATTATGATTTCAATCGGCCGTCCCTTTTTCAAATGAATGCGGTCCGCTATACTAGAATTATCAAACGACGATGGAATCGTAAGGAGCTGGTGCCGCTTGAACGGAAATTTCGCAAACCGGTTATTTACCGGGTTAATTATTATTGCAATCGGTGTATTGTTTTTGCTAAGGCAAACAGGTCATTTGACCTTTGATATTAGTGATCTATTTTCCACCTATTGGCCTGTCATCCTTATTATTGTTGGCATTCGGGGGCTGCTAACCTGCAGGACGCATGGTTCAGGCTCAAGCTGGTGGGGAGCTGTCGTGCTTTTAGTCGGATGTATATTTCTGGGACGCAATCTTGAATGGTTCTCATGGTCCATCGGTGACATTGTTCCTTATATTTGGCCAGTTGCGGTTATTTTAATCGGCATCAATTTAATTTGGAGACCCAAATCAAGGCGCCATGAGCCTCCAACCGATGATTGGAAATCATATCGCCCATATTCGGACCAAGCTGCCGTTCCTCCAGCACCGCCTTTGCACCCTGATCCAACGAAGACACCGGTAGATCCATTTGGAACGCATACGCAGGAAGAGAAGCGGGAAGGCATGGACCATAATCCATTTGAAGGCTATTCTGCAAGCAAGAAGGAATTCAAGGAGTGGAAAAAAGATCACAAAACCGAATACAAAAAACGTGCCCATGAATGGAAACGGAATCATAAGGAGCACATAGAGTGGTGGAATCACGGCGACTCGAATGTGCAGACCCGTTCCGGATTTATTGGCGATATTCATATCGGTCAAGATTATTGGGATTTGAAGCCGCTTAACATCTCTCATTTTATTGGAGATACGGTGCTCGATTTAACGAAGGCGCAAGTATCGCTTGGCGAAACGAAAATTCATGTTTCTTCCTTTATAGGTGACGTGAAGGTATACGTGCCGAATGATTACGAGGTAGGCGTGCAGGTCGTATCAAGCGCATTTATCGGCGACGTAAAGATTTTAGGCCAGAAAGAGGGCGGCATGTTTACGAACATCAATATCCAATCCCCTTCTTATCAGCAGTCCGACAAAAAAATCAAGCTGGTCGTCAGCACATTTATCGGTGATGTCCGCGTCACAAAGGTGGGGTGAGTTCAGATGATGGTCCGGTTTTTGAGAAGCGGAAAATGGGAGCTCATCGGAATGTTCGTCATTGCCTCCGTCGTTTCGCTGATGCTTGGAGCGGTGGCATGGATTGGTCTTGTAGATGAAACAGGAAAGACGGAAGCGCGCCTCGGGGCCGCCTCCGTCTTCCTGCTTGTGAGCGCGGCCTTCGGCTATTGGGCGGCACAGCGTATCGGGCGCAGGATCGATACGCTTCATTTATCGCTCAAGCAAGCCTCCAACGGCAACTATGGCGTTCGAATTACGGAAGGCGGACATAATTCATTTATTGAGGTGTACCGTGAATTTAATGAGCTTGCAGAGCAAATGGAAGAGAAGATGAAATGGCTGCAAATGCGCGGTGAAGAGTATGTGATGACGGAATCGGCTTCGAATGAAGCGGCTGTGCTCGAGGAGCGCAAGCGGCTGGCAAGAGATTTGCATGATACGGTAAGCCAGCAGCT
>DATJKM010000270.1:0-7183 GCA_035491515.1 Candidatus Udaeobacter sp. | reverse complement strand
AGAAGCGATTAGAGCATAGTTAAAAGCTTAACCATTGCGGGGATTCCTTTGCTGATCGATTCCTTTTACGGAAAAGATGGAGGAATCCTTTGCTGCATATACTAACAATTAACGCTGCAAGGGGGAAACGGACATGAAGGAAATTTCAGCAGGCGGTGTCGTTTATCGCCGGACGGAGGAAGGAAAGCTGCAAATTCAGCTCATTCAGGATCGTTATGGAAAAGTATCGCTGCCAAAAGGGAAAATGGAGGCCGGCGAAACGATCGAACAAACCGCTTTGCGGGAAATTGTCGAAGAGACAGGTCTTGAAGGGGTCATCATTGCTCCGATTGACCAAATTAAATATAAATATGAGCATGAATCATTAGGAACGGTAGATAAAGAGGTTCACTATTATTTGGTAGAAGCAGTGGGCGGCTCCTTGCAGGCACAGGTGGAAGAAATCCGCGGCGTCGATTGGTTTGATCCGCAGGAGGCATGGAAGCGCCAGAAGCAGTCAGGATACGATAACAACCATCGCATCGTTGCAGGAGCATTTCAGTTGTTAGGGCTGCAAACGGAATAGGTCTGCTAAGTGACAGGGTCCAGCTTCCGGAACGTCCGGAGGTAGCAGAAGGGCAGAGCAATCAGCGAGCTTAAAATGTTGAAAATCGTTTGTGTATGGGCAATTTGGCCGGAAGCAGACGAGGAGATCCATTCCGATAACGTCGTCAGCTCACCGATGAACGGCATAAACAGCAATGCCCCTCCTGCGTTCAGAACGACATGGGACCATGCGACATATTGACCGGCTTTCGTTCCGCCAATCGAAGCCAGTAAGGCAGTGGCGCAGGTGCCGATATTCGCGCCGAGCACGACGGCAATTCCAAGCTCGATCGGCATTGCGCCGATGGATACGAATCCCATGATGATGCCGATAACGGCAGCGCTGCTGTGAACTGCGGCAGTAAGAACAGCGCCTGCCGCAAGTCCCCACCACAGGCTGTCGTCTGCTTTGTCTAGAAACCAGCTGAACATCGGGCTCTCCTGCACAGCAGAGCCTACTCCCTGCATCATGGTCATACCGGTCAGGAGCAAAGCGAAGCCGCACAGCACAACCGAAGAAGAGCGAAGCGTATCAAGCCAGCGCGCGCCGCGTACGGCCGGGAAAAGACGCATTTCGCCAAGCAATGCAGTAGGCAGCCATAGTCCTACCGATACGATGAGCAGAGGAACGGCAAGCTTATTTAAATTTAAACCGATGAGCTCTGTCGTTATACAGGTGCCGATATTTGTGCCGAGTATGATTCCTAACGTGCGCGGGAATGTCAGTAAACCGGCATTGACCATTCCGATGGCAATAACCGTTACGGCTGTGCTGCTTTGCAGAAAAGCTGTCGTAACCGTACCGATTGCCAGCCCGTGGATAGGCGCTCTGGTTGAACGCTCCAAAATACGGGTCAGATAGGGACCCGCCAATCGATGCAGCGCAAGCTCCATCAGCTTCATGCCGCACATGAAAACAGCGAAGCCGAGCAGCATTGGAATGAGAATCGTATGAACCATTGGACGGTCTCCTTATTCGTTAATGAGCGGTTCGTTTCGTAAGTATACATATGCCGCAAATAAGACAAGCATGACAAGCAAGTTAAAGGAAGGGAAGAGAGAAAAACGTGAGCAATCCGAAAATATATCTTCAAAAGGCTAGAAAGAAAAGGCTGGAGCAAGGACATCCTTGGGTCTATGCAACCGAAATCGACCGGCTGGAAGGTGAAGCGCAGCCAGGTGATTTGGTAGATATCGTAACCCATCAAGGACGTTATCTGGCAACGGGCTATTGGAATCCGAAGTCGCAAATTACGGTAAGAGTGGTTTCGTACGAGCCCATCGCTGTTATGGATGCAGACTTTTTCCGCGATCGGCTTCGTCAATGCCAGGAGCATCGCCAGCGCTTCGTGAAAGACGCCGATTGCCGCCTTGTTTACGGAGAGGCGGATTTCCTGCCCGGACTCGTCGTCGACCGTTTCAATAACGTGCTGGTGCTGCAGCTTTTAACGCTTGGGATGGACGTGAGAAGGGAGGCGCTGCTCGAAGCGCTAATTGACGTATTTCAGCCGCAGGGCATTTATGAGCGCAGCGACGTGGGCGTTCGTGTGCTGGAAGGCTTAGAGGAGCGAACTGGCGCGCTTTATGGCGACTGCCCGTCTATTCTCGTAATCGAGGAAAACGGATTAAAGCTGGAGGTTGATATCGTAGAAGGCCAGAAAACCGGCTATTTTTTCGATCAACGCGAAAATCGTGCGGCAATTGCGCCGCTTATGACCGGCTGGGGCGGCCGCAGCGGCATTTGTCTAGCAGATCGCGAAGCAGCGGAGTCGGGCTCTGCTGTGACAGGAAATACCTCGTACAAGGCAGCGGATTCCGCGAACCTCGTACCGGTTAATGCGAACGGAAAAGTCGTAACCTTCCCATACTGGGATGGCGCAACCGTGCTCGAATGCTTTGCTCATACAGGCAGCTTTACACTGCATGCATGCAAATACGGCGCCAAGAAGGTTACCTGCCTCGATGTCTCGGAGCACGCCATTGCAACGGCGAAGCGCAACGCCCTGCGCAACGGTTTTTCAGACCGGGTCGAATTTGTCGTTGCTGACGCCTTTGATTATTTGCGTACGCAGGTAAAGGGCATTGATGAGCGAAAGCAGCGCGGCCTTGGCGGCGTCGACACCTCCAAAAAACTGGAGAGCACGGCTGGACGCACATGGGATGTCGTCATTCTTGATCCGCCGGCCTTTGCCAAGACGAAGAGCGCAGTACCGGGCGCATGCCGCGGCTATAAAGATATTAATTTGCAGGGATTAAAGCTCGTCAATGAGGGAGGTTACCTTGTAACGGCAAGCTGCTCGTATCATATGCGGCCTGAATTGTTTCTGGAGACGATTCAAGACGCGGCTTCGGATGCCGGCAAGCTGCTCCGTTTAGTCGAATGGCGCGCTGCGGGCAAGGATCATCCTCAACTGCTTGGCGTAAACGAAGGCCATTACTTGAAATTCGCGATTTTTGAAGTAAGAAGCAAATAGTCGCGATTTAACGAAAAGACGGGAGAGTTGCACATGTCGCTTCGCTTTGTCATCGGGCGTTCGGGAACCGGAAAAACATCCTATTGCTTGAATGAAATAAGGGAGCAGCTGCGTGTTCAACCGGATGGGCCGCCGCTGGTCATGCTCGTACCGGAGCAGGCTACCTTTCAGACCGAATATGCTTTGCTTCAGAACGGCGGATTAAACGGCACGATCAGGGCACAGGCGCTTAGCTTCCGGCGTCTGGCCTTCCGGGTTATGCAGGAGACAGGCGGTACGGCGCTCGTTCCGATCGGGGATACGGGGAAGCATATGCTTCTCTATAAGATCGTTCATCGGCTGGGCCCGCAGCTGGAGCTGTTTCAGAGCGGGGCAGAGCAGCCTGGTTTCATTGATAGACTTGCGGAGCTGTTAACGGAGTGGAAGCGGTACGGAATTGATTCGGAGCAGCTGCAGGACAAGCAGGAAGCTGCGGAGACAGGAACGGGCCATTCTACACTGCTGAGGCGCAAGCTGCATGATTTACAGCTTATTTATAGTCAGATGGAGCAGGAACTCGCGGGCATGTACATCGACGCCGAGGATTATTTGCGTTATTTGCAAAAAGGGTTCCAGGATGCTCCGGCGATGCAAGACGCGCAAATATGGGTAGATGGCTTCTATGGCTTTACGCCGACTGAATATGAGGCATTAGGGGCGCTAATGGCCTCTTCGGCGCAGGTGACGGTCACTCTGACGCTTAACCGGCCTTACGAATTAGGAGAACTGCCGCATGAGCTGGAGCTGTTTCATCCGACTGCAGAAACGTACAACAAGCTGATGGAGCTTGCAGTCAAATACGATGTAAACGTTGATGCGCCTGCGATACTCGGAACTGCACCGCCGGTCCGCTTTCGTAACAATCCGATGCTTGCCCATCTTGAGAGCCACTATAGCGAACGGGTTCCGATGCTGATTGCGGACAGAGCAATGCTTGAGCCTGAGGATTCGCGCTGCGGGGTGTCGCTGCATGCCGCCGCGAACCGCCGCGCAGAAGTTGAAGCTGTCGCGCGCGATATCGTCCGCCGGGCGCAGCAGGAAGAGCTACGCTGGCGGGATATTGCCGTTATGGTTCGAAATAGCGAGGATTATACCGATTATATCGGGCTTGTGTTTGCCGATTACGGCATCCCTTATTTTGTCGATCAGAAAGAGAAGGCTGTCCATCACCCGTTAGTTGAATTTATCCGGTCCGCACTTGAAACGGTTCTGTTCGGTTGGCGGTATGATGCGGTGTTCCGCTGTGTAAAAACGGAAATGCTGTTCCCGATGGATGGCAGCCTGCTGCGGGAATGGTTCGATATGCTGGAAAATTTCGCGCTGGCGGCAGGCATTGACGGATGGAAATGGCTCGATAAGAAGCGCTGGCTTCCGTTAGTTCCCGTCTCGCTCGAAGACGATGCGGAGATGGAGACGAAAATAAGCGACAAGGCGCAGCGGGAGCTTGATATCGTGCTTGCCGCAAGAGAAGCTGTCGTGCCGCCGCTCCGCCGCTTCGGTGAAGCGCTTAAGAAAGCGAATAACGTCCAAGAGATGTGCGAAGCTTTATATCGGCTGCTCGATCATTCGGACGCAGCTGACCGTTTGGAGCGCTGGGGCATTCAGGACACGCAGGCAGGCAGGACGCAGCGTGCCAGAAGTCACCGGCAGCTTTGGGACAGCGTAATGCAGCTGCTGGACCAATTGGTTGAGCTGGCAGGGCAGCAAACGGTATCGCCAGAGCTGTTCGGGGGCATGGTCGAAGCCGGGCTCGACAGCTTGAAGCTTGCCGCTGTTCCGCCGGCGCTGGATCAAGTGCTGATCGGGAGCATGGACAGGACCAGGTCCGGGCATATACAGGTATGTTACGTGCTTGGAGCCAATGACGGCATCATGCCGATGCGCGTGAAGGAGGACGGCATTCTTACCGAGCCGGAGCGTGAACGGCTCGCAGAGGATGGAATAGCTATGGCACCAGGGGTGCGGCGGCGCCTGCTCGATGAGCGCTTCATGATCTATAACGCCTTGACCACGCCAAGCCGGCATCTGTGGCTAAGCTGGGCCCAGGCGGATGAAGAAGGGAAATCCTTGCTTCCGTCTGAGATTGTAAGGCATGTCCGCCAGCTCTTTCCCGGCATTCCGGTTCAAAGCGTTGCGGCTGAGCCTTCGCCAAGCTTGCCGGTCTTGGAGCAGAGGATGTTCGTTTATGAACCGCAGCGAACGCTCTCTTATTTGATTGCGGCTATTCGAAAATGGCAGCAGGGAGAGGCAATCGCCCCTTTTTGGTGGGATATGTACAATTGGTTTGCAGTAAGGCCGGAATGGCAGCATAAGCTGCAGCGTTTAACGGGCTCTTTGACTTATGTGAACCGGGAGCAATTTCTGTCTAAAGATACGGCAAGGCAGCTGTATGGCACGCGTTTACAAGTCAGCGTATCGCGTATGGAGCGGTTCGTATCCTGTCCGTTCCAGCATTTTGCGATCCATGGGCTAAGGCTGAGGGAGAGAAAGCTATACCGATTGGACGCTCCCGATGTGGGACAGCTGTTCCACGCGGCTTTGAGCCGAATAGCAACTGGGCTAGGCGGGCGCTGGGGCCAGGTGCCGGAAGGGGAGCTGAAGGCCATCGCCTCGCAAACGGTGGACGAGCTGGCTCCTAAGCTCCAATCTCAAATTTTATTGAGCAGCAGCCGCTTTCAATATATCGCCCGAAAGCTGAAGGAGATTGTCGGACAAGCAGCGCTTATGCTGGGTGAGCACGCGCGAAGAGCACAGTTTCACCCTGTCGGGACAGAAGTCGGTTTTGGTCCGGACGGCACGCTGCCTTCCTTGCGCATTCCGCTTGAGGACGGCGGGGAAATGGAGATTATCGGCAGAATCGACCGCGTCGATGCAGCGGAAACGGAGGAGGGGCTGCTGCTGCGAGTGCTCGATTACAAATCGAGCTCAACTCAGCTGCGGCTTGAGGAGGTTGCATACGGGCTCTCGCTGCAAATGCTGACCTATCTCGATGTACTCGTTACGCATGCTCCCGCATGGCTGGGACAGCCGGCATCTCCTTCCGGCGTTCTTTATTTTCATGTTCATAATCCGCTGCTCGCGCTGACCAACAGCATAAGTCCTTCCGAGGTGAACGGACGGCTGCTGAAGCGTTACAAAATGCGCGGACTCGTAACAGCCGATCCGGTAACGGTAAGGCTTATGGACGATGAATTGGAAACCGGTTATTCGGAGCTGCTTCCTGTTGCCCTTAAGCGTGACGGAAGCTTTTACAGCAGTTCTTCGGTCGTCACGAATGAACAGTGGGATGTGCTGAGGCACAGCGTCAGAACTACGATTAGCCGGATCGGAAGCTCGATTCTAGCGGGCAAGGTATCCATAGAGCCGTATCGCCTGGGAACGAAGACGCCGTGTCAATATTGCGATTACAAAGCGGTCTGTCAGTTCGACGCGCTGTTCGAAGGAAATGAGTATAGGAAGCTGAGCAAGCCTTCTAAGGAAGACATATGGCGGCAGCTGGAGAGGGAGTAATGGATGATGCACACTGCAAAGGATTCCCCGAAGCCGGAAAATAGCACATGGACCGATGATCAATGGGACGCCATCGTAACAAGCGGCTCGAACATCCTCGTAGCTGCTGCGGCAGGCTCCGGTAAAACGGCAGTCCTCGTAGAACGAATTATTCGTAAAATATCGGCTCACACCGACGTCGATCGCCTGCTCGTGGCGACCTTTACAAAGGCCGCCGCAGCTGAGATGAAGGATCGGATCCGGCTCGCACTGGAGCTTGAGCTGGAGCGTCAGCCGGATTCCGAGCATTTGCGCCGTCAGCTGGCATTGATGAACCGGGCATCCATTACAACGCTGCACTCCTTTTGTCTGGATGTCATTAGGCGTTATTATCCGCTTATCGGGCTCGATCCGGGCTTTCGGATCGCGAATGAGACAGAGAGCGAGCTTATGCGTCTCGATGTGCTCGATCAGCTGTTCGAGCAAAAGTATGAAGGGGCTGGCGACGACGGCGCCTTCCTCCGGTTAGCCGACCGTTATGGCGGCGAACGCGGCGATGAGCCGCGATACCGGCTTGTTCAGCAATTGTACGACTT
>DATJKM010000269.1:0-14185 GCA_035491515.1 Candidatus Udaeobacter sp. | reverse complement strand
CTCAAATGAATTCGCTTACAATAAATTGTTTGACAATTCCGTGAAGTGGGTGTTATAGTCAAATTGTGGGTTATACAATGAGATGCCTCACAGTATTTGAAGATGAAGGGAATGTTTGCACATGCAAGGTAAAGTTAAATGGTTTAACGCAGAAAAAGGTTATGGATTTATCGAGACTGAGCAAGGCGGCGACGTATTTGTTCATTTCTCCGCTATCCAAACCGAAGGTTTCAAAACACTTGAAGAAGGCCAATCCGTGGAATTCGATATCGTTGAAGGCGCTCGTGGACCACAAGCTGCTAACGTAGTTAAATTGTAATTATTCGGCTGATCCAGCCAACCTATATTTTGGATCATTAAACAATCAATGACACAAAGCTCCGGGTAACCGGGGCTTTTTTTTGTAAACCGGCTGTAGTGCTGGTAAATGAAAAACTCAGATTTTTGCTTCAGGAAAAAACGTTTATTTGCGGCTGTGGCATGTCTACTTCGTCTATGCATCATTTATTAGAATATTCTAAATAAAATAAAAACTATTTTACTATGAGCGCTTACATATGTTATAATAAGTCCATGTAAAGGAGGAATTCCCCATGAACTACAACATTCGAGGTCAACACTTTCAAGTGACAGATGCATTGAGAGACTACGTCGAAAAGAAACTCAACAGATTGGACAAATATTTCGAAGCACCAATCACCTCCGACATTAACGTAACACTATCGGTCACCAAAGGGAAACATGCAGTTGAGGTGACCATTCCACTCACCGGCGTCATGCTCAGAGCCGAGGAGAAAAGCGAGGATATGTACGCATCGATCGATCTTGTTGCGGACAAACTCGAACGACAAATTCGTAAACATAAAACCAAAGTAAATCGTAAATTCCGTCAAGGAAGCGGCGTACGCACCTTGTTCAAAGAGGACGGCTCAGCAGTGGGCGTTCTTGAGGAAGAGGATGATCTGGAGCTTGTACGTACTAAGCGCTTTGCTCTTAAGCCTATGGACGTAGAAGAAGCGATTTTGCAAATGAATATGGTTGGACATAATTTTTTCGTATTTTCGAATGTAGACAATAAAGAAATTAGTGTTGTATACAAACGCAGTGACGGCAAATATGGTCTAATTGAGCAAGGCTAGCAGCAATTATACTTAACATGACGAGCCTTTTCTCCTTTATGGAGAGAGGCTTTTTCTTTTATAAGCGCCCTCGTTGCGGCAGTGTCGACAAACTGATACAATTTAATGCAAAGAGGCGTCATTACGAAAGGGGAATTCCATGCTCGGATTAGTGAAGAAGATATTTGGTGACCATAACGAGCGCGAGGTAAAACGGCTCCAACGGACGGTAGATGAAATAAATGCGATAGAATCGAAATTTACGTCTTTATCCGATGAAGCGCTGCGCGCTAAAACAGAGGAATTTAGAGCAAGAATTGAAAAGGGCGAGACATTAGACAAAATTCTTCCCGAAGCTTTTGCAACGGTCAGGGAAGCATCCAAGCGTACGCTTGGCATGCGTCATTTTGACGTGCAGCTGCTCGGGGGTATGGTTCTGCATGAGGGCAAGATTGCGGAGATGAGAACGGGTGAAGGTAAGACGCTCGTGGCGACGCTTCCTGTGTATTTGAATGCACTGCTCGGCAAAGGCGTTCACGTTATTACGGTCAATAACTACCTGGCACAGCGTGATAGCGAGCTGATGGGAGAGCTGTACGGCTTCCTCGGCATGACAGTCGGCTGTAACCTGCACGGTTTGTCGCATGATGAGAAGCAAGAAGCCTATGCATGCGATATTACGTATGGTACGAATAATGAATTTGGTTTCGATTATTTGCGTGACAATATGGTGCTTTACAAGGAACAAATGGTACAGCGCCCGCTTTATTTTGCCATTATCGATGAGGTGGATTCCATTCTAGTCGATGAAGCGCGGACGCCGCTTATTATTTCCGGACAAGCTGCTAAATCGACAGAGCTTTATTTTGCCGCTGACCGCTTTATAAGCCGTTTGAAGCCCGAAGAGGATTTCACGATTGATATTAAGCTGCGCAGCGTTATGCTGACGGAATCAGGCGTCGAGAAGACCGAGAAGGCTTTCCAAATCGAGAATTTGTTCGACCATGCGAATGTGACGCTAAACCATCATATTCAGCAGGCGCTGAAAGCTAACTTTATTATGAAGCGCGATGTAGACTACGTTGTCGAGGAAGAAGAAGTAGTCATTGTCGACGAATTTACCGGCCGTCTCATGTCGGGACGCCGCTATAGCGATGGCTTGCACCAAGCGATTGAAGCGAAGGAGCAGCTGAAGGTTCAGAATGAGAGCATGACGCTTGCGACTATCACCTTCCAAAACTACTTCCGTATGTATCGCAAGCTGGCAGGTATGACCGGTACAGCGAAAACGGAGGAAGAAGAGTTCAAGCGTATTTATGGGCTTGATGTTATTCAAGTGCCTACAAACCGTTCTATGATTCGTAAGGATATTGCGGATGTCGTGTACAAATCCGAAAACGGTAAATTTAAGGCGGTTGTTGAAGAGATCGTTCAGCGTCACAGCAAAAACCAACCGGTGCTTGTTGGTACGATATCCATTGAGAACTCGGAAAAGCTATCGGAGATGCTGAAGCGCAGAGGCGTGACGCACAAGGTGCTCAACGCGAAGTTCCATGCTGAGGAAGCGGAAATTATTTCGCGCGCAGGACAAGCCGGCTCTGTGACAATTGCAACGAACATGGCTGGCCGCGGTACGGATATTTTGCTGGGTGAGTCGGTTCATGATCTTGGCGGCTTGCACATTATCGGTACGGAACGCCATGAAAGCCGCCGGATCGATAACCAGCTGCGCGGTCGTGCGGGACGTCAAGGAGATCCGGGTTCTTCGCAGTTTTACTTGTCGCTTGAGGATGAGCTGATGCGCCGCTTCGGTTCGGAAAATATTATGGGCATGATGGACAAGCTTGGACTTGATGAGGACCAACCGATCGAGAGCCGGATGATCTCAAGAGCGATTGAATCGGCGCAGAAGCGCGTTGAGGGCAACAACTTTGACATTCGGAAAGTCGTTTTGCAATACGATGATGTGATGAACCAGCAGCGTGAGGTTATTTATAAGCAGCGCCGCGATATTCTTGGTTCGGAGAACATCCGCCAGGAAGTTATGGACATGATTAAACCGGTTATCGACCGTATCGTTGAAGCGCACTGCGCGGAGGATATTCCGGAGGAATGGGATTTGCAGGCGATTGTAGATTATGCGCATGCAACCTTCCTGCAGGAAGGATCTTTGACCAAAGAAGAGATTTGGGGCAAAGAGAAGGAAGAGATCATCGACTACATTTACGAGGAAGTCGTTGCTTCTTATGATGAGCGCGAGGAAGAGCTCGGGCCGGAAACGATGCGCGAGTTCGAGAAGGTCGTTGTGCTTCGTGCGGTAGACAGCAAGTGGATGGATCACATCGATGCGATGGATCAGCTTCGTCAAGGTATCCATTTACGCGCATATGGCGGCACAGATCCGCTTCGCGAATATCAATTCGAAGGCTTCGAGATGTTCAAGGAAATGATTGAGCACATTCAAGAGGAAGTCGCTAGATACATTATGAAGGCGCGCGTGGAAAGCAATCTGGAGCGTCAAGAGATAGCTCAAGGCCAAACGACGACGACGAGCGGCGGCGGAGAAGCAGTAGAGAAGCGTCCGGCGAAGCGCGAGGATCGCGTAGGCCGTAACGACGTTTGTCCTTGCGGCAGCGGCAAGAAGTACAAGCTGTGCCACGGCAAGTAAGGAACAGCGCTAGGCCGTACAGCATACGGTGAAGAATGTAGAACTATTTTGAGGTGAAGCGGAAGCTATGATAGACATAACGGTTAAACAGGACCTGCGTGAAATGGCCAAGCGGCTCCAAGAGCTCAGGGGGTCTCTTTGACTTAGATCTTAAGCAGGAGATCATTGCTAATTTCGAAGAGAAGATGACGTTCCCCGATTTCTGGGATGATAACGACAAAGCGCAAAGCGTTATTTCTGAACTGAATGCGGTGAAGTCGGTCGTCGAGCAGTACGATAGGCTAAACAGCGAGCAGGAAGACCTTCAGATGATGCTTGAGCTCGCGGAAGAGGAAAGCGACGAATCGCTTGAGGCGGATGTCGTGAGCGGCGTTGAGAAGCTCGTGCGTAAGGTGAGCGATTTCGAGCTTCAGCTTCTCCTTAACCAGCCTTACGATAAGCTAAATGCCATTCTCGAGCTTCATCCTGGCGCAGGCGGAACGGAGTCACAAGATTGGGGCCTGATGCTGTACCGGATGTATACGCGCTGGGCCGAGAAGAGCGGCTTTAAGGTGGAGCTGCTCGATTACTTGCCCGGTGATGAGGCTGGGATTAAGAGTGTCACCATTTTGGTCAAAGGCTACAATGCTTATGGCTATCTGAAGGCAGAGAAGGGCGTGCACAGGCTTGTACGTATTTCTCCGTTTGATTCCGCGGGCCGTCGTCATACGTCGTTTGCTTCCTGTGATGTTGTCCCGGAAATCGACGACAGTATCGAGATCGAGATTCGCTCCGAGGATCTGAAGGTGGACACGTACCGGGCGAGCGGAGCGGGCGGCCAGCACGTCAATAAGACGGAGTCTGCTATCCGAATTACGCATATCCCTTCAGGAATCGTGGTCGCTTGCCAGCAGGAGCGTTCGCAAATCCAGAACCGGGAGCGGGCGATGAATATGCTTCGTTCCAAGCTGTACGAGAGGAAGATCGAGGAGCAGTTGAAGCACTTGGCGGAAATTCGCGGCGAGCAATCCGATATCGCTTGGGGCAGCCAAATTCGTTCTTATGTTTTCCATCCGTACTCTATGGTGAAGGATCATCGCACATCAGTGGAGACGGGCAATGTCGGCGCAGTTATGGATGGCGATATTGATGCTTTTATCGATGGGTATTTGCGGCATCAGATTCGTCATGATTGATTGAGCGTTAAATGAATAAACTTGGGGAAGAGTTCCAACACGGATAGTGTGTGGGACTCTTCTTTTTGCTAAAATCAGCTTATAAGGAGATTGAAGGCATGAACAAAGGCACGGTGAAACGGAGAAAGGGCGGACGCAGCTTGAGTCCGAGGGCACAATCGGTTTGGAGCATCGTCCAGCTCCTGATTGGCTCGGTCATTGTAGCGATTAGCTTCAATATGTTCATGGTGCCCAATGGCATTGCTTCAGGCGGCATATCCGGTGTGTCTATTCTCGTTCAGAGAATGGCGGGCATTACACCGGCGCTCACACAATGGGCGATCAATATTCCGCTGTTTATCGTAGGCTTGTGGCTGCTTGGCAAACGGTTTGCGGTTAAAACAGCGCTGGGCTCGATCATATTACCGCTATTTGTGCTGCTGACGGATGGCTGGCCGTCGCCAACCGGTAATCCGCTTCTTGCGGCTATTTATGGCGGTATCGGAGTAGGGCTCGGACTTGGTCTTGTTTTTCGGGGTGGAGCATCTACGGGCGGTGTGGATTTAGCAGCTCAAATTTTACATCGATATACGGGGCTTCCGCTTAGCTTAGCAATCGTTTGCTTTGATGGGTGCGTAATTGCGGCAGCTGGAATCATCATTTCGCCTGAGATTGCCCTGTACGCATTGATCGGGTTATTTGTGACGAGCAAGACGATTGATTTTGTGCAAAGCGGTCTACAATTGTCAAAGGTGGCATTCATTATAAGCGACCATTCCGAGGCTGTAGCCGAAGCGATTTTGAATGATTTGGATCGCGGCTTGACGCGCCTTGATGGTCACGGCGGATTTACGGGAGCAGGGCGAACGGTGCTTATGGTGGTTGTTGGGCAGAATGAGGTTGCGAAGCTGAAGCAGTTAGTGCGGGCTATCGACACAGGCGCATTTGTTATCATTAGCAACACGGCTGAGGTGCTCGGGCAAGGGTTTAAGCTGGAGGGCTGATTAGCGGACGGCGCGCGGACAAGCGGAACGGCTTATTGAAAGTGAAAGGATACAAGAGAATTGGTGCGGATTTAGTGAATATGCGATCTTGTATCCTAAATAGATTTGGAAGATGCTCATTCATTTCCCTTTGTTCGCCTTCGATTGAATCCAGCTTCATCAGTATTTGCTGCAAAATTTGTCCGTCCATCCTGTCATCTCCTCAGTTCTTGTTAAAGATGAAGTATTCGTTGGCTTTCTCACCGTTCTTGTTTCTCTGTCAGAAAATAGTATACCATGTATCATTCTGCTATGATACAATAAAATAAGAACGTATGTTCTATTGATTTTGGGCATTGCGAGAGCTGGAAGTCATCAATTGTTCATTGTATTAATATAAATTCGATTGTATAATAATACGAAACAATGTGTGTATTTCCATCAACAGTCGAATGTTGTACAATTATAAGTTGAGAAAGAAGACAACCTTTCCGCATGCGGAAAGAGCAATAGATGGAGCTGCAGCTTACTCGTCTGAACGGGGCGGGTTCAGCGCGCAGCATCTAGTTTCGGGGAGAGATTAACATGAGCACAAAGGTGAAAATAGCGATTATCGGTTCAACCGGCTACGGCGGTGTAGAGCTCATTCGATTGCTTGCATCCCATCCGCTGGCAGAGGTGACATCGGTCATTTCGTCATCCAGCGCAGGTACGCCGATTACGGAAGGATATCCGCATCTGACGGGCATTCGCGAGGAGCTGCTCGATGATGTCGAGCCTGCTTCGATTAAAGCAAAGGCGGATGTCGTGTTTCTAGCTACGCCTGCCGGTGTAGCTGCTAAACTGGTTCCCTCCTTGCTTGAGGCCGGTTTAAAAATTATTGACCTTTCCGGAGACTTCCGGTTAAAATCGCCTGCTCTATATGAGCAGTGGTATAAGAAGCCTGCTGCGGATGAAGCTTATTTAGAGCAAGCCGTATTTGGACTGGCAGAAATATACGGAGAACAAGTGCTGGATGCTCCGTTTATTTCCAATCCGGGCTGCTACCCGACTGCGACGCTGCTTGGGCTTATTCCGGCGGTTAAAGAGGGCTGGATCGATCCGTCAACGATTATTATTGATGCCAAATCGGGCGTTTCCGGTGCGGGGCGCGGCGCTTCGCTGGGCACTCACTATTCGGAGCTTAATGAAAACTTCAAAGCTTATAAGCTGAATAAGCATCAACATATTCCAGAAATCGAAATGGTGCTGTCCGCCGTGGCTGATAAGCCTGTCGTGGCGACTTTTACGACACATCTCGTGCCGATGACGCGCGGCATTATGTCTACGATGTATGCGACTGTGCAAGGCGAGCGAAGCACGGGTGATTTTATCGATCTATATCGCTCCTACTATGAAGGACGAAAGTTCGTACGGATTCGTCCGGAAGGTCAATGGCCGTCTACGAAGGAAGTATGGGGCTCCAACTATTGCGATATCGGCTTTGCAGTCGATGAGCGCACAGGCCGTGTAACCATCGTTTCCGTAATCGACAACCTGGTTAAAGGCGCAGCAGGTCAAGCGATTCAAAACTTGAACTTGATGATGGGCTGGGACGAGACGCTTGGACTGCAATTCGTTCCCGTTTATCCTTAAAAAAATATTTGATCTTATTACCCATACTCATACAGGTGAAGGAGATACGATTTTACGATGGGACAGGACAATACGGCAGCCTTGTTCTCGGTCGTCGCGGACGGCTCGATTACAACGCCCCAAGGCTTTAAAGCAGGTGGACTGCACTGCGGTCTCAAAAAAACGACGCGTCACGATCTAGGCGCAATCGTATGCGAAGTTCCAGCCGCGGCAGCGGGCGTTTATACGACGAACGTGTTTCAGGCTGCGCCGCTTCAAGTAACGCGCGAGAGCATCGGCTCGGACGGACTGCTGCGCGCAGTGCTCGTGAACAGCGGAAACGCGAATGCCTGCACAGGTAAGCAAGGCGAGGCGGATGCGTACGAAATGAGAGCAAGATTCGCGGAGTCGATTGGCGTTTCGGCGGATCAAGTAGCGGTTGCTTCGACGGGCGTTATCGGCGAGCTTCTGAAAATGGACAAAGTACGCACCGGCATCGACGGTCTGCAGGCTAAGCTGGATAGCAACCGCGAAGGCGCGGATGATTTCTGCCAAGCGATTCTGACGACGGATTTGGTTCAGAAGATGGTATGCGTCGAAATTGAGCTGGACGGCAAACCGGTTTATGTAGCGGGTGCAGCGAAGGGTTCAGGCATGATCCATCCGAATATGGCGACAATGCTCGGATTCGTAACGACGGACGCGGCAATTGGCAGCGAGGCTCTTCAACAAGTTCTGCGCCAGTCGACGGATCTGACGTTCAATATGATAACGGTTGACGGCGATACGAGCACGAACGATATGCTGGTAGCAATGGCGAGCGGGCTTGCGGGCAATCGCGAGCTGACAGCAGCGCATGAGGGCTGGGCAGCGTTCGCGTCAGCGGTCCGTCATGTGTGCGAGGTACTCGCCAAAGCAATTGCCCGTGACGGCGAAGGCGCAACCAAGCTCGTTGAGGTGCAGGTGAACGGCGCAGTAAGCGACGACTCCGCGCAAGCGATCGCGAAGACGGTTATCGGATCGTCGCTCGTGAAGTCTGCCGTGTTCGGAGCGGACGCGAACTGGGGCCGTATTATCGCGGCGGTAGGCCGTGCTGGCCAGCCGGTTAATCCGGATACGGTCGACATTCGTCTTGGCGATATTTTGACTTTGGAGCAATCTCGTCCTGTCGTATTTGATGAAGAGATAGCCTTGGAATATTTAAAAGGCGATACCGTTGTGATTCGTGTTGACCTACATAATGGCGAAGGACAGGCAACGGCATGGGGCTGCGATTTGACGTATGATTATGTCCGCATTAATGCGGCATATCGGACTTAAAGCAAAGTAGACGCTTGGAGGGTATGGAAAAGTGGCGGAGCAACGATTTGTAATGAAATGCGGAGGCAGCACGCTAGCGGCGCTTCCAAACAGCTTTTTTGACGAACTGCGGGAGCTGCAGCTCTCTGGCGTTCTCCCGGTTATCGTGCATGGCGGCGGTCCGGCGATATCAGAGACGTTAGGCAAGCTCGGCATCGAGACGGGTTTCGTGAATGGCCTGCGTGTAACGAATGATGCGGTGCTTGATGTAGTCGAGATGGTGCTTGCGGGTCGTATTAATAAAGAAATCGTACGTAAAATTCAAATCAACGGCGCGAAAGCGCTCGGCCTATCGGGCGTTGACGGCAAGCTTATTCAGGCTCAGCCTGTTGCCAATGCCGATGAGATCGGCTTCGTAGGCGACGTCACGGATGTGAATGCTGCAATTATCGAAGGCGTGATGGCCATGGGCTATATTCCAGTTATTGCTCCAATCGGGATTGACGATCAAGGGCAGCGCTACAATATTAATGCGGATACGGCGGCAGGAGCGGTTGCATCGCATTTAGGCGTCGAGCGAATGATCGTCGTAACGGATGTTCCGGGCATTTTGAAATCGGTGGATGGCCAGAAGCAAGTGCTTCCGGTTGTGTCTGTGGCGGAAATCGAAGAGATGATCGCGAGCGGTGAAATCTACGGCGGCATGATTCCGAAAGTACGCGCAGCCATTCAGTGCATACAGGGGCGTGTGCGCGAGGTTGTGATTGTAAGCGGCGAGGAGCCGGGCGTATTGACAAGAGCTGTCCGCGAGGGCGGCGTCGGCACACGAATTGTTCAAACGAATGAAGGGCGGGTGTAGGGTCGATGAGTGAGACAAAAACAGCGGCTGCTGTTGACCAATCTTTGTTTCCTACCTATGCAAGATATCCGATCGCTTTGGTAAAGGGTGACGGAAGCTGGCTATGGGACGATAAAGGAAATAAATACCTTGATTTTATGAGCGGAATTGCCGTCACGAATCTCGGGCATGCTCCTAAACAAATCAAAGCGGCTTTAATTAAGCAGCTGGATGAGCTTTGGCATGTATCGAACCTGTTTCATATCCCGAACCAAGCGGAAGCGGGGAAGCTCATTACGGATAACAGCTGCGCGGATGCGGTATTTTTCTGCAATTCGGGCGCTGAGGCGAATGAAGCGGCAATTAAGCTCGCACGCCGTTACAATCAGAAGGTGCTGAACAACGGCCGTTTTGAAATCATTACATTCGATCAATCGTTCCACGGACGCACGCTTGCGACGCTTACGGCAACGGGTCAAGCGAAGGTGAAGGAAGGCTTTGCGCCGCTGCCGGAAGGGTTCAAAACGGTTCCGCTGAACGATTTGGCCGCGCTTGAAGCGGCGGTATCCGATCAGACTGCAGCGATTATGCTGGAGATGGTGCAGGCGGAGGGCGGCATTTATCCGGTTGATCCGGACTTCATGAAAGGGCTTGTCGCATTATGCGAGAAGCAAGGCATCCTGCTTATTGCGGATGAAATTCAGACCGGAATGGGACGTACGGGCAAGTTGTTCGCGTATGAGCATTATGGCATTGAGCCGGATATTTTCACAATGGCCAAAGGCCTCGGAAGCGGGTTCCCGGTTGGCGCGATGGCAGCTAAGGAAAAGCTGCGCGAAGGCTTCACCGCAGGCAGCCATGGCTCAACGTTTGGCGGAACGCCGATAGCGACTGCGGTCGTAAAGGCGACACTTGAGACCATTGTGGGCGAACGCTTATCCGAGCGCGCAGCGCAGCAGGGCGAGTATTTGATGTCGCAGCTTCGGGAGAAGCTGGCGGGGAATGCTTTTGTCCATGAGGTTCGCGGCCTGGGTCTGCTCGTAGGTATCGCATGTGCGGAGCCGATTGCGGATATTTTGACTGCGGCGCAGGAGCGCGGCCTGATCGTCATCTCGGCGGGACCGAACGTTATCCGTCTATTGCCTAATTTGCTGGTCACAAATGAAGAAATCGACACGGCTGTTACGATATTAGCAGAATTACTGGATGCGAAGCGTACCGTCGTTTAACAACATAAGAAAGTAAATTGCATTAACCTGGAGGAGGGCTTCAACATGCAAGGAACGGTAAAAGAGGAATTGGCGCAAAGCTTAAAGGGGCGCGACTTTTTAATGCTGGTTGATTTCAAGCCGGAGGAAATCCGTCACTTGATCGACCTCGCCATTGATCTCAAGCAAAAACAAAAAGCAGGCGAAACCCATCATGTGCTAAAGGGTAAAACGCTTGGCATGATTTTCGAAAAGTCCTCGACGCGCACACGTGTTTCTTTTGAAGTCGGGATGTATCAGCTCGGCGGACAAGGGCTGTTCCTCAGCGGAAATGATCTGCAAATCGGCCGCGGCGAGACGATCTGGGATACGGCTCAGACGTTGTCCCGTTATTTAGACGGTATTATGATTCGTACATTCGCACATCGTAAAGTGGTTGAGCTGGCTCGCGGAGCAACGATCCCGGTCATTAACGGATTGACGGATCTGTCGCATCCATGCCAAGCGCTTGCGGATTACCAAACGATTCTCGAGAAGAAAGGCCGTCTTGAAGGCTTAAAGATCGCCTATATCGGCGACGGCAACAATATGACGCATTCCCTGCTAATGGGTGCGGCTAAGCTTGGTCTTCATATGTCCGTAGCGACGCCGGAGGGCTATGAGCCGGATGCGGATATTATTCAGCAAACGAAGGATCATGCTGCCGAGACAGGCTCAAAAATCCACATTTGCCGCGATCCGAAGGAAGCGATTGCGGATGCCGATATCGTGTACACCGACGTGTGGGCGAGCATGGGCCAGGAAGCGGAGCAGAAGGAACGCGAGATTGCTTTTGCCGCATACCAGGTGAACGAGGCGTTAACGAAATACGCGAAAAAGGACTACCTGTTCATGCACTGCTTGCCGGCGCACCGCGGCGAGGAAGTGAGCGAGGGAGTAATCGACGGCGACCGTTCGATTATTTTCGACCAGGCTGAGAACCGGCTCCATGCGCAAAAAGCGATTATGGCTGCAATTATGTCCTAGCTTAATCGACTCAAATATACGAATACATTCGAAGGGAAGTAAAACACTACTATGGCAAAAGAAAAAATCGTACTCGCCTACTCCGGCGGCTTGGATACTTCGGTTATCCTCAAATGGTTGAAAGAAACTTATGACGCTGAAATTATCGCTTTCACGGCGGATATCGGACAAAAGGACGAGTTGGACGGCTTGGAAGCGAAAGCATTGGCAACAGGTGCTTCCAAAGTGTATATCGACGATCTTCGCGATGAGTTCGCCAAAGATTTCATCTACCCGATGTTCCAAGCGGGTACGCTTTACGAAGGCCAATACTTGCTCGGCACTTCAATTGCGCGTCCGCTTATCGCTAAGCGTATGGTTGATATCGCCCGTGCAGAGGGAGCGGCTTATATTGCGCATGGCGCAACAGGCAAAGGCAATGACCAGGTTCGTTTCGAGCTGACTGCTGCTGCGCTGGCTCCTGAGATTGGCGTTATCGCACCTTGGCGCCTTGAAGCGTTCCGTGAGGAATTCCCGGGCCGTGCCGAAATGATCGCCTACGCCGAGAAGCATAACATTCCGGTTACCGCATCTGCGGCTAAGCCTTATTCGACCGACCGCAACCTGCTGCACATCAGCTTTGAGAGCGGCATGCTGGAAGATCCATGGTTCGATCCAAGCTCGGAAGAAAACGAAAGCATGTATGTGCTGAGCGTATCTCCTGAGAATGCGCCGGATAAAGCAGAATATGTGGAGCTTACTTTTGTAGAGGGCAATTGTACGGCTATTAACGGCAAAGAGCTTAGCCCGCTTGAAGTAATGGACACGCTTAACGAGCTTGGCGGCAAGCATGGCATCGGACGCGTTGATATGGTAGAGAACCGTTTCGTCGGCATGAAGAGCCGCGGCGTGTACGAAACACCGGGCGGAACAATTCTGTTTACAGCTCACCGCAAAATGGAATCCTTGACGATGGACCGCGAGGTTATGCATCTTCGTGACTCCTTGATCGCAAAATATAGCCAGCTCGTATACAACGGCTTCTGGTTCGCGCCGGAACGCCTTGCCTTGCAGGCGCTAGTTGCCGAATCGCAAAAGAACGTGAGCGGCGTCGTTCGCTTGAAGCTTTATAAAGGAAATGTTATCGGAGCAGGCGTGCAAAGCCCGGTTAGCTTGTACAATCCTGACATTGCAACGATGGAAGCTGATCCGTCGAAAGCATACGATCAAGGCGATGCGACAGGCTTCATCCGTCTGAACGCTTTGCGTCTGAAAGTATCCTCTGCTGTTAGCAATAAATAAGTTTTACAAGGGAGTGTGACGAACCAGTGAGTAAATTATGGGGCGGTCGTTTTACGAAAAAAACAGACCAGTTGGTAGAGGAATACACAGCTTCGATCATGTTCGACAAGGAGCTTGCGGAAGAGGATATTCAAGGCAGCCTGGCGCATGTAACGATGCTCGGCAAGCAAGGTATCCTACCAGCTGCTGACGTTGAGAAAATTAAGGACGGCCTGCACCGCGTGCTGCAGCGCATCAAGCGCGACGATATCGAATTCTCCATCGGAGACGAAGATATTCATATGAATATTGAGAAGACGCTAATCGATGATGTCGGATCTGTAGGCGGCAAGCTTCATACCGGCCGCAGCCGGAACGACCAAGTGGCGACGGACATGCATTTGTGGCTTCGCAAGCGTGTTGTTGAGTTCGTTGATATGCTTTACAAGCTGCAATCCGCGCTTATCGAGCAAGCCAAAGCGAACATCGACACGATTGTACCGGGTTATACGCATTTGCAGCGCGCGCAGCCGATCCTGTTCGCCCATCATTTGATGGCGTACGTATCGATGTTCGGCCGGGATATCGAACGGTTGCAGGACAGCTACAAGCGTATTAACGTGCTTCCGCTCGGAGCAGGCGCTTTGGCGGGAACGACGTTCCCGATCGACCGTCATTTTGTTGCGAGCCAGCTGAAATTCGATCGTGTTTATGAGAATAGTCTGGACGCGGTAAGCGATCGTGACTTTATAGTTGAGTTTCTAGCGGACGCGTCGATCATCATGATGCATCTATCGCGTCTAAGCGAGGAGCTTATTCTATGGTCGAGCACGGAGTTTCATTTTGTCGAGCTGGATGATGCGTTCTGCACAGGGAGCAGCATTATGCCGCAAAAGAAAAATCCGGATGTGCCCGAGCTTGTACGCGGCAAAACCGGACGGGTTTACGGCGATCTTGTCGGCCTGCTAACGGTGCTGAAATCTTTGCCGCTTGCTTACAATAAGGACATGCAGGAAG
>DATJKM010000268.1:0-4621 GCA_035491515.1 Candidatus Udaeobacter sp. | reverse complement strand
GTTAATCTTTATTCCGGGCATGGAACCTATACGACTTTGGGACTGGCGCATCATGACTTAGCTGTTCGAGATCGGATTCAACAGGAATGGATTAAGCCTATGGCGGATATTGCTGCAAAATTAGGAGCGGGACTCGGTTTTTATTGCCATGCTTTCTCCGATTCCGTTCTGCAAAAACCGGAAATGTATAAGGAAACGGAGGCGGACCTTTACGCCAGGCTTGCCGATATCGCCCAATATTGCCGTGATCTCGGCATTCGCACTCCCGGTGTCGAGCAAATGTACACGCCGCATCAAATTCCATGGACAATCGAGGGCTCGAAACGACTGCTTAAGGAAGTTTTCCGATTATCGCGATCTCCCTTTTATCTTACGTTGGATACGGGACATCAGAGCGGCCAGTCTAAGTTCCTTCGTCCCGATAAACAAAAGATTGAGGAAATGGCAAATAAATTTCGCGAAGTCGGTTATCAGCCTTCATTTTGGCTCGGCCCTTTATCCGCATATGTACTGTTTGAGCATATGATTCAAGAGCCCCTCGAGAAACAAGCGGCTTATGTGGAGCAGATCATGGTGGAAATGGAATCTTATCCGCATATGTTCGCTAAGCAATCGGATGACGATACGTATCGTTGGCTCGAGGAGCTGGGATGCTACTCTCCAATCATCCATTTACAGCAAACGACGGGCAGTTCCTCTGCCCATCTGCCTTTTACGGAGGAATACAACCGAAAAGGAATCATTTTAGGAGAAGCTTTGCTGATGGCAATGGAAAAGTCATACCAAATTCCTGATGACGAGGGATTTCCTCCTAAATGCGAGGAAATCTATCTGACTCTTGAAATTTTTTCCGGGACCAGCGAGATGAACATTGATATTTTGAAAAAAATGCAGGATTCAATTGATTACTGGCGGCAATTCGTTCCGATAGACGGGATGAATTTAAGTGAAGTTATTCAAAGCCTGAAGAAGTAATTAAAAGCGATGCAGGAGAGTCACGGACGAAATAATGCTAGGAGCTAATTCTAATGTCTAAACAACGATACGAGCTGAAAAATGATAAAATTCGATCGGCTTTTCTCAATTTGAAGGAGAATTACCCTGAGCGTTTAACGAAAAGGCTGAATTTATCTTGGAGCAATTGGGGTTTCGGCATGGAGTCGCTTGCAGACTCGGCCAAGCGGCTGCAGAAAGTGGTGTCAAAGCGGCAGTCGAGCCTATCCGGTCAGCTGAGACTAGTTATGTCCACACCATTAATGATGCTAAGGCATATATTCGGACTGTCGATCATCCCGGCATCCAACACATTAACGCGGACTTGTATCATATGCAATCGAAAGAGTCCCACATCGGAGAAGCGTTAATGGCTTCGGGCGAATATCTGCTCAACCTGCATTTGGCGGACAGCAACCGCTGCGCTTTAGGGGAAGGATCTTTAGATTTGGACACTGTCATCATGGCGCTCTATTTGTTCGGCTTCAACAGGGATGGGCGTTATGTCACGCCTGAACCTCTCGGGCCCGGCGGGGATCCTTATCCGGCGATGTTTGGTAAGCCGGATAGCGTGAAACTGGACCATTTGGTCATGCAGACGGCTTCTTATTTTCGCGAACGCGAGTCCTATTTGCTCGGCTAAATCAAACATTCATCTTTGCTTTGAGAGCCCAACTGATCAAGCTGCCTTGATCAATTCGGGCTTTTTTTGTGTTGGTATTCTTTTCTAAAAATTTCCGCCATATATGCAGCTATCCGCTCATTAATTTCAAGAAGCAGGTAATCGCGGGAGAAGGCAAGTGACTCCTCATAGCTGCGATAAGTAACAAGATAATTAACACTGGCGCAGCTCTTGTTTCTTTCATTAATAACGATATTTTGACTAAGAATAAATTGTCTGGACAATGCCAGATCTGCTTCAATCCTTGCGATAATAATGTCTGCCGTTCTGACGAAAAGACTGCGCAATGATCGGGCTTTCTTATGTAATTCTTGCTGATTATGTCTAACAACTGCGAGTACGATGGGAAGAATAATGGAATCGTACACCATCCGCATCTCTTCGTGTGATGGCCGAGCGGTCAAATCGTATATTTCCGACATTTTCATAGCCATACGCAACTCACCTCACGTCTATTATATGCGAACATTTGTTCTTGTGTCAATCAGAGGTGGCTTTAATCCATCAATTAATCTGTAAATTAAGGCGTCAAAATACCAAATGTTTCCTTGTTTTGTCAGCTGCCAAACCTTACAGTAGAATATTATAACGATTCAAACGGCATGACGGAGATAGCATACGAATTTCGAAAAGTGTTACGGAGGTAGGTTTATGCACAAAATTGCTATTCTTTCTGATATACACGGTAATTTGCCCGCTCTGGAAGCCGTGCTGGAAGACATCCATCAACGGGAGGTCGCAAAAATCTTTTGTCTTGGGGATCTCATCGGAAAAGGGCCAAGCTCGGATATTTGCGTAGATCTTGTAAATAAACATTGCGAGCAAGTGATTATGGGGAACTGGGAAGATTTTATGACAAAGCAAAGCGATATTGAAGCGATTCAGTGGCATCAAGCCGTTCTGGGCGAGAAGCGTATGAGCTATTTGGAGTCGCTCCCGTTTTCGATCGAATTTGTTATGAGCGGAAGATTTATAAGATTGTTTCACGCATCCCCCCGCAGCTTGTATGAACGAATTCAGCCTTGGGATGATATAGATAAACGACTGTCGCTATTTGATTATTCTGAGCTTTGCGAGCGGCAAAAACGGGCAGACGTCGTGGGCTACGGAGATATTCATAATGCTTACCTCCAGCATCTATCGGGCAAGCCGTTGTTTAATGTCGGCAGTGTAGGAAATCCGCTCGACATTACACAGGCATCCTATGTCATTTTAGAAGGGCAAACAGCTGACGAGAGCGCTGTGCCGCTAAACATTCAATTTGTGCGCGTACCCTATGATATTGAATTATCGATTAAGCAAGCCGCTCAATCAGGCATGCCTTTATTAGAGCCGTATATAAAGGAATTAAGGACGGCCAGATACAGAGGGCTTCAGGATTAGTTTTGTGATAGGATCATTTCCCGGATGTCCGGAGTATACAAATCAAAAAGTGCTGCTGACCAACATTAGTTGATCAACAGCACTTTTTTTGCTTGTTCGTCTATGGTTCTATTTGAACGTGCAAAAGTGAGCCTTTCTCTTGCTGCATATCAATTTTAGAGTTGTGAAGTGATCTCCCAAGGCTGACTTTGTACGTAGTTACATGGCTCTTATTACAGGCAGATCAATCATAGACAAAACATGGTCAACCAGGGGCATTGTTATGGTTTATGCAAATGTATATATTGAAGATGTAATTACTGATCCAAAAGTATGCGTATCGTAACCGCGGGCGATTTACGCATCCAGTACCTGAAAGGGAGAGGGGAGAGGTCCTTAGTGTCTTCAATAAGCAAAAAAAGAGACTACAGCCTTACTGGTCCTGAGAACGAACGGGCTCAGGAAAAAGGGCTGGCTGCAGCGGAATGGTATACATGTCCGATCCCTCGAAAGCAGCTTAAAGAATTAATGAAGCGAAAGGACGGTCCGGCCATTCGGGATACGTTCATCTGGTTCGGATCACTTATTGCTTCAGGCATTATCGCTTATTACTCCTCAGGGACATGGTGGGCGATTGCCGCATTCCTGCTGTATGGTGTTCTTTATGCGACGCCTGCGGATTCGAGATGGCATGAGTGCGGTCATGGAACCGCTTTCAAAACTTCTTGGATGAACGAGGTCATTTATCAAATTGCCTCCTTTATGGTCTTAAGGTCGGCAACGCCTTGGAGATGGAGTCATACCCGGCATCATACCGATACGATCATCGTTGGCCGCGATCCTGAAATTGTTGCGGAAAGACCGCCTGTTTGGAAAATCATATTTATGGAAGTGGTTCATCTGTACGGCGGCCCGAAAGAACTGAAAAGATTTCTAATGCATTTCTTTGGCAAACTGGACAAAGAGGAAGAACAATATATTCCTGCATCAGAGTACCGTAAAACCTTTTGGGAAGCTCGTGTGTACCTGCTGATCATTTTATCGGTCATAGCCGCATGCATTTACTATCAAAGCATACTGCCTGCGATGTTTATCGTACTGCCTTCTTTTTACGGAAGCGTGGTCGTGCTGCTTTTTGGGATGACCCAGCATTTAGGTCTTCATGAAGATGTGCTGGATCATCGGATGAACAGCCGCACCGTCTATATGAATCCGGTATTCCGGTTCCTTTATTGGAACATGAACTATCATATTGAGCACCACATGTTTCCTATGGTACCTTATCACGCGTTATCCAAGCTGCATCATGCGATGAAGCATGACTGTCCGCCTGCTAGCCCCAGTCTCTGGGCTGCTTTGAAGGAAGTCGTGTCCGCGCTTTTAAAGCAAGGGAAAGATCCGGCTTACGTCATTAACCGTCCTTTGCCGAGTACGGCAAATCCTTATATGCACGGCTTGCAGAAGGCAGAGGAGGAAACGAATGCAGCTTCTACTCGAATTGAGGCAATTTAACCTATAACGCAAAATCTTTCTGATATTGGAGGAGTATACGATGAGTCTTAACGGTTGGATCGAAGCATGCGC
>DATJKM010000267.1:0-5292 GCA_035491515.1 Candidatus Udaeobacter sp. | reverse complement strand
CAGCGACGATTTTGTATGATCAGAACGGAACGGAAGCAACACGGATTTCATTCAATAACATTGAAGAAATTGGATATGAGGAAATACCGAAGCATATGGTGGATGCCGTAGTTGCAGTGGAAGACAGGCGGTACTTTGAGCATAAAGGAATGGATATGCGGGCGATCGGACGTGCATTTCTAACGAATATCACGTCAGGCGGTACGGTGCAGGGCGGCAGCACGATTACGCAGCAGCTGGCTAAAAACGTCTTTTTGTCGCATGAGCGGACCTGGTCGAGGAAGTGGAACGAGGTGCTCCTCGCCAAGAAGATTGAGGAAAACTACAGCAAGCAGGAAATTATGGGAATGTACCTTAATCAGATCTATTATGGCGAAGGCGCCTGGGGAATTGACAGGGCGGCGAATACATATTTCGGCAAGCAGCCGAAGCAGCTTACGGTAGCGGAGTCGGCTTTGCTGGCTGGTCTAATAAAAGCACCGTCCGCCCTTACTCCTTATAAGCATATGGATAAGTCACTTGAACGACGGAATGTCGTCCTTCAGTTAATGAAGGATCAATCGTTGATTAGCGAGGATACTTACAATAAGGCTCTTCGTGAGCCGATTCAATTGTTAAGCTCGAAGCCTAACCGGGTAGATGACATCAACTATCCTTATTATGTGGATCAGATCATTCGGGAGGCTATGGCGCAATACGGTCTGACGGAAAATGAAGTGCTGCAGGGCGGACTGCGGATTTATACGGAATTAGATACGAAAATGCAGCAGTCGGCAGAGAAGGTTTATGCTCAGGAAGAGCTGTTTCCGGATAGCGCGGCAGACCAGCTCATCCAAAGCGGTGCTGTCCTTGTCGATCCGCGCGATGGCGGAATAAGGGCGCTTGTGGGCGGAAGAGGGGAGCAGCCGTTCAGAGGCTTTAATCGGGCGACTCAGCTGAAGCGCCAGCCGGGCTCAACGATCAAGCCGATCGCTGTCTATACGCCTGCATTGGAGCTTGGTTATAAGCCAAGCGATGAGGTGGTTGATGAACCGATCAGCATTAACGGCTATGAGCCTCAGAACGCAGACGGCTCATTTCACGGACAGGTGTCGCTGTATGATGCGTTAATTAACTCTTACAACATACCGGCTGTGAAATTGTTAAACGAGATGGGGATCGATAAAGGGATCGATGCTGCAGAACGGTTCGGCATTCCATTGACGGAGCAGGATCGTACGCTGGGACTTGCGCTTGGCGGTCTTCATGAAGGCGTATCGCCGCTGCATATGGCCGAGGCCTTCGGCGTATTCGCGAATGACGGCGTACGCATGCATGCGCACGCCATTACCCGCATTGAATCCGCTGACGGCACAGTGCTGGCAGAATTCGAGAAGAACTCGGGCAGCGAGAAGGTAACGGAGCCTGCCATAGCGCGAACGATGACGTCCATGCTGGAGGGAGTCATCAAGGAGGGAACGGGTGTCGCTGCCGCGCTTGAGGACCGCCCGCTTGCCGGTAAATCCGGTACGACGCAAATGCTGGGAACGTCAGGCTACAGCGCGAAGGATAACTGGTTTGTAGGCTATACGCCTCAGATTGTAGGCGCGGTATGGCTAGGCTATGACCAAAGCGACAGCAGCCATTATTTGTCCACGAGCTCCAAGGCTGCGGCTGTCGTGTTCCATGCGTTATTGGCAGAGGCTTTAAAGGATGAACCGGTGATGCCGTTTCCAAAGGCTCCGAATCTTTTGCCAAATAAGAAGGATAAGGGGAATAAAGGGAGCTCTAACGATCAATCGAATAAAGAGAGTGACAGAGACAAAGAGAAGGAGGATAGAAAGGAGCGGAAAGAAAGAGAAAAAGAAGAGAAGAAAGACAGAAAGAAGCATGACGACTCAGAAAAAGGAAAAGGCAGTCACCGCGGCAAAGATGACAATGATTAAAAGACTGAAACAGGCTTTAGATGCTGTGCTGCACAAATGCAGAAATATTCCTGTTTCTTGTTTCGGATTGAGGCTATCCTGCAGTATTGCAGGATAGCCTCTTTATTTGGCGGACATTATTACTTACCTTTGGCTGCGACGAATCCTACTAGAATGATCGCAAGACTAAAACAGGATAGCATATGGTGTTTTTTTGGCAATTCGTATATGCTAGATTGGTATGAAAGGAATGGTCATATGATTCTGGAAGTTGCTGTATTGCAGGTTAAATCGGGAATGTCAGATGAATTTGAGCGTAATTTCAAGAAGGCCTCGGCTATCATTTCCAGCATGAAGGGCTACATTTGCCACGAGCTTCAGAAATGTATAGAAGAAGAAAGCAAATACATATTGCTTGTGAGATGGGAAACGCTGAAGGATCATACAGAGGGCTTTCGGGGATCGGCGGAATATTTGGAATGGAAGAGCCTGCTTCATCACTTCTACGATCCGTTTCCTACCGTGGAGCATTATACCAATGTGGATCTGAGCTAGCGGGTTTCAGGAATGAAATTGATAATAGGCATAGAGGGTGAAGAGCATTCAAGATTTTATAGAACTGCATCTCTGCTTCGATGGTGTTGGACGAGAGGTTGAAGTATTAGATGTCATTCAACTGGATGATGATATTTATAGAATCGAGGAAAATCCTGTTTTTACGGAAAACGTTGCTTTCGGCGACGTCATCCGTGTAAAACCGTCTAACGATGTTTCCTTATATATAGAAACGATTGAAAAATCAAGGTTTACCAGACACAACTGGCTGCTTAGCAAAGAAGTCATTTATTCGGTGGAGCTGAAAATTTTGAAAAATAAAATCCGTAATTGGCAGGGCAAGTCCCAGCAAGTATTCGGAGGTATCTTTATCGTGAATTTACCTGCGGATACGGCCGTCGATATTAACGATGAAGTGCAAAAGGTTATAGCAACGGTTCAAAAATAAGCCGCGGGCAGAATGGGGCGAATCATACGATGGAGCTTGGGTTGAAAGGAAAGGTAGCGATCATAACGGGCGGAAGCAAGGGGATTGGACTGGCAACGGCATTGCTGCTGGCTGATGAAGGCGCTGAGGTTGCAATCGTCGCCAGGGAGACAGAGTCGCTGCGCAGATCGGCGGAGCAAATTAAGGAGCAAACAGGTAAAGAGGCTTTGGCAATTAGTGCTGACGTATCGAGGCCTGAGGAGGCCGCACGGGCGGTTGCGGAGACAGTGGCGCGCTTTGGAGGCGTCAACATACTCGTTAATAATGCGGGTACGTCTGCAGCTCGTCCCTTCGAGCACGTTGAGACGGATGCTTGGACGGCGGACCTTGATTTGAAGCTGTTCGGAGCCGTTCAATTTTCGCGCGCGGTGCTGCCTCATATGCGTCAAGCAGGCGGCGGAGCTATCGTCAATGTAACTGCGGTCGGCGGAAAAACGCCCGGCGCTTCATCGCTGCCAACCTCCGTTAGCCGTGCGGCAGGGCTTGCGCTCACCAAAGCGATGAGCAAGGATCTGGCTGCTGACCGAATACGCGTAAATGCGGTATGTATCGGGCTCATTCGCAGCGCACAAATTGAGCGGATGTGGCAAGTGAGTGCCCCCGAGCTTAGCTGGGATGAATTCGCGGCCGACGCGCGTCATGGCATACCGCTTGGGCGGATAGGCAATGCGCGGGAAGCGGCCAATGTCATTGGCTTCCTCGTTTCCGAGGCGGCATCGTTCGTGACGGGAACCTCCGTTAACATTGACGGCGGTATTTCAGCGGTGCTTTAAATCACTGCAGCAATAGGCAAGAGAAGCTCCTTGCAAGCGGCCGTATCGTACGGATGTTTGCCGGGAGCTTTACTTCTTTATAGGACATTTGCTAAATTCGTAAAAGTATACTACCATTAGATTATAATCATTCTAAAAGTAAGCCTTTACAAAAATGGAATAGTATTCATGTACTGGCTTTTCAATATGAGGAGGTATCCCAGCGTGTTAAATATCACGGCAGAAATGGACCGAATAAATCGGCAATTGATGGCGAACGGATACAAACTGACGACTCAACGTGAAATTATTTTACGAGTACTGCTCGAGAACGAAAAGGATCACTTGAGCGCAGAAGGTGTGTTCATGCTCGTAAAGCAAAAATATTCCGAAATCGGTCTGGCTACCGTATATCGGACGCTGGAACTGCTGGCTGAGCTTCATGTCGTAGAGAAAATGAATTTTGGAGACGGTGTAGCCCGCTATGATCTTCGCGGCGAGGATCATGAGCATATGCATCATCATCTCATATGCGATGAATGCGGCTCGCTCACGGAAATAAAAGAGGATTGGCTGCTCGAGATCGAGCAGCGGATTGAACGGGAATTTGGCTTTAAGGTGACGGACCATCGGCTTGATTTTACAGGGACCTATCAGTCATGCAGCAAGGGTGAATGCAAGCGGTCGCGTAAAGCCGTTTCTTGAAAAATCGATTGTCTGATTGTCTGCAAAAAGAAAGGAGCCTTTCCACAGAAGTGGAGAGGCTCCTTATCTTGGCATAAGGCCGCAGTGCTTATTCGTTTCCTTTACCGAGACGAAGCGGGTTATGCCTGCAAACCCGGATGGGGAACTGCATAGGATTTCCAGCTAAATGAAGCGGCAGAGGATAAAGGTATGGCATATTCAGGAGCATTCAAGTTGAATGCTCTTTTTTTGTCTGCAAGAGCGAACGGAATCATTTCCATCAAGCAGAAGCAGCGGGTTAGCGCTTTCAAAATAAAGCTTTTCAAATAAACAATTTATGTTAAAGTATTTGTTGCGAGCGCATTCATGGTAAAATGTGGATTTTGTCGATTCCTTGCTTTTTTTGAATGAAAATAGTCATATTTCAACGAAAAGAGGAGGTATTTATGAGGAAGTATTTGGTCGTGGCATTGATTTCGTCCCTTGTTATCATGCTGCTGCAGCAGATGATCGCAGCACCGGCTGTAAGTGCAGCAGCAGAGCCCTTTATTTATCCAACCAAGGATAAGTTTTATGACGGCTCCAGCGTTTATGACGGGGAGGATTTGAAAAATTATGTTGGCTATGACTCGGGATATGGAGAGCACACGACGTACCTGCATTATTCACTTGCCGGAATAGACGCGAATAAAAGTCTGGAATCGGTCAAGCTCGTTATTCCTATTCTTAATGGTTATGTTTCGCGGACGAATTCGAGTGTGGATCCTTATATTAATGTGTATCGATCCAGTACGGATAGCTGGAGCGAGGCAGGAACACTCTTAAGTGATTTACCGACGTACAATCCTGCAGCTGACTTTTTAGAAAAAAAATCCTTTGATTTTCTAGGCTCAAGCAGCGGGCTTTTATT
>DATJKM010000266.1:0-24661 GCA_035491515.1 Candidatus Udaeobacter sp. | reverse complement strand
CAGAAGGATGGCGATTACATTGAATCCTGGCAGCCGCATGAGATGACCGAGCAGCAAATTGCTCAAGCGGAAGAGATAGCACTGCGTATTACGGATGAGCTTGGCGGGTATGGCATTTACGGCGTCGAGCTGTTCCTCACGAAGGACGGCGTTCTATTCAGTGAAGTGTCGCCGCGCCCGCATGATACAGGCATGGTAACGATGGCAACCCAGGATTTATCCGAATTTGCTCTCCATGTACGTGCTATTCTAGGGTTTCCGATTCCAACGATCCGTTTGCTGACGCCAGGCGCATCGCATACGTTGAAAGCGGACCGTGAGGCTGCCTCATTCCGCATCGGCGGTATCGAGGAGGCTCTTGCAGTGCCAAACACGCAGGTTCGCGTGTTCGGCAAGCCGGAGACGAAGGTAGGCCGCCGTATGGCCGTTGCGCTAAGCACTGCGTCAGATGCCCGACAGGCGCGCGAAACGGCACGTATTGCCGCAGAAGCGCTCTATATCGAATACGGTGAGTAATTTACAATGAACTAAGAACCTTCAGAATTCACAATATGTGAATCTGGAGGTTTTTTTGAATCCAGCTAATGGATTACACATGCTATTGATGACCTTATGGCTTTTTATCTATTCTTTTTGCGCAATCGATTAATAAAAAGCAGAAGTATCGGGATGAGATTTAACGCTATAAATGCTTCAAACGGAACGGCGAGCATTAAATAGGTGGATAGAGCGGAGAAGCTCGGGATATCCCACAAGCTGAGTATTATCGCTAAAATCCCAAGCGGAAAGACGACTGGCCGATAATCCGACAGCTTCAAAGTTTCTGCGAATGTTAGGACGGCCACATAAAAAAATACGCTGATCTTTATGAAATTTCCGACAACCCACATCGCCAATAGCAGCGAATCCAAATTTTCAATAAAATTGGCGATGCTGATATAACGGAATGCGATTAGAATCGGATAAATTTTATTGCCGATATCAGGCCCAAGCAAAAATAATGTAATGAGATTTACATACGTCATACTTATTACAATGGCACACAATGAAATTATGCCCCACTTCTTGCCTTTTTCCGGATTGTTCAAGCAAGGCAGGAAGAAGGTCATAAAAAACATTTCGCTGTTCCAGGCTTGCGGTGCGATCGTACCTTGGAGTACCGGGATAATTCCGTGGTTTAAAGTCGGGAAAACGTTTTTGATATCCAGATCAGGAAAAAGAAGCAAAAGGAGAAATAACGATAAAATGAAAAAAGGAGTGAAGATGACCGCGCACCTTGCCATTATTTCCAATCCGCCGCGTACGGCAAAACAAGTGAGCAAAACCATGGATGAAATAATTAATATAATCGGCGTTTTAAACAGAAAGCTGCCATTAACGAATTCGGCATACTGACGAATAATGGAACCGGTACCCTCAATCATATAGAAAAAGAATAGGATACTCAATATTTTGCCAGGCAGTACTCCGGCTATACGCTCACTGTGCTGGATGATCGTTTCATTTGGATAGAGTTGATGCAGCCGGGACGCAGCATAAACGGTAATGATTCCCGATAGGGATGAGAGGATGCCCGTCATCCAAAAGTCATTCCGGGCGTATTGGGCCGTTATGGTCGGCAGAGCGAGAAATCCTGTGGCCAATACCGTCGGGTACAGCAGCAGCGCCATTTGATAGCCGGATATTTTTCCTTTCTCCAACATCGGCCCTTAGCTCCTTATGTTCAGATTTTACGCAAACGATTGATAAGAAGAAGCAGCAGCGGGATAAGTGTCAACACTGCCGGTATTTCGAATGGAGCTATATACCTTAAATGGGTTCCTAATCTGGAAGAGTCCGGTAAATCCCACAAGCTGAACAGGATCGCCAGGATGCCCATCGGGAAGACTATGGGCCGATACTCCGATAAATGCAGTGTTTGTGCCAAAGAAAGAACGGCCGCATAGAAAAACACGGAGATCTTGACGAAGTTTCCGACGACCCACATCGCGAGAAGCAGCGCCTCCAAATTTTCAAAAAAACCGGCGGCGCTAATATAACGGAATGCGACCAGGACAGGGTACGATTTGTCTTTCGTGTCCGGCCCAAACAAAAATAATACAATCAAATTGACATATGCCATACTGAGCACGATGGCGACTAATGCCAAATTGCCCCACTTTCGGCCTTTGTTCGGATCGGACAAGCTGGGCAGTAAATAGGTCATAAAGAACAATTCACATATCCAGGCCTGGGGCGTGGCCGTTCCTTTGAGCACAGGGATGATTCCATGGCTAAGAATGGGGAAGATGTTTCGGGCATCCAGATCAGGAATGAGGAGCAGAAGAAACATTAAAGAGAAAATGAAAATCGGTGTAAAAATGACGGCGCTCCTCGCCATGGTCTCTAATCCGCCACGAACGGAAATGGATGCGAGCAAAACCATGGAGGAGATGATAATCAGGATTGGCGTTTTGAACAGGAAGCTGCCATTCACGAATTCGGCATAAAGGCGGATAATCGTTCCGGTGCTATGGATGGAATAGAGAAAGAAAATGGTGCCGATGATTTTCCCTGCTAATTTCCCGACAATCCGTTCACTGTGCTGAATGACGTTCTCGTTCGGATAAAGCTCGTGAAGCCGGACTGCAGCATGTACTGAAATAAAACCCATAAAGAAGGAGAGGAATCCCGTCATCCAAAGGTCGTTTTGAGCATATTGGGACGTAATCGTAGGCAGGGAGAGAAATCCTGTGGCCAATACGGTCGGATACAGCATCAGCGTCATTTGGAAGCCTGATATTTTTCCTTTCTCCAACACCCAGTTTCACCACTCTTTATTTTTCTACCAATCCCCTAAACGGCTTGAAGATGGCTTCCAGCAGCGTAATAGGGCCCGGCGTGTTCGGAAGATCCAGCATGGACAACAGCCATCCGATAAGGAGCAGCGATACGAATGCCGCTTTATCCTTCGTCGGTTTTTCTTTCATTCGCGGCCAGTCGCACCATAGAATAAGCAGCGCGGCAAATGTCACGCCAGTAAATAAAGCCAGTTTCATTTTTGCTGCACCTCATCTTCAGGTATTCCTCCCGGCGCGTTGATTAGTCCCGGTCTTTTGATTGACGCATTGACATCAATCTTTACTTCAACCATTGGAAACTGCTCATCCCAGCGGTCTTTGTTACTCTCCCACTGTTTCGGGTATTTCCGGTGAAATGCTGTCGCAAAGCCTAAAATGTCTGTCTTATTCTTATGTTGAACTTCGCGAAGCGCAAGCTTAATACGCTCTCTTACATCATCCTGGAACGCCTGGTCCATCTCCTTCAATAACTTCGGATTCATTGGATTCAGGGCAGTGCCGTTCTGAATCATGTCCCCTTCTGCTTTCACTTTGATTGTCATCAGCCATTTGTCGCCTTCTATTTTTGGTAGAAGCTTTACTTTGGCTCTAACCGGTTTTAACGAAACGAGTTCTTTTGCCCCGTCCATCGCGAAAGTAACGGTGTATTCATCGATTTCGTTTAAAATCCACATCACGCCGCGCGTCGATTTTTCCGAAATTTGTCCGACCATTCTGTCTTTTTTGAATAGAGCGGTTCCCATAATATATGGAATCGTTTGGAAAGGTTCAGCCGACTTGGCTTTTGGCAGATTATGAACGATTGGTAGAGCATAAGCCTCAGCATCTCCTTTCAACCTTATGCTAAGCTGCTCGAGTGTAATTTTGATCCCGATCTGCAAGTCGGCCAATTCCCTTAACACTTCCGAGGAAGTGCGTTCAATAGGGGGGAACAATTCGAGTGATTCAGCCGCTTTTCCTTTGCTTACAAACATGTAAGCTCGCTCTCTAGGCTGCGGATGACGGACCAAAAAATCGAATTCATCCTTGATGCCTAATTTAGCGACTTGTTCGCTGAATATAAATACTTTGCACTGTCCCCAAAATAGTTTCCGTGGAATTTTCCGTTGAAGCTTGGACAGCGCATCGGAAATGTTGATTCCTTTTTCACTGCGTACGGTTGTCTTCTTCGGCGCTCCGCCGCTTACTCCGCCCGTCATGGATCCGCCTTGGTTTTGCGGAACGATGATTTGTACGGTCGTTTGAATTTGCTTGTCCTTCGCCAGATCGAAGGACATCGCTGTAATAAGCGCCAAATCGTTGAGCTCCGTACGGTCCCAACATCCATCAAGAAATACGATTATAAAGACCAACGTAAAACATTTAAAAAGTATTTTCACAGAGCCGGATCCCCCTTGTCTGCCGATTTTCAATTAATAATAACGGCCACAAGCAGCAAAAGCAGCGGAATGAACGAAAGAGAAGATTGTGCTACAGCTTTAAATCAGGTTTCGCCACCCCGTTCAGGTCCCGGTTTTTGATTAGGAGCTTGCCTGTACGCGTTATAATCCCCCGTAAAACGCGGACGTGTATTCATCATCCACCAAGGAGCCCGGACCAACACGTCTTTTAATTCTTTCTTTTGTGGAATTGCGACGGCTGACAGATAAGGAACGCCGAAAGAACGCAGACTGCTTAAATGAATTACAATCGCGATAAGCCCCATCATAATGCCAAGCAGCCCTAATGAGCCTGCGAGAAAAATTAACGGAAAACGCAACAGCCGTATCGCAATACCTGCAGTGTAACGTGGAATCATAAAGGATGAGATCCCCGTAATGGCAACGACAATGACCATCGGTGCAGACACAAGGCCGGCTTGCACTGCCGCTTGGCCGATGACGAGCGCTCCGACAATGCTGACGGCCGAGCCGACCTGCTTAGGCAGCCGAACGCCAGCTTCGCGCAGCGCTTCGAAGGTCACTTCCATAATGAGCGCTTCAATTAAGGCTGGAAAGGGAACGGATTCCCGCGAGGCCGCCATGCTAATGAGCAGGGAGCCGGGCACCATCTCTTGATGAAAGGTCAGAATCGCAACATAAAGCGAAGGAAGCAGCAAAGCAATCAAAGTAAACAGATAACGGAGCCAACGCATTGCGGTGCTTACCCAGAACCGCTGGTAATAATCTTCCGCCGACTGCATGAAAGAGAATAAGGTTACAGGTGCGATTAATACAAAAGGGGTTCCCTCTACCATAATCGCTACCCGCCCCTCGAGCAGATTGGCACATGTCACATCCGGGCGTTCCGTTGTGAGCAGCTGCGGAAACGGCGAGTAGGGCATATCCTCAATGAGTTCCTCGATATATCCGCTTTCCAGAATGCCGTCGATCCGGATGCGCTCAAGCCGGCTTTTCACTTCTTCCACCAATGCCCCTTCAACTAGCCCCTCGATGTATGCGATGACGACATTGGTTTGCGTGTAACCGCCGATTTTCATCGTTTCCGTTTTGAGCGCTGGACTTTTAATAATTCGGCGGATAAGAGACGTATTGGTCCGCAGCGTTTCAGTAAAGCCTTCACGCGGTCCACGAATGCTGGATTCTGCCACAGGCTCATCGATGGTGCGCTTTTCCCATTTGTTCAATCCGAAAGCGAGTCCCGTTGCTTCTTGATCGCGCAGCAGTATCGGTAGGCCATTCGATAAATATTCAATACACTCTTGAAAGGTGGAAAAAGGCTTTGCTTGTGATGCAGATATTTTTCGTTCGGCGAGCTGCCCGATTTCATACGCTTTCCCTTCAGCTTCTTGCATGAGGGGGGCGATGATGTTTGCCTCAATCGCGCTGGAATCGGCCAGACCTTCAATATAGACCAGGTTGGCTTTCGTTTGGCCTTCGATGAGGAAGGAACGATAGACGATGTCCGAACAGTTGGAGTAGATCGAACGGAGCTGCTGCTCATTTTGCTGCAAATCACTATAAAGCAGCTGCGGCTGAATGTTATTTGCGTTTTGCTGCTGAGCACGATCGTCGTGTTGATTTTTTTTGGTAGCTTTGGTGAGTTTATTAAACAAGCGGCGCTCCTTCATAAAGGTTTATTCCCTTCGACAAACTCTTTTCATTCGTTATTGTTAGCCAGAATTACCTATTATATGTAGAATTTACAGACATTTAGGTAATAAGTATTTAGTTAGAACGATTATAATGAGTTTGTTTTCTTGGATGAATCTTTGGTTCTATTTAGCTGCTTCGGAACAAACGCTGCGAGGGGAACAAATCGGAGATTTTTGGCATATTCCGTAGGGTGCAAAATTGAATGAAGAGGAAGTCGCGAATCTTATACAGTAAGGTTTAACTAGCGGCAATAAACGAATAATTTGTGTTATAATTTAGAAATCATTTTTAAGAATCGAGGGAAAGTTATTATGGGTAAGAAAAGGAAACAGTCTGTCTCTTCCTCGGCAAAATCCACTGCGAAAAGCGAGAAGGATAATCCTGTTTTGCTCAATGAGCTGCTCAGCGCAGATATCGTAACGAAGCTTAAAGCACAGGCAGAGGAATTAAAGAAAGCCGAGGAGACACGCAAGGAAGATATTCGTAAGCAGGAAGCAGAAAAAAAGAAATTGGAACAAAAGCGATTGGAAAATGATTTCGCTTATTTGTTAGAAAATAGCGATCCGAATTGGTCTAAGCATAAATAAACCGACAAGCTTCAGGATTGCAGCTTTTGTTTAGGCTCGAAATGCATACAAGGCTTTCCAGAGGATTGCAGAACCATACTGCTCGGCAGCATTTTCGTTTTAAAGCCGAAGGCTTTGCAGCCTTTAGGTGCGGCCGGTTCCCAGGTAATGAAGAAATACTTGCATTTCATGCAATCAATACGTTCAGTCGCGTTCATTTGGCTACCTCAATAAATGAATTTAATTGCCTATTAATCGTTAACCATTTTACGAAGGATGTTGAGCAAAGTCAAACTTTATCGTACAAGAAGAAAGAGTATGCCTCACGCGGGCATCCTCTTTTTTTTATGAATTTCACTGCTGAATACATAAATCCCACTTATCTGCAAAACATGCTAACAACAACTATTTGGTTAATGCATGCTTACACTGCAAGGCAAGGAGGCGAGTCTTAGCGTGAAAACGAATTGGCTGTGGCGATGTTTAGCGGCAGCTTCCCTATGTGCCACAGCATTATTGTTGATTGGCTTCGGCTGTGCGGTCAAGGATATGCTTTTCCCTTATCAGGGGCAGGCAGCGGCTGCAGCAGATCCGAAAGGCGTTCGGACCGAAGCTGGCTCCCTTGAAAAAACGTCGGAAATTCGGATCGTCGCCCTTGGCGATTCCCTCACGAAGGGAACTGGCGATAATACAGGAGACGGGTATGTAAAGCAGGTTGCTGCAGGTCTTCGTAAAACGACGAACAAGCCGGTTAAAATAATAAATAATCTCGCGATAAACGGTCTTCGCGCCGATCAGCTGGCAGAAAGGCTTGACAGCGACAAAGGTTTTGCGTATGCGCTGCAGAAAGCTAATTTGATTCTTCTGACGATTGGCGGCAACGATTTATTTCATACAGCGCGTACCCAGAATGCAGGCCGTAAGCTGTCGGCTTACAGTATGGAAGGACTCTCGAAAGAGCTTCCCACAGCTTTAGGGCGCTTTGAGCAGATCATTAGAGAGCTTTATGCGATCAACAGCACCGCCAAAATCGTTTATGTCGGTTTATACAATCCCTTCTACGATATCCAGGAGCTTCGCAGCGGAAGCCTGGAGGTACAGCAGTGGAATGAGAAGGCGTATGCTCTGCTGCATAGATATCCGAATATGATCATGGTACCAACCTTTGATTTGTTTGAAGGGAAAATTGCCGATTACCTTTCAGACGATCATTTCCATCCCAATCATAACGGCTATGAAAGAGTGGCATCACGCATTTTGGATTCGTTGAATTAGACCGGTTTAACGTGATGCGAAGTTGACCAATCTGATACGAAATACGAAGGTAGGTGGAGACCATGGTGAGACCTGTTCTTTCCGTTACGCGGCTGCACAAAAAAATTCGCGGAAAAACAATTATACACGACGTAAGCTTCGAGGTAAATGAAGGGGAAATATTCGGCTTCCTCGGCCCTAATGGCTCCGGCAAAACGACGACCATCCGCATGCTGGTCGATCTGATTAAACCAACCTCAGGCGATGTTTATATATGCGGAAACCACGTACAGAAGGAGCCGGAGAGGGCTCTGCGGCATGTCGGGTGCATCGTGGAAAATCCGGAGGTTTATCCGTATTTAACCGGTTATGAGAACCTGGAGTATTTTGCCCGCATGCTTGATGGAACGGATGAGGCACGCATTAGGGAAGTAGTTTCCATCGTAAGACTTGAGGAGCGGATTCATGAAAAGGTCAAAACCTATTCGCTGGGCATGCGGCAGCGGCTAGGGATCGCCCAAGCGCTGCTTGGCAGACCGAAGCTGCTCATTTTGGATGAACCGACGAACGGGCTTGATCCAAAAGGAATAAAGGAGCTGCGTGAATTTGTCCGAATGCTTGCCGAGCAGCGTATGAGCGTTTTTATATCGAGTCATTTATTAAGTGAAATCCAGCTTTTATGTGACCGGGTCGCTATAATTAACGGCGGAAGAGTGCTTGCGGAAGGATGTGTATCCGACCTAATTAAGCAGGCCAGCGGCTACGTGGTTTGGCAGCTGGACAATCCGGAATTGGGCAAGCAGATATTAGCTCGCAATCATGATATTCAAATGATTGGAAGCGATGCCCATCAGCTTGATGAAGGGTTGATCGCCAATATGGAGGATGCCATTATTACAACGATGTCCGCTGATCAAATACCCGGTAGCGTAGAGAAGCTCGTTGAGCAGCAAATCGGCGTCATGTCCGTCCATCAAATAGCACCAACGCTGGAGGAGCTGTTTCTAACATTGACGGAAGGTGAAACATATGGTTAACTTATTGCCGCTCATCCAAAACGAGATGCTGAAAGTTTGGAAGAAAAAAAGATTTTTCGTAATTATTCTCATTTTGCTTGCGCTTATTCCTATTTTTACTTACGCTGAGCTGAAGGTTGCACAGAACAACGCTGCCAAATTTTCGGATTGGCGCAATCAGGTGCTGCAGCAAATGACTGATTTAGAAAATACGCTTGCAAGCGACCGAATTCCGGAAGAGTGGAAGCGCAGCAGGCGCGCAGCTGTGCAGCAGCTGCAATATTATTTGGATCATGATGTTAATCCTAACGCCCCGAACGGGGTAACGTTTACGAGAAGTTTTTTGGACAACGCAGTTACCTTATTTATTCCACTTCTGGTCTTAGCGCTAGGATCGGACATTGTATCAAGTGAACGAACGTCGGGCACGATTAAAATGCTGCTCACTAGACCGATTAAACGGTGGAAAGTGCTGCTAAGCAAGCTTATTGTACTGGTTTTATACGTATCGCTTACAGTTGTCATAACTGCAATACTCTGTTATTTGATTTCTGGCTTGTTTTTTGGGTATGAAGGCTGGACGATGTCCGTGTTTACCGGGTTCCGAATAAGCGGGTCGGCCATTGATTTTACACATGCGCATGCCGTATCCCAGTGGCAATATATTTTGATGCAGGCTGGGTTAGCATGGTTTTCAGCAATGACGGTTGCGCTTCTTGCATTTATGGTGTCCGTGCTCATCCGCAGTACAGCTGCAAGCATGGTAACGATGATGGCCGCAGTCATTACGGGAACGATTTTGTCAGGCATGACATCGACATGGACGAGCGCTAAATATTTGTTTGCCGTTAATCTTAAGCTCACCAGTTATCTGGATGGATCGCCGCCTCCAATAGAAGGAATGACACTGCCGTTTTCCCTTACGGTTCTTATGATTTGGGGGGCGTTCGCACTGGTCGTCTCCTTTGGTGTCTTTACGAAACAGGACATCTTGAATTAAAATAGCTTGAAGATACGGAAACGTGACAACAGATTGGGGGACGCTCATGACAGAGCAAACAGATCTCTTCACAAATACAGCGGCCGCAGACCGGAACTACGAGGCCGATGATATACAGGTGCTTGAGGGCTTAACTGCAGTAAGGAAAAGGCCGGGCATGTACATAGGCAGTACAAGCAGTTCAGGACTGCATCATCTCGTTTGGGAAATTGTCGATAATGCGGTCGATGAGCATTTGGCCAAATTTTGTTCGGCAATAGAAGTAACGCTGCACAAGAACGGCGCGGTAACCGTCCATGATAACGGGCGGGGGATTCCAACCGGCATGCATAAGACCGGTATTCCGACACCACAAGTTGTTTTTACCATTTTGCATGCGGGCGGCAAGTTTGGCGGCGGGGGCTACAAAAAATCCGGCGGCTTGCACGGCGTAGGCGCTTCGGTTACGAATGCCTTATCGGAATGGCTGGAGGTTGAAATTTTCCGTGACGGCAAAATTCATAGACAGCGCTTTGAATACTGGGTGGATGAGACTGGCCGGGAGCATGTCGGGGAGCCGGTTCGCGGGTTAGAGATCATTGGGACGACGAACCGGACAGGCACGAAGGTTACGTTCAAGCCCGACGGACGCGTGTTTCAGAACGGAACGACCCTTAACTACGATACGCTTGCTGAGCGCTTGCAGGAGATCGCGTTTCTGAACTCCGGGCTTAAGGTGTCGATTAAAGACGACCGCAGCGGCAAGCAGGATGTGTTTCACTATGAAGGCGGAGCGCGCCAATTCGTTCAATTTTTGAACGAGAACAAGACGGTGCTGCATGATGTGATTCACTTTGCAAGCGAACGGGATGAAATTGAGGTTGAGGTAGCTCTGCAGTATAATGACGGTTACACGGAGACGATCGCCTCCTTCGTTAACTCGATCCCGACGCGAGGCGGCGGTACGCATGAAACCGGTTTTAAAACCGCTTATACGCGCGTCATGAATGACTATGCCCGTAAAACGGCTATGCTGAAGGATAAAGACAAAAACCTTGAGGGCAATGATTTGCGCGAAGGGATGATGGTTGTCATTAATATTAAGATGTCCGAGGTGGAGTTCGTCGGTCAGACGAAGGATCAGCTCGGCAGCTCATCGGCCCGGAGCGCGGTAGATGCGATCGTTTCCGAGAAGATGCAGGTATTTCTGGAGGAAAACCCCCAAATCGCGCAAATGCTGCTAAAGAAATCGCTTCAGGCATCGAAAGCGCGTGAGGCGGCGCGTAAAGCCCGTGAAGAAATACGCAGCGGCAAGAAAAAAAGCGAGAGCTCCAATCTAAATGGCAAGCTAACCCCGGCGCAGTCTAAAGACGTTACGCGCACGGAGCTGTTCATTGTGGAAGGGGATTCCGCAGGAGGCTCTGCAAAGCAAGGCCGTGATTCAAAATTACAGGCGCTGCTGCCGCTTAAGGGCAAGCCGATGAATCCGGAGAAAGCAAAGCTTATCGATATTTTGAAAAACGACGAGTATAAAGCGATTATTTCGGCAATCGGTGCGGGCGTCGGCTCGGAGTTCGCAGCCGAGGAATGCAACTATAATAAAATTATCATTATGACGGATGCGGATACAGACGGTGCCCATATACAAGTGCTGCTCCTTACTTTTTTCTATCGTTATATGAAGCCGTTAATCGACTTGGGACGCGTATATATCGCACAGCCGCCATTGTACAAAATTACCCGTAAATCAGGGAAGCTGGAAACGATCCGTTATGCTTGGACGGACGAGCAGCTCCAAAATTATTTAAAGGAATATGGCAAGAACTATGAGCTGCAGCGGTATAAAGGACTGGGAGAGATGAATCCCGAGCAGCTGTGGGAAACGACGATGGATCCGGAGAAACGGACGCTTCTACAAGTGCAAATCGAGGATGCGGCAAAAGCGGAGCGCAGAGTATCGACGCTTATGGGAGATAAGGTTGACCCGCGCAAACGATGGATTGTCGAGAATGTCGACTTTATGGAATATGAGGAATAGGGGGAGTTCTGCATGAGTATGCTGGAACAATTTTTACCGGCGTTTTTGGAGGAGGTTGTAGGAGACCGCTTTGGGCGCTATTCAAAGTATATAATTCAGGACCGCGCGATTCCTGACGTTCGCGACGGCTTAAAGCCGGTGCAGCGTCGTATTCTATATGCGATGTATGATTCAGGCAATACGCCGGACAAGCAGTACCGTAAATCGGCCAAAACGGTCGGCGACGTAATGGGTAACTATCACCCGCATGGCGATTCATCCATCTATGAAGGCATGGTGCGGATGGCGCAGCCGTGGAAGATGGGGCACCCGCTCGTGGACGGTCACGGCAACTGGGGCTCGCAGGATGATGATCCAGCTGCAGCGATGCGTTATACGGAAGCACGCTTGTCGCCAATCGCGATGGAGCTGCTTAGAGATATCGAGAAACGAACCGTACAATTCAAAGATAATTTCGATAATACGACGAAGGAGCCTGTGGTGCTGCCGTCGCGGTACCCCAATTTGCTCGTAAACGGAACAAGCGGGATCTCTGCCGGCTTCGCCACGGAAATTCCGCCCCATAACCTGCGCGAGGTTATTGATGCTTGTATTGCGCTTATGAGTAGCCCCGAGCTTACGCTTGAGGAGCTTATGTCCTATGTGAAAGGCCCCGATTTTCCGACCGGAGGCATCATCATGGGCGAGGAAGGCATTCGGGATGCTTTCGCCACCGGCAAAGGGCGTATTTACTTACGCGCCAAAACAGCTATTGAGGAAATGCGTGGCGGCAAGCAGCAGCTTGTCATTACAGAAATTCCTTATCAGGTCGTGAAATCAAGGCTGGTTACCGCTATGGAGAACATCCGGCTGGAGAAAAAGGTCGAGGGAATCGCTGAAGTTCGCGATGAGAGCGGACGCAATGGTCTTCGTATCGTTGTGGAATTCAAGAAGGACGCGGATGCACAAGGGATTTTAGCTTATTTTTTCAAGAAGACGGACCTGCAAGTCGCTTATAGCTTTAACATGGTGGCGATTGTGAACAAAACGCCGATGCAGCTTGGTTTAAAGCAAATTTTATCCGCTTATATCGAGCATCAGAAGGAAGTCGTTACGTTCCGGACGAAATACGATCTTGAGAAAGCTGAGGATCGGGCTCATGTGGTCGAGGGCTTAGTTAAGGCGCTCAATATATTGGACGAGGTCATCGCAACGATCAAAGCATCCAAGAACCGTGCGGATGCGCAGGATAACCTGATCGCTAAATTCAGCTTTACAGCCCGCCAAGCGGACGCAATCCTCACGTTGCAGCTCTATCGCTTAACGAATTTGGAGATTACTACGCTTGAGAAAGAGCTTAAGGAAGCGTTGAAAAAAATCGCTTACTTGAAATCGATCTTGGCCAGCGAAAAGAAGCTGATTGGCGTCATAAAGGATGAGCTGCTGGAAATCCGGACGAAATATGGAATTGACCGCCGATCTGATCTTGTCGGCGAAATTGAGGAGCTGAAGGTTAACCTTGAAGTGCTGGTTACACCGGAGGATGTTCTCGTAACGCTAAGCCATGAAGGCTACGTGAAACGGACGAGCATGCTGTCGTTCACGAGATCGGGCGGAGAGCTGCAAAACGCGGGAGTCAAGGAAGGCGATTTCGTGCGGGAGCTGTTTGAGGTCAATACGATTGACAATTTGCTTCTGTTTACGCGAAAGGGCCAATATTATTTATTGCCGGTTCACCAAATACCGGAATTCAAATGGAAGGACACTGGAACTGCTATCGTCAACGTCGTTCCGATTCCGAAGGATGATTCGATCGTAAGCGTCATCCCGATTAAAGATATTCTAGCCTCAACCGCTTCGCTTGTCTTCGTAACCAAACGAGGCCAAGTTAAACGGACCGAGCTTAAGGAATATGCAACGACAAGGTCAACCGCTGTAGCGGCATGCAAAGTTTCCGATGGCGATGAGGTCATTCGGGTAGTGCTTAGCGACAGTTCGAAGCAAATCATGCTCATCACGAAGCAAGGTATGAGTATACGGTTTTCGGAGACTGAGGTTAATCCGATGGGAAGAGTAGCAACGGGCGTAAGAGGCATACAGCTTAAGGATGGAGACGAGCTTATCGCCGCGGAATGGGTAGCTGAGGATGAGGGCGAAGTGCTCGTCATTACCGATATTGGATTCGCAAAGCGTTCACTGCTGCTCGATTATCCGATTCAGGGCAGAGGCGGCAAGGGCGTTCAAACGTTTGAATTCAAAGAAGGCAAACGAGTGCGTCCGAACGGCGCTTCGCTGGTCGGAGCTTATTATTGCAAGGAAGCGAAAGAAATCGTTGCGCTCACCGCTTCTGGAGCGAAGCTGGCTGTTGTATCGGAGAAAGCGCCAATTGAAGAGCGTAAAGCGATAGGTAAGCTGATGTTCCCGGTAGAGAAAAATGATGTCATCACGAACACGCTTGCACGCTCACTGTCAGATGTTAATCAAAAGGGCGATTAGGCGGATCAAAACGTTCAATCACTTCTAAAATAGCTTCAAGCATGACCCACAATGGTACCAGCTCATCCGGGCGGTCCAGCAATTGTGGGTCCTTTACTATACCGTAGTTTTTAATTTTTTGAATAATTAAAGCTTTTCTTTCTTCCACTGGGTTCACGCTCCTTACTCATTAAGCAAAAACAGACATGGCGCTGGGCCTTCGCCTCATTGTATGTCTAACACTGTCATAATGTTCATTATTGTATCGATTAATATCGCAAATTATTAATTGGGTTAATCTTTTATTCGACAATTAAGACTGCTATAATAAATATCAAATAGGTGGAAATTGACAGAAGGCTGGTGTGAGCTATGGTATCTGGAGAATTTACCCGATTATGGACGAGGCTTTCGCGGGATTGGAAAAATAACTTGGAACAGTCGCTGGCTCCTTTGACGGAAGGGCAGCTAAATGTGCTCGAGCTTCTGCTGCAGCATCAGCCGATGAAGCCGTCGGATCTGCTTCAGTATTTGTCAACTACTCCGGCTGCAATTACGACGCTGCTTGATCGGATGGAAAGAAACGAGCTGATTGAACGCACGAGGGACGATAATGATCGAAGAATTGTTTGGGTTTCTGTATCGGAGAAGGGCAAAGCGGAAGCGGAGCGCGGTTCAACGATTCGGACCGAAATGATCGAACAATCGCTGGACCGCATTTCCTCTCACAACCAGCAGCTGCTGGTGTACTTATTAGGCAAGGTTGCAAACTTGTAAACGCTGCAGGGGACGCCGTCTATTTCATGGAATCGAGCCGATTGCGCAGCAAATCGTAATTTTTTTGAAGCAAATCGTAGTCGGCTTCTTTTAGCAAAGTATCATTTGAAGCAGTTATCGTATCTTCGATCGGAAGTATGCGATAACGGTAGGAACGATCGGGCTTGTAACGATGAACCCATGTTGGAATCGTTTCAATTTCGGTTAGGTCAACGGTACCGTCCGTCATGTTTTTACGTACATTTACTTTAAAAATAACCCCGCAATCCTTCGTATCGCCCCGCTGATTTGAAATAAAATTACCCATAGAATAAATAATAAGTCCTTTTTTCACATGGCCATTCGCATCAGTTGTTTCAACGACCTCGTACGGCTGGACAACATGTGGATGCGAGCCGGCAATAATATCCGCTCCAGCTGCTATAAGTGCTCTTGCAAGACGCTTCTGTTCATCATTTGGCGTAACTTGATATTCGGTACCGAAATGAAGAGATACTGTAATGAAATCGGCTCCCGCTTTGCGAAGTTTTGAAATATCCGCTTTTATTTTTTGTTCATCGATTAGTGATACCAGATAAGGCTTGCCTTCAGGAATGGGAATACCGTTCGTTCCATAGGTGTATGCAAGCAATCCCATGACGATGCCGGATTTCTCCGATAAAACGATTTTATCCGCTTCCGCTTGCGATGCGGCTGTTCCTTTAGTCGGAATATGAAGCGCCCTCAGGTTTTTCAGCGTACGCAGCACTCCTGTTTCACCTTGATCGAGCGAATGATTGTTGGCAGTTGTTATCAGATTAAATCCAGCTTTCTTGAGGGCTTCCCCCAGTTCGATTGGCGCGTTGAACCGCGGGTATCCGTCGAAGCCGTAATCCGCGCCGGCAATAGGCGTCTCCAGGTTGGCGATAACCCAGTCTCCTTGCTCCAAAATAGGCTTAACCTCTGCAAAAAAAGGATTGAAGTTGTATCGGTTTGTCTTTTTGTCAAAAGAGCCGGGCAGCTGCGGCGTATGCATCATGACATCGCCTACAGCCATCCATACCGCATCGGCAAATACAGGCTTAGGAGGCGCGGGCGGTTTGGTAGCGGCAGGAGATGGAGATGGCGTGATTGCTGCCTGTTCATCCTTCGTAGTCCCGGCTGTCGTTGGACGATAAGAATCAGGTGGTGCAGAAGCCCTCTCGAAAATAGAGGGCGTCAAAAAAATAATTAGTAAACCAAAAAAACAAAGTACTAATAGAACGGCTTGAAATTTAAGATGCCGTTTTCGGCGCATATGAAATTTGTCCTTCCTTGTTACGTATTGCTGAGCATGCTGGAGGCGGCTTCGAGCTGCTCGCCTGACCACCAGGACCAGGCATCAGAGCCGCTTGGTATCGACCGGAAGCTGATCCATTCCTTCGTTACCGGATGAGGAGCTGAAACCGAAGTCGACCATAATGCGATATCGGTGATACCGCCGGTTGGCTTCGCACCATACTTAAGATCACCCACTAACGGACAGCCGATATGCGCGAGCTGTGCCCGAATTTGATGAGGTCTTCCCGTATGCAGCTTAACCGCGATCAGCGAATAACGACCGGACACGGCTGCAACCTCGTATTCCAAAATGGCTTCTTTTGCTTCATTCGTCGGCTTGTTATAGACGGTAACCCGATTATGCTTATTATCCTTAAGGATATAATGCGTTAAACGGGCTTTCGGCTTGCTCGGGCTGCCCTGCACAACACAGACATACGTCTTGCCAAATTGGCGGCTGCGAACTGATTCGGATAATCTGGAGGCAGCTTTCGATGTTTTCGCAAAAACCATAACGCCGCCAACCATGCGGTCAAGACGGTGAACGAGGCCGAGAAATACGTTTCCGGGTTTATTATGCCGTTCCTTTAAATCCTGCTTAAGCAGCGTCAGCATGTCAGCATCGCCCGTGTCATCCTCTTGCGACAAAACGCCGGGCGGCTTCACAACAGCCAGCAGGTGGTTATCCTCATATAAAACAGTGATTGGCATTACTTAGACTCCCAACGTCCCAGTATTCCGCAAGGCAAATTAAGGCCGGATTTCGTAATCGGCAAACCGATTTCCCCGCAATTGATCTCGCCGCCGTATTTGGCATTCATCGTCATATGCAGCAGGTTGTGCAGCACGGAAGGCGATAGTCCGGTCGTATAGGAGTTTATTAGCAGAAATAACGGATTGTCAGACAAAATAGAAGTGCAGGATTGAAGAAACGGAAACAGATTTTCTTCCAGCTTCCACGTTTCTCCGTTCGGTCCGCGTCCATAGGAGGGAGGATCCATAATGATCGCGTCATATTGTTTGCCCCGGCGCTGCTCGCGTTGGACGAATTTAAATACATCGTCCGTAATGTAGCGGATGGGTGCGGACTCCAGTCCAGACAGCTGGGCATTTTCCTTGGCCCATTGAACCATGCCCTTGGCTGCGTCCACGTGGCACACTTCAGCGCCTGCAGCGGCAGCGGCTACTGTCGCGCCCCCGGAATATGCGAATAGATTCAAGACGCGAATCGGCCGTCCGGCTGATCTGATTTTGTCCATCATCCAGCTCCAGTTCACCGCTTGCTCAGGAAATAAGCCGGTATGCTTAAAGTTGGTCGGCTTGATGTGAAAGTTAAGCTCTCCATAAGAGATTGTCCAGCGTTCAGGCAGGGACGGGCTCATTGACCATTGACCGCCGCCGGAGTTGCTCCTGTGATAGTGACCGTCCGCTTTTTTCCAAAGTCCTGTTTCATTTGCAATCGGCCAAATAATTTGCGGATCAGGACGGCGAAGCGTGTAATTGCCCCAGCGCTCGAGCTTATCTCCATCACCCGTATCTATGACCTCGTAATCCATCCATTTATCAGCTATGTACATATTAATCGTTACCCTTCCTTGACCTTGTTTTTGTAATATAATAATGTCATCGATAATTATATCGAAGCTGACACGATGAAGCAATGAAACCGAGGTAAATGGAGGCTGGTATTTATTCGTAAGGAATGGAACGGGTGGGTTATTACACTAATTTTGAGCTTGATGCTGCTTGCAGTTTTAGTGGCGACTGTCCCGGAGCAGAATGGTAATGCATTTGATCGATCAGCGGAGGCGCTCATGGCAGAAATGAAGAGTGAAGGGTCAACTGCTGTATTTAAGCTGTTTTCGTATCTTGGCTCGTCGATTGTTATTTTAGGCATAACACTCATAGCCAGCTTTATGATCGGTTGGTGGAGAGGAGTGCTGCGAGGCGTATCAATTATTGTAGGAGTAAGTGCGGCATACGCATTCAATTTATTGCTCAAAATGTGGGTCGACCGGTCAAGGCCAGTGTCCGCATGGGGGATCGAAGCGGACGGCGCAAGCTTTCCGAGCGGGAACGCGATGCTGGCGATGGTGATGCTCGGCTTGGCTGCATGCACCATTATACAAGTCAGAGGAGTATCCAACATCGTAAAGATGTTCAGTGCTAGCGCTGCGTTCCTTCTAATCTTCATGATGGGTTTGAGCCGGGTTTATTTCCATGTACACTACATAACCGATATTTTGGGAGGCTATACTGCAGGGATAGCAGTCATTTGTTTGATTATGATTATTGTGCATGCAATCAATAAAAATAGAGGAGCAACCTTAAGATGATGAACTTTGAATGCGAGTGCGGAAATAAGACGTCAATGTTTGCAACAGGAGACCGTGACGAGCATGGAAGAGAGTACATTGAAGTCGAAGATGATGATAGGCTGACCATTACGATAGGTGACAAAAGTGTCCTGTTTCGCTGCTCTTTTTGCGGCTATACGTACCGTTTAGAGCAAATTTCATAATCGGTTTGAAATTTATCGGGGGCAAAGCGGATCCAGCGCGTATCGTACGTTCCGGCGCAGCACTTAACGCCTCGCTAGTCGATCTAGGCAACCGCTTCCGCCTGATCATTAACCAGGTAGATGCCGTTAAGCCGATGAGCTGCGTTGGAATGATCTAAGCTACCGGATTCGTTAGTAAACATTCAGGTTGATAATTTAGGATTTTTAATAAATAAGAGGCTGCTGTTTTAACCAAACGAAGGTTTAAATCAGCAGCCTCTTCCTATTTACGGAACGCTATTCGGATTTTTCTTTTTGTATTTTTGCAGGATTATTGATTTTGTAAGGAATAGGGTGCTTCGTGAGCTTCTTAGCTACTATTTTACCTTCGAAATGAATGGTGTCCCCGATTTCCAACTCCAATTTTTTAAGCGTGGCGCTGTGGCTGGACCAGGCTGCGCCGACATCGGTGGCCGGATCTGCTATGGCAACCGCTTCGTAGATGACCACTTCATCTTCCGTATCGGAAAAATTGTTCGGCACGGTAGTAAAATCTTTGACGGTAGCGACCATTTTGACCTTTTCTTCAGGAAGCTGAAGCTTTGGCGCTTTTTCTTTTTTGGTTTTCGCTTTTGTCGGAGCCTCAGCCTCAGCCTCTTTAGGTAAGTTATCCTCGTCAGGCTGTGCACTCTCTACAGGCGGCTCTTGCTCCACAACCTGCGTTAATGGTTGTTCTGCTTCAACACTCATAGTTTCTAAAATTGAAGACTCTTCCGCAGCAGCTGAGCTCTTCTGGCCGTAATTCGAAGCTTGCATTTCCTTCAGGTAAGAGGGGTGGATGCAATGTTTTTGTTCGTTGTCGAATGAGATGACCGCCGTCAGCCGATCGACATAACCGACAATGCTGCAAGCTAGATTTGTACCGCTTCCTTTATAGAAAAACGCTTTTGTTTTGGAAGCTTTCTCGGACAATAAGCCCCATTCCTTACATTTTTCTATTTGCGCTTCTTCGTTTTCGAAGGCTGTATACGTTTTTGGTTCGATGATGAAATGATGTATCATGTATTCTCCGCCTTTCTGTTTATCTTCAACTATTCTATCACTTTTTTGTTTTTGTTTCTTCGCCTATAGACGTAGAAGGAATCCGGGCGTGATGATTGGGTAAAGGAAATGCACAGGAGAAATTAATAAAACCGTTGGCATCAGCCAACGGTTTATCGAAATAACGGAATTAATAGCAATAATAGCGCTCCCATAATTTAAAAGAATCGTCTTTGTTCTTATCCCACCAACAGATTTCATCCCACCAGTCATCATCATCCCACCAGTCAAACAAGTCCTTTGAATCCCAATCCTTATCAACCTTATGTTTATCCGATTGATTGGAATGATTTTTACTGTTGTTTTGGTTATTATCATTTTTATTCTGATTTTGATTTTGATTATTGTTGCTCTTTGATACGGAGAAAACAGATAAGATATTGTCCAAGAAGCTTTTCTTATTCTCTGATGTTGCTTTACTTGATGAAGCAAATGCGGAAGCCGGGAATATACAGACGCTTATCAGCAACGTAAGACATAAGATTTTTATGGATTTGGACATGACATTTCTACCTCCCGACAAAAACATTAATCGCGAACAAAAATGTTCGCTATAAAGAATTTTATAATAAATAAGTTCTTTTGTAAACGAGCAATTCGAAACAATTGGATATATAGAAGGACGCTAGGAGCTTCATTGGTCCGATTAAACTATCACGTAAAGTAAACCGGTGGCTTTTCCGATCACGCATCAAAGGATCTTACTGCTAGATATCAATTACAGACATAATATTGATAATCAGAGCCATTGTTGAATAAGGCTGGCCGCAGTAAAATTCAAATATATCGACGCATGAAGAAAGCATCGATTACACTCGCGTGTTGGAAGGGGAATACGACTATGATTACTGCGCAAAGGGAACTTTTGAAGCCATTATCCAATGAACAGCTTGAGCAGTACAAAAGAGACGGCTTTATTTTAATAAAAAAGGGCTGCAGCGCCGATTTAATCGATGCATTTAACAGACACATATTCGAGATTCGATCTGCATCGCTGGAAGAGATGCCGGAATGGGCTAGAACCTCAGATAAAGCACGCTTTTCGACAAGGCTGTTCAACCCCCATCAGCATGACGGCTTCTCCCGCCAAGTGATGAAGCTGCCGATCGTTCGCGGCACGCTCGCTCAACTCATGGGGAAGGAAGCGGTTTGCGTACAAAGTATGTTCTTCTACAAGGAGCCGGGCTCTCACGGTCAAGCAGCGCATCAGGATTATTACTATATTAAGAACGATCCGATGACGATGGTTGCAGCTTGGATTGCGATGGAAGAGAAGGTGGATGAACAAAACGGCTGTCTCTGGGTTATTCCGGGCACGCATAAGCTTGGACTTCTGCCGCATGGCAAAGTGAAAAACCTCGAAGAGCATGAAGCATGGACGGACGAGACGGAGGGCATTGATTTGAATCAGCAAATTCCAATCATGATGGAGAAGGGTGATATTCTTTTTTTCCACGAGCTGTTAATTCACTCCTCAAACCGGAACCGCAGCACGGATCGCTGGCGACGCTCGTATGTGTGTCACTATATTCGAGAAGATTCTGCGGTCACGCTTCGCGAGGATTTGCGTGAGAAATATTCATTGATTTAATGGCTGCCGGCCCGGACGAACTTGTTCGGGCTTATTGTTTTGTAAGGAATAGACCGCAAAAGCCCATCGGGAACAAATCAGCAGCCAATATGACGCGGATCATCTATTTTGTTCGAGCTCGGACTCCATGAAACGAATCCATTCCCGGGAGGCAAAGGATAAATATTTGTCCTTCCGCCAAATCATAGATAATTGCCACGGAATCGAAGGCTGGACGATTGATATCGAAGCAAAACGTTTAGGTTCAAGCTGCTGGCAGATCCTTTCGGGCAATAGGGTAATTCCGTATTTTGCAGCAACCATTTCCGTCATAAAATCCCACTGAGAGCTTTCGAATACAATGCGGGGCTCAAAGCCGGCTGCTTCACATTGCTCTCTGATCAGGTGATGGATGGTAAAATCCTTGCGAAACATAATAAAAGGCTCTTGTTCAAGCTGGCTCATCCGGATCGTATGTTGCGAAGCTAGCCTATGTTCGGAATGAACGACAAGACGCAGGTCTTCATTGATGCAGGGGAGGATATGATACCGTTCAATATCTTTAACGGGAAGGATAACCATACCGAAATCCAACTCGCCCTGGATAATATCATGTTCTAAGCTTTTCCCGCCTTGTTCAATGACATGCAGACGGATTTCCGGATAGTGTGTTAAAAATTTTTCGATAATTGAAGGCAGAAAATAACCGCCAACCATGGGTGGGATGCCCAAGCGAAGCGTTCCTTTTTTTAGTTTAACGACTTCCTCCAAATCGCTGGACATGCGCTCGAACGATTGGATAATGTGTTTGGCCGAACGGAGAATAGTCATGCCGGCATCTGTTAGCTCTATTTGTTTCGAAGAACGGTCAATTAGCTGAACGCCGAGATCTTCCTCCAGCAGACGTACCATTTTGGACAAAGAAGGTTGGGTAACATGCAGTTTGCGCGCCGCTTGAGTAAAGCTGCCGGCTTCAGCTACGGCTACAAAGTAATTCAAATGTTTCAGGTCCATCAGCTGTTCTCCTTCAGCTTTTGCGCAGGATTTGTTTTTCTACGATTAAGTATTATGAAAAGGAATGAAAACTATTCGATATATGTATTTTACCTATATGTGATGGAAGTGTAAACTTAGCGTGATCGAAAATCTTAATTAGAAAAAAGGTGTTACCATGAAAATGTTGGATCAACCAGTATGGCAGCTGCCATCAAGGCCGGCGTCAGCTTCGCTGACAATAAAGGAATCTATCGTCCTGCCTCCGGATACGAATCATCACGGCACGATTTTTGGAGGCAAGTTAATGGCTTATATAGATGATGTGGCTACGATTGCCGCTACCAAGCATGCCCGTCGTCCCGTAGTAACGGCATCAACCGATTCTGTAGATTTTCTTCATCCCGTAAAAAAAGGCGATGCCGTAAGCTTATCCGCTTTTGTTACCTGGTCACATAAAACTTCGATGGAAGTTTTCGTCCGCGTTGTGACGGAGGATCTGCTTACGGGCGGGCGCAAGGTGTGCGCTACCTCCTTTTTGACCTTCGTTGCGCTCGGCGACGACGGCAAACCGACGGAAGTACCGGGGGTGATCGCAGAATCGGACGAAGAGCGTTTAATATTTGAAACAGCGCCTGAACGTAAAGAAGCAAGACGAATCCGCAGACAGGAAAGCAAGTACTTTGCTAATTATATGGGGACGGATAATACATTTAAACAGTCGAGGACCGAGGCGATGCCGCAGCATTCTGTCAATAAAGGCTACGAATCCGCTTGGGGTGTGGAGTGGTAATGCATTATATAAAATAGGGATAACCTGTTGCAGCATATCATGAATGGAGATGAATTATGTTTAAAGGAGCAAAATAATGAAGGATATTGGGAGATTAGTTATAAAGCTTTTTATAGCTCTTTTTACACTCCTTTTTATTTTTCCAGCCATCATCTTCTCGGTTCTTGTCCTGGGATTAACGGATTCTTGGAAATCAGGAACAGTGATGCTTATTTCAGCTTTAATTCTCAAAATGATCATGCATTTTAATTATATAAGCCAACCTCCTTCGCGTACGAGGAATAAGATCGCGTCAAGAAGAATTGAGAGCGGCTATTACATGGAAACGCAGTTTCGGAATCAGCCGCCACCGCCGCCGCTAAGTGATATTTATCGTGAAATCGATTTACAGTACGGGGAAAACGATGTATTATACAAAACCATTCTAGATCTGGAATATGAAAATCAGCTAATTGAAGAGCAAATGAAGCATAAGAAAAAATTACCATGCCGGATTAAAAAATATTAATCACACAAAACCCCTAATATCCGATAAGATGTGCGAATGATAAGCTTATAGGGGTGAATTACGATAATGGAAAAGAAACGGTGTTTGTTTTGTTCTGAGATCGTGCAAATAGAAGAAAAAGGCATGCATGATCTTTATTTAGGCTGTTATTGCGCACCAGGCGGCTCTTACAGTCTAATGAGAGATAGCTACAATGCAATTAACGCATTCTCTTATCAAATCAAAAGCAAACGATTTCCCATCATATCGGCTTATATCCGGGAACAGTCTGATTGCGGTGAAGCTGTAATGCTGTCGATCGGGGATTTAGCCGCGATAGAAAATTCTCCGAACATTCCAGTGACAATCGAGGAGAAAGAAGGCCGTCTGCTGCAGTACTTATTTCGACATTCAGAAGGGCCGGACGATCCCGTCGTTATTCATCCGTTGTCTCAGAGCTATAATATAACCTATTCTCCAAACTTGCAGGAGCTGGTCTATATTATTGAGAAGTTGAAAGAGGAGCGGTTAATCATAAGGGAAGGAATGACCTTTATGCTGACGGAGAAAGGATGGAGCGAAGCGGCTGCAAGAGCCGGAGGAAGAAAGTTAAAGTCATGCTTTGTTTTACTTTCAGACGATGATGACAATTGTACAGAATGGTCGGAGAGCGTATTTCCAAAAATAGAGCAGTGCGGGTATTTGCCGCGTTTGTTTCATCGATCAGAAATGGGCAGTCGTGAAAATCATCCGATTGAGCTAATTTCAGATTGTAAGCTTATTATTGCGGATTTAACTAAACCTTCGCCTGACGTTTATTTTGCAGCAGGTTACGCGCTCGGAAAAAATATCCCTGTTATTTGGACGGTAAACCGCAGCTCAGCGGATGAGTTGTTCGT
>DATJKM010000265.1:0-4812 GCA_035491515.1 Candidatus Udaeobacter sp. | reverse complement strand
CGAATGTCGATGCGCGTGATGCTGAGATGGTCGATGGTGAGCTGGAGCCGCTGCTCTTTTTTGGAAAGGATATCGCAATGATGATGCTTCGGCAGCAGCACGGAAGATCCGAGCGTACGGTACACGCGATTGTTAATCGATGCGATTTCCGCGATCTGCAGCGATTCTATCGACGGATGGACGAGGGCGCCGCCTAAGCTTTTGTTGTACGCGGTACTTCCCGAAGGGGTAGAGATGACGATACCGTCGCCGCGGAACATTTCGAACATCTCGTCATTAATGTTAATTTGAGCTACGAGTGTTCCATCCACACCCTTGAGCGTGAATTCATTTAAGGCTATGTAATGGCGGGTTTCAGTCGGCGTCTCAAGCTCAATCTCCGCAAGCGGGTATCTGACTATTCTAGGTGTTTCATGAGCCATCATCGCTACAAGATCCTCAAGCTCGTCTGCCTGCCAATCGGCATAGAAGCCAAGATGGCCTGTGTGAACGCCGACAAATGCGACATTCGTAATTTGATCCACGTACTTATGAAAGGCCAGCAGAAGCGTTCCGTCTCCCCCGATGGAAATGACAATTTCAGGTGCTTCATCATTTCTTGTGAAGCCGCGCTCTGCAGCTAGTGTATGGAATTTCTCTGCTAACGTCCTGGATAAAGAATCGCCTCGATCAATAACCGCATACTTCAAAGGTAAATCTCCTTCCGATCTTCATAGTACTTAAGATGATATAGGAAATTGCCTTTAAATTCAATGAGCCGCAGGCTCACGTGTTTGAATAGGTGAATTAGGGGCCCAGCCAGCCCCAAAGCAAGTAAACAAGCGCCATCGCAATAAAACTGTGCAGCAGTCTGGCGAGTAAAAAAGGACGATAACGCAAATCGGTTCTGCTGAGCAGACTTGCAATTTGTGCATGAACCGATAAGCCGCCCCATGACAGCACCCAGGCGGCAAGCGCGGCTTGATGCATGAGCCCTGTGCCCGCTGTGCCTGCTGCGCGGGCGCCAAGCGTTACCTCGAATAAACCGAATATGCCGGCATCAGCTAGCGGCTTTGGCAGTCCGATCAGACCAAAACAATATCGGAGCGCTTCAGCCAATGCTTCAACGATACCGGCATGCGTAAGCATCTCCATTACGACGGAGAAAAAAACGACCAGTCCTCCTACGACAATCATAAGCCGAAGCGCCGATTGGATAGAATCCTGAAGCAGCCTTCCGAGTCCGCGGCCATCAAGCAAGCGGGCCTCATGCATCGCTTTGAGCGCTTCGGCTATTCGCGAAGGCCGGCGTTTTTTTAGTCCGCCTGCGATATCGATGCTTTTTTTAACAGCGGACAGCGGCGCATGGCGATCGTGGAAGCGCATGAGGAAGCCGATAATCAGTCCGCCGCCATAGTGGGCCGCAGCAAGCACTGGCGCAAGCGCCGCATTTTGAAAGAAGCCGACCGAAACGGCTCCGATTAGGAAAATAGGATCAGACGTCGTTGTAAAAGCAACTAACCGCTCGCCCTCCGTCCGATTGACGAGCCGCTGCTCCCAGAGCTGGGCCGTTAGCCGTGCGCCTACCGGATATCCGGAAATGTAACCCATTGTAACTACAAAGCCGCCAATACCGGGAAGCCGAAATAAAGGTCTCATAAACGGATCCAGCAGCTTGCCGAAAAAATGTACGATGCCGAATCCGAGCAGTATCTCCGAGATGACGAAAAAAGGGAATAATGCCGGGAAAAGCACCTGCCACCAGATAGAGAGACCACGAAGCGAGGAGTGCAGCGTTTCGGTTGGAAAAACGCTCATTAGCAGCACTATTATTAGTGCGCCAAGGGCGGTTATAGATAACGGATGGACGAAAGCGCGCAGCAAAAAGACCGCCTCCTCACTTATTTGAAATGGCATATTCGAGAGCAAAAAAACGACGGGGTACAACCCCTCCTACACGTATATGTCGTTACTGGGACATCCATCACTTGACCCTGAATAAAAATAATTGTTATCGATAAAGAAACCGCTTCCAAAATACTGGATTCCTGCATTTTTTATGGTACAATAGAATTACCTTTGAAACGGTTGGAGTGATGGGTATGAGTATAATCGCTGGCATCTTGGTATGTGCTTTCGTCTATGTCATTCGAGAATCTCTTACAGCGCCTGGGGAAGAGGACTATGAGGGTTAATGGGTAATACGCACTATATGATGAAGCCCGTATGAGTACGATGCGGGCTTTTTTTTGTTTCATGCAAAAATATTTTTTATGATATAATACTAAATACCTACAAAATGGAGATGATTTTGACGATGAATAGGAATGTGAGCCTTTACGAAGCGTTAGGTGGAGCTGAGACTTTAAGGCTAATTGTTGAATCCTTCTATCCAAAGGTACAGGCTCATCCGTTACTCGGGCCCTTGTTCCCGCTGGACATTGATCCTGTCATAGAGAAGCAATATTTATTTTTGACCCAGTTTTTTGGAGGTCCCTCGCTATATTCCGATAAGTATGGACATCCGATGATGCGGGCAAGGCATTTACCCTTTGAAATAACTCCTGAGCGTGCGGAAGCGTGGCTGGACTGCATGCGAAGAGCACTGCAAGAGGTTGGTATAGATGAAACGCTGCAAATGATCGTTATAGACAGACTATCCGGACCTGCACACCACTTTGTGAATACATCTGAAGAGGAGACGTGATCCTAATGGAACCACTCTACCAATCTAAAATCGAATGCATCTGCTGTGAATTTACGTTTATGACCTCGCGAGTTAGACCTAGCTTCAAAAGGGCGGCTAGAACGGACACTGACTTTTGCGGTTATTATAAAACGGAAGTAAACCCTGACTTTTATGTTGTCCGGGTTTGCCCAAATTGCGGCTTTGCCTCGACTGAGAATGGCATGGAGCGGTTAAACGATCAACAAAGAAAGCAATACCACGAAAAAATCGGCGTTCGCTGGCAAAATCAGGATTACGGCGGTGAGCGCAGCGCGAAACAAGCGATGGCGAGCTACAAGCTAGCGCTTCTCTCCGCGCAAGCGATAGGCGAGAAAGACCGCGTGATTGCAGGGATTTTGCATCATATTGCCTGGTTATTCCGTTATGAAGAGAATCACATAGATGAAAAACGGTTTCTGCGGTTTGCCCTACAGGCATACATACGGGTTTACGAGGTGGAGGGAGTTGCGCTTAACAACGCCAAGCTGATGTATCTGATCGGGGAGCTGAATCGTCGAATCGGTGAATGGAACGATGCGGTAAGGTGGTTCTCCCGCGTCGTAAATGACAAGAAAATCGTCGATGCCGCAATGATTCGCGCCAGCCGCGAGCAGTGGCAGCTTATCCGTGAGGAAACGGAAGCCAGATCGGTAAACGCATCCGGCGACACATCTCAGGGCGACAGCGCGGTTTTGTCCGAGCAAACGATTTCTACATCCGCTTAGTGGATTTTTTTCCGAAGAACGCGGTCGGTCAGCAAGTAATCCCGGTCTGCGTCAACAATAGTCACTTTGTTCCGGCAGCACGGGAAGACGAGCAATCGTTTCATGCCCTGCTGAATGTCCTGAATTTCTGTAGGTTTTACGGGGAGCAGCACATTGTCTGCATGGCAAAAGGGACAGCTTGATACATAGAGATCGCCCATAATAATGTCATAAGGCCATGCTTTTTCGAACGGAATCATGATTTCTCTTCGCTCTCTGGTGCTGCTGGCGAATCTGTCTTAGCAAGCTCTGCCAGCTTCTGCAGCAGTATGTGACGCGGCATATGCATCAAGTGCTCTATCGGTATGCCAAGCTGCTCGGACAGTTTAACCGCCGTATCGGCCGAAATTTGCAATGGTTTAGACATGGTGAAGTTCCTCCAATCTGGATATAATTAAGTTATACACCGCCGGGAAGGTTTGCGCAAATAAAAACGCGGCCGCTTCCCGGCTTTTTTTATGGAGGAGAGGATGGGAGCAGATGAATAAGGGATATCCGCAAAGCTGGGATTTAGACGTTTTTTACGAGGGAGGCTCAGATTCGGTTGCTTTCCTGCAAGAGCTGAAAGGGATTGACGAGGATATTGCGAAGCTGGATGCCGCGCTTTCAGAGGAAGCAAGCAGTCCCGCTTCAGCAATCGCGACCATGACGGAGCTGCTCCAAAGCGTCTTACTTAGACTGCGCCAATCGGAGTCGTTCGTCTCCTGTTTATTGGCTCAGAACGTAAAGGACACCACGGCTAACGCGCGTGGCGACCGCGTGAAAACGTTAGCTGCAAAGTTTCTTGGCGTACTTACCCGCTTCGATAACAGACTGCGCGGACTTGATGATCGCGAGTGGCCCAAGCTGCTTGAGCATGAGAAGCTTGCCGAGGTCGCTTTTAATTTGACCGAACGCCGGGAGCTCGCAAAGCAGAAGATGGCTCCTGAACTGGAGGCGCTCGCAGGAGATTTGGCAGTGGACGGTTACCACGGTTGGGGCGATTATTATAACGTGATCGTATCAAGAGCGAAATTTACCGATACCGGTAAGAACGGCGAGAAGAACATTTTATCCGCTGGTCAAATGCATAACCGTCTATCCGATGGGGACCGCGGGATTCGCCAGGCCGCATTCGCAGAATGGGAGCGCGAGTGGTCGGCGCAAGCCGATTTATGCGCAGAGACGCTAAACCGGATTTCCGGATTCCGTTTGAAGCTTTACGAGAAGCGCGGATGGTCAGCTGTGCTTCAGGAGCCGCTGCAAATAAACCGCATGAGCGAAACGACGCTAAATGCGATGTGGTCTGCCATACAAGAAAGCAAGCAGGTGCTTGTCCGTTATCTTGAGCGCAAAGCGAAG
>DATJKM010000264.1:0-5255 GCA_035491515.1 Candidatus Udaeobacter sp. | reverse complement strand
GTATTTTGGAGCGAAGCAAGGAACGATCAGTACTTTAGCGGGCTTTTAAAAGAGAATTGGTATCAGAATCATATCCGGTCCGGTCAAGAGCATTCTTTTACAGAGCCGCATGACATGATTCTAACCGGCAATTCTGTAATGAAAGGAAAGATCATTAGCTTTATCGTGACTGTAAAGGATATTGAGCAGCCGGGGCGCACGATCGGAGAACTGATTCTTAACCTCGATTACGAAAGCTTTGAGTCTTTGCTTGACTTCGGCAGCGCGGATTTTGAAGGATTGCTGTGGACGAATAAAGCGGGTTATTTGCTATATGAGAAAAAAAGCCCGGAACCGGACATTGCTCTTACCCGTTCACTCCTTCTGGCCGCCTCCGAGAAGCAAACAGAAGGAATCTCTTCCGTCAAAGGCGGTTATATGTTAATCGACCGGTTTGAGAGTAACAACTGGAAGCTCGTAACATTTATTTCGCGAGCGTCGTTGATGGAACGGGGGAAAATTGTCATCTATTTGCTCGGATTTTTTTCGATGACCAGTACGATTTTAATTCTGCTTCTTATGATGCCGGCTATATTCCGCATTACAAGGCCGATCATGCGCTTATACCATGCCATGAATGCCGTATCGAGCGGAAATCTGCACACTTCGGTAAATATTAAAACCGGGGATGAACTGGAGAAGCTTGGACTTGGCTTTAACCGTATGACCAATCAGCTTCAGGTGCATTTGGAGGAATCGATTCGCCATGAAAAAGATAAACGGGAGCTGGAGCTGGAGCTTTTGCTTTCCCAACTCAATCCACACTTCGTATACAATACATTGAACGCTGTCATTTATATGGCACAGAAGCAAGGAAATGACGATATTGTCCGTATGGTCGGCTCTTTTATTCGAATTTTGCAGGATGCGGTCAAAATGGACGGGGCTCAATCCCTTATCCCGCTGAGCGAAGAAATCCGCTTGCTGCGTGATTATATCGCCATTCAGTCCTATCGCTATATCGATATGTTTGAGGTCATATGGGATATCCAAGATGAGGCTAACGATTGTCTGATGCCCCGAAACCTGATCCAGCCTTTTGTGGAAAACGCGATTTTTCACGGCATTTGCCCAAAAGATGCGACAGGCACGATACGCATTTCCGCATCCGTTTCCAGACAGATTCTTGTCATTCAAGTTGAGGATGACGGAATTGGCATTGAACCTCATCAGCTGAAGGCGATTTGGGATATGGGAGAACATAAGAAAAACTCCGGTCTGAGGCATATCGGATTATCCCATACCCGGAAAAGAGTTGAGCATTTATTCGGCAGACAAGCTTCCATGCGGATGGCAAGCAGCCTGGGACAAGGGACTACCGTAACCGTTGAGCTGCCGAAGCTTCTCGTCCACGCCGATCAGCAATCAAGCGGTTAGTTTATCAGTCAGCTCGAAGGCTTTCTAATCAAAGCGACAGTTACGATTATTGCTAGAGGTAGGATAAACCCGGGCCATACCCAGAGCGGGTGAACGACCGAAACGACCTCTACCCAATCCATATCCGAATCAAAGCCTACCAGTGTATACAGAAAAGCGATGAGCGCGATTGGCGTAACAATCAATTTATAATCTTTGAACTTAAATAATTGCGACACGTACAAACTAATCGCATACAACGTAATCGTTGCTTTCATATAGGAACCGGCGATTAGCGACATGCCGATAACCGACTCAATCCTTGTGATGATTTCCTGAACATCGATCGTGCGGGCAAGTTCATAAAGCGAATACTTCTTCACCCCGGCGAGCGGTCCGAAAAGAATGATCGTGCAGATCGTTGAAATGCATAAAGTGGCAATATTCAGGAACAATGCCAGAAACATAGCGCGGTTTAATTTGCCGTTGCTACCTTTTTTGACGTATGGAAAAAGCATCGTAAACAGAAAGCATTCGGCATAGGGAAAACCGTATGAGAAAAAAGCGCCTTTCAGTATCGGCTTTAAACCGTCCGGCATAACGGGAATAAGAAATGATATATCATAATTCTCCATGGCTAGCAGCAAGACGGCTGCAATAAATGCGGCGATAAGGATCATGATCAGCAAAAACATTCTGGCGATGACCTCGATACCTGCCCGAACGCTCAAGGCCGCTACCATAAAGATCAAAGAAGTGAACGCATATGTCGGTGTTTCTCTCAGCATCGCGCTTCTCATGAACAGGCCGATATCGAGAATAATTCCTATCAGCATTTGCAGCATCATAGAAAGCGGAAGCAGGGACAGAATCGCGGTCGGCCATACTCCGATCAGAATACGGCTGTATTCGACAAAGGTCTTATCGGGATACCGCCGGTGCAAATAAAGCATGCAGCCGAGCAGCGCCATACTGAATATACCTGAGATCAAGAGCGACACCCATGCTCCGTTTCCCGCTTTGCCGATGAGCGGACTCGGAATGTTAATGATGGAAGATCCGGTCATAAAGGTGAAGAATAGAACCCCCATTTGCTGAGGACTAACCGTTTCCTTTTTATTCATGCTTATCTCCTCCTCTGCTGCAGTATCATGGTTTGGGCACTGTCAACCATTTTTCGATTGCACGCGCTGGGCCGGTAAGTGTGAGATCAACCACTTCATAGAACCCAATAAAGTTCAGATTTGCTGCATAACTGACACTGAGGTACACCGAGATGATGATTAGGACTATATAGACTGCCTTCTCTCCCTTGTCCGAGCTGCTTTTCAGAAGCGAACTATCGTACAAAAAAACCGAGCAGTATACAATCAACAGGACAATTATGCGTTCTGTCACTCCGGTCACCCCTTAAAGCTTTACGAAGTGAAACGCTCTTCGTAAGCACTCTCTATTTATCTTCCCCCGATACAGCCGGCTTGCCTATTACCGTTCCGGTCGTGACAAGCTGTAATTTAACTTGAATGTCGAAAGGGATTTCCGCATACTGCTCGTCCCATTCTGCTTTCATTTTATTCCATTGTTTAGGATGCGCACTTGCAATCTTGTTGCCAATCCCGATAATATCCGATTTTTTCTTTTGGAGAAAGTGGATCGTCTCAAACATTTGATGCTTTATTTGTTCCTCCATTTTATGCGCGAATTCAGCTTCATCTTTTCTTGTTTTAATGTTCGTGCACTTCAATTCCCCGATTGCCCCCTGCACCTCGGACTTTACCTGTACGTGTACCTTATTGCCTATCAGCTTTGGCTTCAATTTCGTTTTAAAGTTAAGAATTTCTAGTGACTCCGTTTCAAGTTTTTTTCCGGGACAAGGGATTTCGATAACCCCGGATACAATCTCATTTCGCAGCATGACCAGTCCCTCCACTTTTTTTGAGGACAAGATCCCCATCATTTTTCCTTTTTTAAGAAGGGCAAGACCAGCTGAGTTTAAAATATTCTTTTTCCCCTTGTCTTCATAAACGTAGGTAATGGAGGAATCCCCCACCGGGCTGTTCATCTGCAGTGCCAATTTGAGCAGTGTAGTATCCATCGATTTGGCGGAACTTTTGAAGGATACTTGCTTGGTCAGCATAAGCTGCTGGCCTATCGTCTGTTCAATGTCAGGCGTCTTTTGCAATATTTTTTCCGCACGCCCTTTCGTGATCATGATGGAAACCGTGTGCCGCGGCTCATGATCACGATAAAAAAAGTCAATCAGCTTGCCGACGTCGGTTGCAGCGGCCAGCTTCTCTCCCACCAAAATAATGCGTAAATGGCTCCACTTCGCTTTTCTCCCCAAATGAAGCGGGATGTCGCGGATCGCTTCAAACAGGGATTCATCCGACGTCTTGATCAGAAGATTCCTATCTTGTTTTGCCGATGCTCCACTAACGCTTTTCACGTTTGTCGGACGGTATATTTGTGTTGTTAAATCGAGCACTCCACCCTTCCCCTGATCCAGCGCGATTGCCATCGCAAAACCGGATTCATCCAGCTCCTCCTTGTTCCAGCAGCCAGGGAGTATGAGTAAAACGGCCGATAACAATATAATAACCATGCCTTTTTTCATCATATCTCATTCTTTCCGGATTCATATTTGTCGTAAGCTACTTGTTTGCCTTAGAGACGTTATTTTTGAGGGATCGCAGCAAAACTTTCAACGGAACCCTCACGACGACATCCCGCAGCTTGCTAAACCGAAACGGGGCGAGGGATGCGAGATAAGGTTGTCCAAGCGAGCGAAGCTTACATAGATGAAGCAAAATAAGTATAAACACAATCATAATGCCGAAGCCTCCCATTACTGACGCGGAAAGCATGAGCGGAAACCTCAGTATCCGAAGCGCTACGGCAATGCTGTATTGAGGAATCGCAAACGATGCGATGCCCGTCAACGCAACGATGATAACCATGATCGGCGAAGCGATACCGGCGTTGATCGCCGCTTCTCCAATGACGAGCGCCCCCACGATGCTTACGGTGGATCCGATCGTCTTTGGCAGCCGGACTCCCGCCTCCCGCAGCAGCTCAAAGAAAAACTCCATAAGGAGGGCTTCAAAGAAGGCCGGCAGCGGTATTCCTTCCCTCGTATCGATGATCGCAAGCAGCAGAACCGTAGGAATCAGCTCGGTATGGAAAGTAGATAAGGCGATATAGATGCTCGGCAGCGTCAAAGCCAATATAAATGCGATGATTCGGAGCCACCGGATCATGGTCGAATAAACCGTTCTTTGATAATAATCTTCGCTGGATTGGAAAAATTCCGTAAACAAGCCCGGACATAATAATATACCTCCCGTGCCCTGCACCAAAACCGCTATCTTTCCCTCCAGCATAGCCGCCACCGCCACATCCGGACGTTCTGTATACCGGTGCTGGGGGAAAGGCGACCAGGTCGAATCCTCGATTAGCTGTTCGACATAGGAGGTTTCCAATACTTCCACCTGCCTGAGCAGTTCCACTCTAGTTTCGAATTCCTTCAACAGTTCGGAATCTACTGCGCCTTCGACATAACCGTAAACAACTTGGGTATGTGTTTCCCCGCCTGTAACGATCGATTGTATTTTGAAATTCGGGGTGCTTAGGCGCATACGGAGCAGACCAATATTTTTTTTTAAGTTTTCAACCGTGCTCTCCCTAGGCCCTTGAACAACCGATTCGTTGGTCGGTTCTGTGATCTGCCTCGACTCGACCTTCATCGATTTATAAATTAAAGCCTTATTCCACTGATTAAAAAAAATGACGATATTGCCGAACGTAATTTGTTCCACCGCTTGATGGAAATCTACAAGAATATCCGCTTTTTTCTCGGAAAC
>DATJKM010000263.1:0-4774 GCA_035491515.1 Candidatus Udaeobacter sp. | reverse complement strand
AGCTGCCACTGCTGCCGATAGACCGTATCGAAAAATACGCGTATAAAGGAGCGTAAATTTTGCTTATCCATAAACGGAAGCCGTTGAAATTTCAAGTCCTCGACACGTATTTCGCGGGTGCGGTCAAGCTCCTCCCCGGCTAGATCGATATCAATGACCAAATCGCGCATTCGGGCGCGAACAGCCTCCAGCGCACTGCCTGCCCCATTCTTCTCGTCGGTCCATTCGGACACCTGATAAAAGCTGATCTGCGGACGCTCCTGCATATTCCGGATAACGGTGCGCCGCAGCTCTTCCCCAGCCTTTACATAACCGAGGCGCTCCTCAGCTGAACTTGTGAAATGCTTACGGAAGAAAGCGGCGCAGCCGTCGCTGAACAAAGCCTCCTCGGCCTCGCGCAGCGACATTCGCCGCAGCTGCTCGTATCGAATGCCGCTCGTTAAGAGCCCCGTCATGTCGGCAAGGTTATCTTCGCTTGGAACGAGTTCGGCCAAACGCGCCTCCATCGCCGCCATATCGAGCCCGAAAAACGCCAGCTTCTCCTTCGTTCCCAGCTCAGGCGCGCTTTGCAGCCGCGCTTTTATCTCCTTGAAGAAGTGGTACAGCACGGTTAAGGCAATCGAATAATTCGGACGCTTCACTTTGGCAAGCCCGGCTGAGACGTAGCCCTGCCTTCCTGATTCGGCCATCAAGCTATTCTTGAAGGACGAATTATTGTAGCTTACATCATTGGACTGTACCTGCGCATCCTTCCTCTGCCTGTTTTTCAACAGCAGAATGTGGCAAATGATCTCATAGTTGTCCTGCATCCCGTTAAGGGTCGTAATACCCCGCTCGTTACGGTCAGATAATACATAAACAAGATCGAATAATGGAGACGGCTTATGAACGACCGGAATCGTTAAGCCGTCGCCGGTCACCTGCAGCCGCGCGGAGAATGTATAATCCGGCGACTGCATTCCTTCAAGCTCGCGCAGGAAGCTGATTCCCGCCGCGCTGGCATAACCGAACGTCTCCGATTGCTCCCGTTCATTAATCAATGCATACAAATCCATTTGTACCGATTTGAACAGCTGCAGGAAAATCGATTGCGCGAGCAGCGATATTTCTGGAACGAGCACGTTAAGCGGATCATCAACCCTAGTAATAACAGCAAGATGAAGGCGGTCGAAGGAGGCGTACAAGCGGCCAAAATCTGCAATCGTATCGCTAACCTGGCGCAGCGCCCGGTTGAGCAAGGCCAAATAACTACCCTCGGCGTGGAAGGCGGCCCCTATATCCTTGCGTCTAGTCCGGTTATCATCTCGCCCCTCTGCAATTCCGGTCAGCGCAGCCCGCATGATCTTCGGAGCAGATTGGCCAGTCTTACCCTCGCGGTATGATGTCGCCGGTTTAGGCTGATTCCCCATTGCGACGCCGGCATTCGTTTCACTTGATGATACATGGAAGTAAATAACCCCGGCATTATTGTCCCATTTCAATTCATTCGAGTAAATCATCGGCTCAATCGCATGCCCTGCCTCATCGCCTATAAATAGAAACACGGTGGGATAGTGAATGCTGCTCTGATCATCCTCAAGACCGCTCAGCTTCTGTTCAGCGGCCGAATAGTCGGCCGCATACCGATCCAGTATGACTCTCATAACTATTTCAACTTTCTGCGAATTTCATTAAGCTTTGTAGTCATTTCCTTATAGAACCGGTGCAAGTCCTCGCCGTTTGCAAGCTCTACCTTCTCATATTCGAGACGCTCGCGCGCATCAAGGAATGTGCCGAACAGCTCATCCAGCTTGGCAACCAGAAGTGAGGTATCCTCCGTCGCCGTCAATTCCGTTACTCTGCGCGCTGCTTTGCGCATGAGCGTGCCGCGGCTCTTCTCATCCAACTGGCGGAAGCTCTCGAACACCTCATGCTCGACATAGCTGCTGCTCTTCATTAAATTGGCGAAAGGCTGCCAAGCCTCCTCCTCAGGTTCGCGGTCGTATACATAAAGCGCCCCCTTCTTGCAGATCGTCTCCGTGTACAGCGCCTCAATAAATTGATCCAGCCACTTTTCCTCATCCTGATGCTGATGAAGCAGCTGCTCAAGCTCGTTTGACTTAACCGAAATAGACTCGTACTTCGTGAGTTCCTCGCGAACCCGTCTTAGCTGCTCCGGCGAACGAATCAGATTTTCCTGTGCAAGCTCCTCCGTGAAGCTTCCGAATATATCTCTCGTCGATTCGGGCTCCAGACCTTCGGACAGAAGGCGCTTCAGCTCGCTCCACGCCCTTTTGACCTCGCCCAAATTCGGCTTTGCCGCATCGAGCTGCATATTGAAAGGTTTTAGCGCATCAGACAGCTGAAACGGCTTCGTGAAGCGAACCGAATAACGGCTGCTCGTGTTGTTATCGATACCTTTCTCCTCAATAATGCGGTAGCCCTTCGCTTTCGCAAACTCTTCGCGGACTCTGGCGTTATAGCTTTTCACTCGTGGATTGACGTACGTGTCTCCCCATGATTTCTCTGGAATCGGCGACGGCAAATACGTCCAATTGACCCGTTCAGTCTGCACCAGGTGGCGCCCGATGCCTTCCTTGTCCAGAATCGTTCGTTCATAGCTTTCCTCATATACCTTGAGCGGCGTATAAACGAACAGAGGCACTCCGTTTCTCGTATTCAGCCAGAAAATCCGGTTTTTGACTTCGCTTTCCTTGATCGTAAAGTGGGATTTGCCGATCGAGTTATTTTGATAGTTCCGAATTCCCCGCAAAATGCTGGGCGCCTGCACCGGCACCGACACGAAGCCCCATGACGGCACATGCAAGTTGCCCGAGCTGTTGCTGAGATGGAATACCGGAACTGCTTCCTCATCCAGCTTGCTCGCGATATGGCGCTCAACAAATTTCTCGATCGATTCATCGTTTCCGTATTTCATAACGAGGAATTCTTCCATCGATTTCGTAATAAGGTCGCCGAATTTATCGGTCAAAAATTCCGAGATCGAGCTGACGATATCGATTTCCTGCTCCTTTACCCACAGGTTCGAATGATCCAACAGCTCCTGCGTAAAGTCGCGAATCAGATCGTCTCCGTCCTTCTTATCCATTAACCGGCTGATGACATCGGATATGTCCGGCACGCCGACGATATTCCAATAATACGTTTTGTTCCCCTTATGGTCGGCCTGCTCTTCTCCGTTTGTGAGAATGTCGCCGTTCTTGGCAAAGATCGAATTAAGGACATTTAAAATTTCGGAGAACACGTTATAGATCCGGTTGTTCTCGTTGTTCAGGAGCTGGTGCAGATCCTCATAAAACTCTATCAATTGCTCCATGCGCTCGACATCGGCATGCAGCCAGTACTCATTGATTTTCGCTTCGATATAGTTGTTTTTCTTCTTATCCTTGGACACGAACGCGCTCTTCGCATCGCCCATGCGCTCATTCGCCTGTTCTCTAGCCGCTTCAATTTCCCGCGGAAGCCGCGTCAGCCCCTCGCGAAGCGTCTCAATATAAGAGAGCAGCATCTTTAATAGACAAAAGCCTTTCTCGGTATACAGGAGACGGGATACGTAGAACGGTCCCTGCTCCGGATGTAGGAACGTGCGGCGGATTTGATCGGTAAACTGCCCGACGATTTCACCCGGAAGCTGTTTTTTGGCCTTGATATATTCCTCGCGCGCACGGGCCAGGAAGTTTTGCTCCAGCTCGGTATCCATGTTTACGACTTGCATTTTCACCACGTTATTATAGCTGAGTCGCTCGCTGTTCTCGAAGCCTGGCAGCGGCTCCGGTACGCGTGAATCGAACGTCTTCATCATCGTTTCGAGGTCGATTCCGAGCTTGCGCGCAAACTTCTCCACGTCGTCCTGACTTGGCGCCTTCTCGAACATTTTGTCCATTTTATTAAAGAGCCGGTAAGCCAAATACGTCGTCATTTCCTCGATCGGCAGCACCGCCGAAGAAGCACCGATTATGTTGTAGTCGTAGTTAGCCGGATACATCTTGTTCATTTGAGCGATGTTCGTCCGAATGTTGCTAATATAATCATGAATGGCGAATTCTTCGCCGGACTGCTTCTCCTCGCTCGAAATAAAGTTCGTAATGTTCTCCGCCGTCACGTTCATGCAGTAATCGTAGGCGTTCTCGAGCAGCTTGCCTTCCGCATTAGTAGCCGAGATGAGATGGCACAGGTTAAAGGGCGGAAGAGGCGAATTAACGGACAGGATATTACCGTACTGCTGCTTAAACCGCTCTCCCCGGCTGTCCACATTCATCCAATAGTCCAATTCCTTCAGTGCGGCATAGCCGTTCTTCTTGATATACTCGCGCGTATGATCGCTCAAGCTCTTGTTCGCAAGATTAATGTCCGGCGTGAACAAATAACCAAGCGTGTTTACCCGGTCGATGCCAGCAGAGCCGTGATCGCGCTCGATAATCCCTCTGACGATATATGAAATATCGAGGAAGCAGCCGCTGCCCGTTCCGCCGGATAAACCGGTGAGCAGAAATACCATCAGCTTCTTATTCGTGCCGACAGACAGCGTCTTAATTTTTTTGTCGATGCTTTGCACGACTTGGTTTATCTTCGTAAACAGCAGCAGCCGGCCTGCTTGACGCACGCCAGCCGCACCGTTCATCCCGTCGGTAATGCTCAGCTCAGGCGACAGCCAATCGGTAATGTACGGCTCCAAAATGCTGCGGTTTTGCAGCAGTCCCCCCACCTCGGGATTGGACAGCAGCACGAATTCATTTATCGGATCGAGACCGATCCCTTTATATTTTTTGTTGCG
>DATJKM010000262.1:0-7851 GCA_035491515.1 Candidatus Udaeobacter sp. | reverse complement strand
CAGCTCCCTTACGTGAAGGAAAGCTTCCTGCATCAGCTGCTGCAAGGCTATTTGTATGCGTATTCGGAAGAGGATTTGCTTGGAAGGATGGAGCGCTACAAGTGGAAGGTGGATAACCACCGGTTTATCGTCATCTATATGCAATTGACAGGAATGACCAGCCTTGAAGGGAAATTCAAATACGGGGATGAAGGGCTTGTCACATTTGCTGCGGTCAATATGATCGAGGAGTTTGCGGCTCAGCATTTTGAGCAAAGCAAAACGATTAATTTCCATGATCTTTCGGCAGGACTGCTGCTGATCGTACCGAAGGACGACTCGTACGCTTCGGAGCTTCAGGCTTTTGGAGGGGAGCTGACGCATGCGGTCAATCATATTTTGAACATGCGCCTTACGATTGCCATTAGCGAGCCTGCAGATGCGGTTTCGAATATCCCTTTATCGTTTGAAGAGACGAAGCATGCGGCAAGCCAGCGGAATTTCGGGAACGAAAATCAGCTGATCGATATCGGACAGCTGCATGCCCGCCGCGGAGAGGGGAGCGAGGAGCCTCAATATCCGTTTACACTGGAGCGGGAATTCATTCAGGCGCTGCGAACCGGACAGGCGGCGGATGCTGGCGAGCTGTTGCGCGCTTTTCTCGATACGCTGTCGTGCAAAGGGGCAAAGGCGGTCGATGTTCAGCAGGGGATGCTGCATCTGCTCGGCAGCGTTCAGCATGCCATTATGGTTTCCGGGATACAGCCGACCCGTCTGTTCAAATGTGTGAATATGTATGAGCAGCTTTCGCAAATACGGGAGCCGCAGCTTATTTTGAGCTGGTTCCAAGACCGCGTTTGCGAACCGTTTCTGAAGGAGCTTGGCGGTCGTTCCGATTCTCAGGTGAAGAGGCTGATCGAGCAGGCGATGATTTATTTGCAGCAAAATTATATGAAGGATATTTCGCTCGACAATTGTGCGGATCATATCGGCACGAATCCGTTTTTCTTGAGCAAATCGTTCAAGCAGGTGACCGGCAAAAACTTTATCGATTATTTGACCGGGCTCCGCATGGATAAGGCGAAGGAGCTGCTCCGGGAATCCGGACTCAAAATTAATCATGTCGCCGAGCAGGTCGGCTACCAGCACAGCTACTTCAACCGGATATTCAAAAAGCTGGAGGGCATGACGCCAAGCAGGTATCGCGAGCTAAGCCAAGCGGAATAAGCGGCTTAAGCCGCTGTCAATAAAGTGCTAATCCGTTAAAAATGTGCAAGTCTAACGAAATCCGCAATCAATAATGTCTAATTGATTGCAAATGACAGCCTCTGTACGATGCAGGTATGCGTGACGCAAACCTGCAATTCAAAGGAGGCTTTTTAATGATGTTATCACCAAGATCCGTTAAGCTGCGATGGTTGAACCATTCGGCAACTGAACCGGTCGGATTAACCTTCGGCATTCCGTGGAAGGAAGGGGACTTGCGGCGTGAGGATGCACTTGAACTGCATCATAAAGGCGGCGGACAGAAAGTCGCTATGCAAAGCTGGCCAACCGCTTTTTGGCCCGACGGCAGCGTCAAATGGTCCGCGCATGCAGCGGCTTCGTTGTCTTACGCGCCGGACGGCTACGAGGTTGTCAAAGGGAATGGCGCTGAATCGGCTCATGCGGTCACCGTGAAGGAAACCGATGAATCCATAATGCTGGATACGGGCGTTATAACGTTAGTCGTACCAAAGCAAGGAGAGAAGATCATTGACCGTATCCTCCGAAACGGCGCCTTGCTGTGCAGCGGAGGCAAGCTTGTATCGGTCAAGGAAGGACGCAGCTCCGTCTCCGGCGTTAAAACCATTCGCGAGGAAAGCTTTACATGCCGCTTGCATAAGGTGACCATCGAGCAAAGCGGACCGGTCAGGGCGGTCGTCAAGCTGGAGGGGAAGCATCGCTCCGATTCCGGAACGAGGGAATGGCTGCCGATCACACTTCGATTATATGTGTATGCGGGTCTTGAAACGATACGTATCGTACACAGTTTCCATTACGACGGAAATCCGCATTCGGATTTCATCAAAGCGTTAGGTATAGCCTTCACCGTTCCGATGAAAGGACCGTTATACAACCGCCATGTCCGGTTTGCGGGGGACAGCGGTTTTTTTAGCGAATCGCCGAAAACGCTGCATACCCGCCGGACAAAGGGCAAATACAGGGAGCTCTTCGAGCGGCAAACGAAGGGGGATTCCGTCGTTTTCGACGCTGAGGAAGACGGTTATTTTCTGGGACTGCTGGATGATTCGGCTGTGTGGGATGATTTCAAGCTGGTGCAGCGCTCAGCCGATCATTACGGGGTATGGAAGCGGACGAAGGAGGGGTGCTGCTGGATCAAGGCGGCCGAGGGTCGAAGAGCAGGCGGCCTCGGCTATGTCGGCAGCGAAGGCGGAGGCTTGGCTGCAGGCTTGCGGAACTTCTGGGAGAAGCATCCCTCCGGTCTCGAAATTGGCGGAACAGCTGCGCAGGAGGCGAAGCTTACCGTTTGGTTCTGGTCGCCGGACGGTGATGCAATGGATCTTCGGCACTATGATACAGAGACGCATGTGGAATCGTCCTACGAAGGAGCGGAGGAGCTGCGGGCAACCCCGTACGGCATTGCCAATACGAGCGAGCTGACGCTTTGGTGCACCTCGGAAACGCCGGGACCGCAGCGGCTGCAAGCGATGCGGGAGCAAGTCGGATCGCCGCCGATGCTCGTTTGCGAGCCTGATTACCTGCATGAGACACGCGCATTCGGCTTGTGGGGATTGCCGGATCGCAGCACGCCGGCGAAGTCGTATTTGGAGGATAAGCTGGAGGGCATCGTGGCGTTCTACCAGTCGGAGGTCGAACAGCGGAGGTGGTACGGCTTCTGGGATTACGGCGACTTCATGCATAGCTATGATCCGGTCAGACATGTATGGAATTATGATCTGGGCGGCTGCGCTTGGCAAAATACGGAGCTTGCTCCGAATATGTGGCTGTGGGTCATGTTTCTGCGGTCGGGCCGGGAGGACGTATTCCGGCTTGCCGAAGCGATGACGCGGCATACGAGCGAGGTCGATGTCTATCATTTCGGCGAATATGCGGGGCTCGGTTCCAGGCATAATGTCGTTCATTGGGGCTGCGGGTGCAAGGAGGCGCGGATCGCCATGGCCGGCCTTCACCGCTACTATTACTATTTGACCGCTGATGAACGTATTGGCGATCTTATGGATGAGGTGAAGGACGCGGATTTCTCGACCGTCAACCTGGATCCGATGCGCGCTTATTTTCCGAAGGACGAGCACAAGACGCATATCCGGATCGGACCGGATTGGGCGGCCTTCAGCTCGAACTGGATGACCAGATGGGAGCGCTTCGAGGACCAGTCGTACCGCGACAAAATTGTTGTGGGCATCGATTGCGTTAAGCAGGCTAAATTCGGGCTTATTTCCGGACCGACCTACGGCTATGATCCCGAGACTGGAATACTGACCCCGCTCGGCGACGATAATTGGGGACGTCATTTAGCGATTAGCATGGGTGCGCCGCAGGTATGGTTCGAGCTGGCGGCCATGCTTAAGGACCCGGAATGGGAAAGGATGATGGCTGAATTCGGCGTTTTTTATAACCGGTCTCAAGAGGAGAAGGATCTTATTACAGGCGGAGAGATCAAGGACAGCAACTTTGCGCATCCGGTGCTTAGCATGGCAATTGCAGCGTTCGGCGCCTACTTTAAACAGGATGCTTCTACAGCGAAGCACGCTTGGAGGGTGCTGCTGCAAAACCCGTTTGCGCAAGCAGAGCTTCGGGAGGAAGCGGCAACCGTGACGTATGTCGGCGAATTGAAGGAAATTGATTGGATGAATACGAATGAAGCGGCGCAATGGTCGTTGAACACGATCATCAGCTTGGAGCTGATAGCCGATTGGCTGCCTGAAAGCATCACGGAGGCTATGCCATGATATCGCCGGAATGGAGACTGCTTTACAGCAATCCGCTGAAGTCGCTGGAAGATGTGAAGCATTTTCGGGTGGAAGGAGAAGCGGTCATGACTTTCCCCGGGGGACGGCTGCGCCTGGAGAGCGCGCGTGAGCCGGACGGGGGGCAGCAAGCGAATTTTGTGATGTGGTGCCCGGAGAGCTTTCCGGCAGACATTGCTGTGGCATGGGAATTTAGGCCGATTCGGGAGCCTGGCCTGGCCATACTTTTTTTCGCTGCAGAAGGAGCGAACGGCGCTGATTTGTTCGATACGGCGCTTTCGCCGCGCTCAGGCGAGTACGAGCAATATCATCATGGTGAAATGAATGCCTATCATCTCTCGTATTACCGCAGGCGCTGGCCGGATGAGCGGAAATTTCATACCTGCAATCTGCGTAAGAGTTACGGCTTTCACTTAGCCGCTCAAGGTGCGGACCCGCTGCCTTCGGTCGCGGATTGTACGGGCTTCTATCGGATGCTGCTTCAGAAGCGGGGCCCGCGCGTTGATTTTTCGATTAACGGGCTTCCCGTGCTGTCCTGGGTCGATGACGGGGCATCCTTTGGTCCGATACTCGGAGCGGGAAAAATCGGATTTCGGCAAATGTCGCCATTCATAGCGGAGTATGCGAACTTGAACGTTTATGGGCCCGCGGAGCTGGAATAAGGATGAGCGCAGCAGATAGCTGTTTGCACAGGAAGGAGAAGGAGTTTATGCCGAAAATATTACTATGCTACCCGGAAGGCAAGCACAAGGCGTTAACGATGAGCTATGACGATGGCACGACGGCGGACAGAAAACTCGTGTCCATCTTCAACCGTTATGGCATTAAAGGATCCTTCCATTTGAATGCAGGCATGTTCGGTACGGGTAACCGGTTGACGGAAGAAGAAGCGGCAGCTCTGTATAAGGGGCATGAGGTGTCCGCTCATACGCTTACCCATCCGACGATAGCGCGCTGCCCGAAGGAGCAAATCGTGCATGAGGTGATGGAGGATCGAAAAGGGTTGGAGCGTCTTGCCGGCTATTCCGTACGCGGGATGTCTTACCCGAACGGTTCATTTAACGAAGAAATTAAACGGATGCTTCCCGCATTGGGAATCGAATATGCACGGGTCGTACAAACGACGGGAGGCTTCTCTATGCCTGATGATTGGCATGAATGGAAGCCTACCTGCCATCATAACGACCGCTTGCTCGAGCGCGCGGAGACGTTCGTCGGTCTGCACAAAACGCAATATTTGTATTTGATGTACGTATGGGGACATAGCTATGAGTTTGATAACGACGGTAACTGGGAGCTTATCCAACGTTTTTGCGAGCTGATCTCGGGCAGGGACAATATTTGGTACGCCACGAACCTGCAGATCGTGGATTATATGAAAGCGTACAGTCAGCTGAAGTTTTCCGCGGATCTCAGCTTCGTATATAACCCGTCGGCAGCTAGTGTATGGCTTAGCGTCGATGGCGGCATCGTCGAAGTGAAGGGCGGCAGCCAAGTGAGCTTCGCATAAGGAAGCCAGCCTTAGAGTTTAGGAGGGAAAACGATGAAGGAAGAGGCAATGGATGCAATACAACTGGGGAAAATCGACATCCGCACTGCGGGGCCGCGCTGCAAGATGCTGCTTGGTGATTTGAACGGAGATGGCCGAATGGAGCTGCTGCTCGTGCAGCCTGATAATCGGCAGGATGTTCGTTATATCCCTCATCAGGTACAATGCATGACCGCCTTCGACCTTGAAGGTCAGTTGCTGTGGCAGAGAGGAGCTCCGAATCCGGAGGCAGGCAGCCAAGGTTCTGACTATCCGGCCCAAATCTACGACATAGACGGCGATGGCAGGCTGGAGGTTTTATGCGTAATGGACGATCAGTTTCATATTATCGACGGGGCAAGCGGAGAGGTGAAGGAAACATATCCGCTCCCTGATCCGCATGCCCATGACTGTATCATTATTGCGAATTTGTCCGGTAACGACCGGGCGTCCGATATTATTTTGAAGGACCGCTATCATAAAATGTGGGCGATGAACCGGCAATTTCAGCTGCTGTGGACGCATGAGGGAAATCCGGGCCATTTTCCTTGGGTCTACGATATGAACGGAGACGGCAAGGACGAGGTGATGGCAGGCTATGACCTGCTCGACCCGCAAGGAAGGCTGCTATGGAGCTGCAGAGATCTGGAAGATCATGCGGACTGTATTTGGGTTGGGGACGTGAACGGTGACGGTGTACCCGAGCTCGTCATCGGGGGAAGTGTGACCGTCATGTACGACCGGGACGGCAGGGAGCTGTGGCGGCATGAAGGATCGGTCGAATCCCAGCATATCGCGCTTGGGCGGTTTCGCCGCGACTTGCCCAGCATGCAGATCGCAGGTTTGGATCGTCTCGTTCGCGAGGATGATGGTCTTGGGCGGAAAGGAAAGGATGCTTTGTTTCTGCTCGATTCGGAAGGACGGGAGCTTTGGAAGGAGGACCGCAGGACGGACGGCTGGCTGACGATCATCGAGACTTTGCAGAACTGGGAACCGGGCGCGCCTGATTACATACTCGCTTACCGAAGGGGCGGAGGCGTGTATCCGACTTTATATGACGGGTGGATGAACGAGGTCGTTCGCTTCCCGTCGGACGGTTACGCCGTTCATGCGGATTTACTCGGCAGTGGGACGGAGCAGGTCGTTATTTATAATGATTTTACCGCCACGGTCTTTTCCAGCCGGTCTGCTGATATAAGCGAGATTTCTGCCGGAGGAAAGCAGCTGCCGCAGCCGAAGCGCCTCTACAGCTCCACGCTGTATCCTGGAGGCGAAGTCTGACAAAGCGGCTGTGCGATTAAGATGAGCCTGACAGTCATGCTGTTTCAAGGGCAATTGACGATTAGATTATCGATTTTGGATATACGCACAAAAGAAAAACAGTAAAACAGTAAAACAGGAAAACACCGCTGCAGTGGCTTGATCAGGCTGGACCAGGCTTGATCAAGATTGAAAAACCGCTGCAGCGGTGTTTTTGCAATGTTAAACTCATCGAGTTAAACATAGTTGGCCATGGGGTCTGCACCTTATGAAGCGATTTCCGCAGACACTCTGCCGCAAGAATAGCTGGAAAAATTCCTGCTAATTTAGCGAATTTCAAATTTTTGACCGTATTAAAAGGAAATTCTCCTGTTATTCTCTTAAATTTATCCGCTTGAGATCAACATGCTCAGATTAACTGGAGATTTTCCAGCTAAATGGCTCATGGCTCATACAAAGCCAGGATTTAGAGGGACATTTTCCTGTTATTATGACGAATGCGGCAATTGTCTGCCTATAGACGGAGGCAAGTCAATTGAAGATAAATTTCGATAATACAAAAAGGTGATTCCAAATCCATGAAATATATGGTAATATAAATGCGAACACTAGTTCTGTGTCGTACAGCAATTGCAAATGAGGAAGGATGGTGCTGTCATAGTGACGAACCGGTATTCAGAAATAGATGGGGTGATCGCATTTATCCATCAGCATATTTATGAGCCGCTGCCTCTTTCCCGGTTAGCCGGATTTGCAGGTTATAGTACATACCATTTCACGCGCATTTTTAAAGAGAGAATCGGTATTTCTCCCCTATATTATGTTTCCTCCCTTCGCTTGCAAAAGGCTAAAGATTTGCTGCTGCACACGAATTTGAGCGTTCGCGATGTCGGATTGGAGATCGGACAACAGAGTCTAGGCACCTTTACCTCCCGCTTTACCGAGAAGGTAGGGGTTACGCCCTCTGAATTTCGAAACTCGACGCTGCAAGAGGACAATCACTTACGCACATTGCAACAGCTTAAACATTGGAGTCCGCTGCAACTGCCTTCCAAACTGCACGATCGAATAGAAGGGAGCATTCACGCCGAA
>DATJKM010000261.1:0-9613 GCA_035491515.1 Candidatus Udaeobacter sp. | reverse complement strand
ATCTGTTCAATCGTTGATCCAGCTCCAAAATGGTATGAAGCAGTACGTTAGCTGCTTTCTCAATGTCTTCCATGCGGCTCTCCTCATCCGGACAGTGGCTTTTACCGCCAATACTCGGCACAAACAGCATCCCGCTTCTCGTGATGGAAGCCATATGAGTCGCATCGTGACCAGCCATGCTGCCTAGCAAATGATAGGGATAGCCTAAAGAATACGCCTGCTCCTGACTGACACGAATGACCTCGTCATCCATTGGGGCCGGGGGCTGATCCAGCATGACCGTCCGCTGTACAATGGCACTGCGCTCCTGCTTGATCACCGAAATACAGCTTTCCCAAGCCGTGATGGCCTCTTGAATCTCCTCCCGGCTTTTACCGCGTATTTCTACGATAAACTCAGCCTTCTCGGGGATGATATTGGCGGCATTCGGCGTTAGAACCATCCTCCCCACCGTACCGACAACTTCACTTGCCGGATGGTTCCGGCATACCTTTTCCAGTGCAAGAACGATCTCGGCAGAAGCGGTCAATGCGTCGTTCCGATCCTCCATCAACGTTGTTCCGGCGTGATTCGCTTCACCGGATACAACGACTATTTCCCGGTAAATGCCGGTAATCGCAGTTACGACGCCAACGGGAATTTTCCGTTCCAATAACCGTTTTCCTTGTTCAATGTGAACTTCAAGAAATGCGCTCAATTCCCCCGGACTGCGGGCGGCATCTTCAAAACGGTCCGGATCGCCTCCCGCGCTCCGCAATGCCTCCGTCAAAAGCTGTCCGGCCGGATTCTTCACGTCCATAATATCCGTTCTTTTCAGTTTCTTCGTAACGGCTCTGCTGCCGAATGTCGATAACCCGAACGGATTCGGCTCCTCCGCGCTGAACGAGACCAATTCGAGCGGATGTCTCGTCACAATCTCATGTTCTTGCAGAAGTCTCATCACTTCTAGCGCAATCAAAACGCCCAGCGCGCCGTCATATTTGCCGCCATTAGGTACCGTATCGATATGGGATCCGAAAGCAATGGGAGGAAGAACCGTCTCGCTTCCCTCCCGCATTGCCCATATATTGGCCGCTTGATCGACCCTGATGTCCAAAGCTATTTCGGCGAGCTGTTCCTTCAGCCAATCCCTCGCTGCCAATTCCGCTTGCGTGAAGGTTGTCCGGTCAAGCCCGCCATGTTCGTTCCTGCCGAACATGGCCAAATCGCGGATGCTCTGCTCCAATCGGGCCGGGTTAACCCGAAGCTGTTTTTTTTCCAAGCAAAACACCTTCCTCAACCGCAATTTTCCCATTTTTAATAACGGTATCAACAAGATTGACGGCGAAGTTATATTGAAGCATTTGATAATTAGAGGCATTGAACAAAACGATATCCGCTTTCTTCCCGACTTCGATGCTGCCGATTTGATCCGCTCTTCCAATCGCATGAGCCGCATTAATGGTAGCTGCTGCAAGCACCTCGGCTGGCGTCATTCGCATAGTTATGCAGGCAGCGTTCATGACAAACGGCATCGACTGGGTTGGAGATGAGCCGGGGTTGCAATCGGTGGATAACGCTACAGCTACCCCTTCCTCAATCATCGTTCGAGCCCTTGCCGGCTGCTCCATCAGGAAGAAGGCTGTCGCCGGCAATAGAACGGCAATCGTATGACTGCCGGCCAGCTGGCGGATTCCCTCATCGGACGCCTGCAGCAGATGCTCTGCGGAAACAGCGCCTACCTTAACCGCCAACTCGGCTCCGCCGGTATAAACAATCTCATCTGCATGGATTTTCGGCTTTAAGCCATACCGTTTGCCGGTTTCGAGTATTCGTTCGGACTGCTCGACCGTGAACACCCCGTCTTCGCAAAATACGTCGCAGAACTCAGCCAGATTTTCCCTCGCTACGAGCGGTATCATTTCATCGGTTATAAGACTGACGAAGGCTTCTGGATTTTCTTTGTATTCAGCGGGAACAGCATGGGCTCCCATAAACGTGGATACCAAATCGACGGGATGAAGCTCATTCAGCTTGCGGGCGGCGCGCAGCTGTTTCAATTCATCCTCAACCGTCAAGCCGTACCCGCTTTTGGCTTCTACAGTCGTAACTCCGTGCTGCAGTAAACGGTTCAGCCGCACATAGGATTGCTCAACCAGTTGTTCCAAGGTGGCCTCCCGGGTACTCTTCGTCGAGCTCAAAATACCGCCGCCCTGTTTTAAAATATCGATATATTTGATGCCCTGCAGCCTCATCTCGAATTCTTTCTCCCGGCTGCCTGCGAATACGAGATGGGTATGAGGATCCACAAGTCCGGGTGTGACCACTTTGCCCGCGGCATCTATTGTCGTTACATATCCCGACACTGTATTCATAAATTTGGCTGCCTCTTCATCCGTACCTACAAAAGCAATAAGGTCATCAACTAATATGACGCTGCCATTCTCAATAATGTCCAGCTCAGACATTTCCCGTCCCCGCTTTGGCAAATGGCTAGCCCCTTTAACGGTTACGACCTGGTTCGCAGATCTAACATAAATAATCGATTTCATTTCGCAGCCACCCTTTAATCCAACGATGGAATTTGAATGCCTTTTTCTTTAGCCGTTTGAATGGCCAGATCATAACCCGCATCAGCATGTCGCACGAATTTTGTCCTGCTCGTGGAACTTATCCCCATTCGCCCATGCTGCCATCCTCTGGTCTGTCATCCGGTGCCCCGCGGGGCTTTTATAGTCAAATGATTTGTTGTACTCATAGTATATGCCTCCATAAAAATTCCAGATATTTTTTATAAAGCTCCAGCCTTTTTTATTAAAATAAAAACCGCTTATCACTCTAGAAACGAGTGAAAGCGGCTTTATAAATGTGAAACCATTTTTTATGCTGTTTCCTTTAGCTTCTTAGCCTTCAAGCCTTCCGTCCGCTTCACCTTGCCTACGAATAAGCTGAGCGGCAGCGCGACGGCTGCAACCAACGTAGCAACGACATACACATCATTCACACTCATCGTGAACGACATCATCTCAATGTGCAGCTTGTCGACATCGCCTGCCTTCATGTAGCCGGTCGCATGCGTAACCGATCTGGAGGCGAGCATGGTCGTGAAAATCGCAATCGCGAACGAACCAAATACGTTCCGTGTCCAGTTTGTTATCGCAGAAGCATGACCAGACAGCTCAGCTGGAATTTGCTCCATCGCCGCGTTGCTTGTCGGCATAACGACGAGCGCGATTCCGATATTTCGTACGGTCATCCACCAAATAACGTAAGTATGAGAGACATCAATGCTTAACCAGCTTAACGCCAGCGTTCCTATAATCAGCAGCAAAATGCCGCCCGACATCAGCCAGCGCGGTCCGATAATGCCGTACAGCTTACCGACAACGGGCATAAGCAGAGCCATCGCCAGGGAAGCCGGGAGCAAAATCATGCCCGTATCCATCGCCGAAACATGCTGAATTCTTTGAAGAAATACCGGTGTCAGCAAGGTGCCTGAATACAAGCTGATCGTAATGATGTTAGAAATGATCGCATTTAAGGTAAACCGTCCGTTTTTGAATACTCGAATATCGAGCAATGGCGATTCCGTCGTTAGCTCCCGCCATATGAATAGAAGCAGAGAAACCGCCCCGAGCACGAATAAGGATACGATCTTCCAAGATCCCCAGCCCCAGTTATGTCCTTGCCCCAGCGCAAGCAATAAGGACGAGCTGCTCACAATAACCGTCAGGAAGCCAAGTCCGTCGAAGCTCTTCGGAACGTTCATCCGGTAATAAGGAATATAAGCATACACAAACAAAATAGCGATCAGACCAATTGGAATGTTCATCAGGAACAGCCAATGCCAATTCAGATTTTCCAGTACCCAGCCGCTGATGGTAGGTCCGAAGGCAGGCGCCAGCATGGCAGACAAGCCCCAGAACGCAACCGCCATCGCTTGTCTTTCTCTTGGAATAATTTGATAAATAATAGACATCGTAGCCGGAATGATCAAGCCGCTGAATGCCCCCTGCAGCACGCGAAATGCAATTAATGAGCCTTCGCTCCAGGCAGTTGCGCACAACACCGACGTCAGTGTGAATCCGATTAACGAGAAGAGATACAGACGTCTAAAGCTGAATCTCTCGCCTAAATAACCGGCGATCGGCGCTGTCGTTCCCATTGCCAGCATAAAGCCGGTTAACGTCCACTGCACGGAGCCAAGCGTCGTCCCAAAATGATCCTTTAAAATTTCAAGCGCCAAATTGATCGAAGCCGATGCCAGTACGCATAAAAATGAACCGATAAAGATTGCAGCCATTATAGGCCAAAAACGCACCTTCTGACTTTCAGCCTGACTCATGTATTCTCCCACACCCTTTATTAATACTTTATAACTTAACTATTATATTTTAGTTCTAAAGTAATTACAATGGTAAGTCTTTTGCCGGCTCTTCCCCAGGAGGATCGACAGGAGATTGGTAGAACTCGTCTGGTACGCACTGAAGGGAAGAGAGAGGCGGCCAGCACAAAAAAAAGCCCCGGAGCGCTTTGCCCGAGGCTTTGTTGCATGTATTTTCTACCCTTTGACGCCAGAAATAGCGACAGACTCAATAATTTGCTTTTGGAATACTAGGAATATGATGAGCATCGGCAGCAAAGCAACGAAGGATGCCGCCATAATGAGCGGATAATCCGTTTGAATCGCATAGGTCGCATTAAAATTCGCAATAACGAGCTGAAGCGTTTGCTTCTCCGGCGAATTCAAATAAATGATCGGCGCCAAATAATCGTTCCATATTCCCATGAACCACAGAATAACTTGCGCGGCTACTGCCGGGCGGATTAACGGGAATACAATCTTTGTGAAAATGCCAAAGTAAGAGGCTCCGTCGATTTTCGCCGCTTCAATAATAGCGCCTGGCACGCTGGTCAAATATTGGCGCAGGAAGAAGATCATCATAATATTTCCGAACAAACCCGGTACAATAAGCGGCTTGAGCGTATCTACCCAACCGAATTCGGAGAACATGATGAATTGCGGAATCATAATAGCCGGATATGGAATCATCAAGGATGAAAGCAATAGCATGAAAATTTTGTTTTTATGCGCAAAACGCAGCTTCGCGAATGAATAAGCCGCTAGGCTCGAGGTGAACGTCCCTATAATCGTGACGCACACCGTAATCAGCAGGCTGTTCTGAATACCGCTGAGCAGCGGCCCCTTGTCCCAAATTTCTGCGTATTTAATGAAGTCGAACTTCTCTGGTATCCATACGGGCGGCAAGGCGAACACTTCACTCTTCGTCTTAAATGAAGTCGAAACCGTCCATGCAAGCGGAGCAATCATAAATACAGCGCCTATACTGATAAGTATAAAGACGAGTACATCCGTAATTTTAAATTTTTTGGCCGATAGCATAGTCAGGGTCACTCCTTTCCTCTGTTGTCGTTATTCCAGATCCTTCGACGATTTTTCATTCATCTTGAATTGAACAAGCGTCACTACGAAGATGAATATGCCAAGCAGCATCGCCATGGCGGAGGCATATCCCATTTGCAGGTTGCCGAACGCCTTCTGCCAAACATAGAATACGACCGAGGCAGAGCTGTATTCCGGACCGCCCGTTGATGTCATAATGTTAATTTCCGTAAAAATTTGCGCGCCGCCGATTACTTTCGTTACAACGATAAAGAAGGTAACCGGTTTAACCATAGGAAACGTAATATGCTTGAAGATTTGAAAGCCGTTTGCTCCGTCAAGCTGAGCCGCCTCATAATAGTCTTTAGGTACGCTCTGCAGCGCTGCCAAATAGAGCAGCATCGAGTAACCGAGGTTTTTCCATACCATCATAATAATGAGTGCCGGTTTCACCGTATATTTATCAGTCAACCAGTTGGGGCCCTCAATACCGAATAGAGCAAGAAACTGATTAACTAAACCATAGTCGCCGTTATAAGCCCATTGCCACAAAATCGAAATCGCCGCGAGCGAGGATATGACCGGGATGTAGTAAACGACGCGAAACGTTGTCGTACCGAACATTTTACGGTTAAGCCCAAGAGCAAGCAGCAAGGCTAATACTATTTCTATTGGTATGCCGATCATCATGAACAATGTGTTGAAGCTGGCCTTGTGGAATTGTTCATCCATAAATATATCTTTAAAATTAGCCAATCCGATAAAATCCATCCGGCCTAAGCCATCCCAGTCGGTAAATGAACCGTAAAGCGAATATAACAGCGGATACAAAGTAAACAAGAGAAATCCAAGAACGGGAGCAAGTACAAATAAATACCCGTAGTAGCTTTCTTTGCGATAGAGATTCGACTTGGTTTTCATCTTCCACCCCTGATTCACCCGGCAGACGAGTGATGCTAGTTCTATGGTAAAAACTAACATCACTGCTTGCGGGTTAAAAATGATAAGCTATTATTATTTCTTTGATTTTGATTCTTGTTCAATCGCTTTATCAAGCAAGCTTTGCATTTTTGGCTGCTGCGATTTCACATAGTCTGCAGCCGTAACCTTGCCGTCAAGTACGGGTTGAATATCCGTGAAGAACAATTGGTACCATTCTGCATTGTAAGTCAGTGTGTTAGGCATTGGTTTACCGTAGTCTTGAACGATATCCAGGAATTCTTTCTTGTTAGCCGGTTTCGTTTCCGAATTAGCAGCCCAAGTTTCAGCCATGTCAATCAGGTTAGGAATTTGAACCTTAGCATCTACCAGCTGTTGCTGACCTTCAGGTGAAGCCGTCAAGTACGTAACAAGCTTAGCAGCCAGCTCAGGGCTCTTCGAGTTATTGGATACGCCGATACCGAGCGATCCTACGAAGGTTGCCGATTTGCCGGTGGAGCCTGCAGGGTAAGGAATAAGATCATAATCGAATGGCAATGTTTCATAAGTCGCCAGATCCCAAGGACCTACAGGGAAGAACGCCAACTCGCCTTTCATCCAGCGCTGGTAAGTATCCAGTGTTGCTGCATCTTCAATTGAAGGCGTAATTTTGTAAACATTTTGCATGTCTGCGAAGTATTGCAGCGCTTCCGCAAACTTAGGATCGTCGATCGTTACTTTCGCGTTCGTCTCATCGAGCCAGTCAGCGCCGTTGCTCCATACGAAAGCTTGCAAAGCCCAGTTTACGTTAAAGCCTGTGCCGTATTGGTCGATTTTTCCGTCGCCGTTGTTATCCTTCGTAAGCTTTTGGTTTACTTTAATGAACTCGTCCCATGTGTAAGGCTTGTCTTTATCCGGCAATGGAATACCAGCAGCTTCAAACATCGTTTTGTTGTAGCCAAGCGCGAAAGGACCAACGTCCTTCGGCAAGCCGTATATGCTGCCTTGTCCTACAGTTTCACCGTCATATCGGTAACTATCAACGCCGTATTTCCAGATGTTATCGAATTTCACGTCGGATACGTATTCCGTAATATCTTTAAGTACGCCGCCGTTTGCATACGCTCTCAGATCGCCCGGATCAAAGTAGAATACATCCGGAACGCTTTTACCTGTAATGGCAGCTTTCAATTTCGTTGCATATTGATCGCCTGTTGTCGTAATGATTTTAACTTTAACGCCGGGGTTGTCCGTTTCGAATTTCTTCACTGTTGCTTCATAAGCTTTTTGCTCTTCAGGACCGCCTCTAAACATAAACGAAATTTGTTTCGACTCTGTTTTCTCGCCTGTGCTGCCGGAATTTCCTGAATTGTCTTTACCACCGCATGCTGACAGCACTAAGATCAGCGACATCATGACTGCAAACACGGAAAGTAATCCTTTTTTCTTTGCCACCTAAACCCCTCCTAAATGTACTGCGTTTACATTAATTAGCGCCAAATACACGACGTGAGCATATTTATTAAATAATTAATGTTTTTATTAAATTAATAATAATGCAAAGCGCTTTCATTGTCAACACATGTCGAAAGGTTACTGATATGTGCTGTTTATCGCTTTTTTATCATAGAGTATGCGGGTTACAGCTCTTTTTTGTCCATAAGGAGAATTTAACATCACAAAATTATGATGTTATTAATAAATAAGCAAATCATTGAGCGAGCTATTCAATCCTCATAGCGCCATCTGCAACCGGGATGCCAAAATTCGGGGTTCCATCCGGGTTCCAGCCAAATACTTGAGCACGGGTGTGGCGATTTGGATCATACAGCGGATCACCAACAATCTCTTTATAGTTCCGTGCATGATAAACAATAATGTCCTGCTCGCCGTCCGGGCTCACCGTAAAGCTATTATGGCCAGGACCGTACTGGCCTGTCGTTTCGTTCGTTTGAAATACAGGTTCAGCCGTTTTAGTCCAGGAAGCCGGATTAAGCAAATCGCTCGTATCCGGTGCCGAGAGCAGACCCATGCAGTAATTAAAATCGGTAGCGCTAGCAGAAAAGCTGATGAAAATTTTACCGTTACGCTTCAATACCGCCGCGCCTTCGTTGACAAGGAAGCCGATTTTTTCCCAATCGTATTCCGGAGTCGCAATCATAACCTGCTTACCGCTAATCGTCCAAGGGTTGCTCATAGGAGCAATATATAAATTAGAATTTCCGGTAATCGCGGGGTTCTTCTGAGCCCATACCAAATACTGAACACCCTCATGCTGGAATGTCGTAGCATCAAGGGCGAATGATTCCCAATTTGCTTTAATTTGTCCTTTTTCCGTCCAATTGCCCTCTAGCGGATTATCGGAATCATTCTCGATAACAAACATGCGATGATCGAATAATCCGTCCACCGTTTCCGAGGTTCTTGCTGCTGCAAAATAGATATACCATTTGCCCGCGATAAAATGGATTTCCGGCGCCCAAATGTTTGCGCTCATCGGACCTGTCTCATATTTCCTCCATACGACTACGGCCTCCGCTGACCCCAGCCCTTGAATGGTCTTCGCTCTTCTTACTTCGATACGATCATACTCAGGCACGGAAGCGGTAAAATAATAGTATCCATCCGTATGCTTATACACCCATGGATCGGCCCGTTGTGGAATTACCGGATTTGTAAACTGCTGCGATGCTGCTGCTTGTTTGCTTAACATGTCATCAAAACCCCTTTTTTAATAGTTATTTCGCTATCATGCCTCAGTTGGCTTTACCTGTTGCCCCACAACGAATTCGAGTGTGGAGAAATCCGTGCATAATAGTGCTTAAAAAAATCACACAAACGTTTATATATTTATTTATTAATTCATGTCAAAGTGAATTTTAACAACTGAATGATACTGTTGTCAATTATAAATTTATTAATCATTTCGTTAATTTATTAATGATTAATGCCGAGGCGGACCGAAAACAAAAAAAGAGCTGCCCGATTGTCCATTTTACTGGATAAAAGGGCAGCTCTCTCTCGATTGAACGCTGCACATTAAATATATTGAACTATGTCCCCGTATGGGCGATCAATGCCGGCGTTAAAACAGCATGCTGTGTCTTCCGAAAGCAGCCGCCTGAAAATAAAAAAACATTGTTCACAAGGAACAATGGCTGCTTTAGTTATTAATGGTGGAGGCTGACGGGATCGAACCGCCGACCCTCTGCTTGTAAGGCAGATGCTCTCCCAGCTGAGCTAAGCCTCCATCGAAACAATAAAACCCACAGGATGTGGGGTGTTTCTTGACGCATTTGCGCCCTGAAAACT
>DATJKM010000260.1:0-14211 GCA_035491515.1 Candidatus Udaeobacter sp. | reverse complement strand
CGTGGATGAGCCGTATGCGGTTATTTCACAAGAGGTGCTGCCGGACTTCGATGCCGATGCGATCTTCGTTATTATTAGCAAAGGCAGCGAAGCCAGAGCCAATTTCGAAGAGCTGGAAAAAAACGCGGTTTGGCAAAATTTGAAGGCAGTCAAAAATAAGCATGTGTACGTGTTAGACGGTCAAAAATGGCTGGATTATTCTTCAATCGGACACAGCCTGGCGCTTGATGACGCCAATAAGCTGTTTTCGAAATAAACAGCTGAGATCTCGTGAACATTGCTAACGACAAGCTGCAAATGGAAGATCGTTACAGGGTGAATGACACCCCGCAGCGGTCTTTTTTTTGCTATCAAAGTTTCATTTCCACAAGCATCGGTTAAAAGGATCGTACCTAGTCAACTGCTGCGGCAGGGGAGTGCCCTGTCTCGTCTTATAACTTAAATATAGTGAAGAAGGTGAACCATGGCCAAGCTTAATCGATTTAACAGAGGGAGCATGACGGTCATTTTGGTGCTGATCATCATTTATTTGGGATCCCTCGTCGATTTTATATTCAAGCCCGTGCTTTCGTTTTTCAGCATGATTATCGTTCCATTGATGCTTTCAGGCTTCTTCTACTACTTGCTGCGTCCTCTCATCAATGCAATGGAACGTCGAAAGTTCAATCGCACCTTGGCTATTTTGCTCATTTATTTGGCCTTCGGCATCGTTGTTGTTGGCTTTAGTATCGGGGTTTGGCCTTCCTTGAGAACACAATTGATGAATTTGGTTGAAAATGCGCCTGATCTGTTCACATCGTTAAGCGAGCAAGTGGGAAAGCTTGAGCATAATGGCGTTTTATCTTCTTTTTTGCCCAAGGATGTTAATCCAATCTCAAAGCTGGCGGACTATTTGAACAAAGGCTATGCTGTGCTTTCGGATTATATTTCCGGACTGCTTGCGTTCTTCTCTAATTTCGCGATCGTGCTCATTACTTTCCCGATTCTGCTGTTTTATATGCTGAAGGAGGGCGGGAAGTTTGGGGAACAGGTCGTCAGCTTTATTCCGAAGCGGTTTCGTCGTGACGGAACGGAGGTCATGGATGAAATCGATCGTATGCTTAGCAGTTTTATCGTTGGACGGGTAATCGTGAATATGGCGCTCGGCGTATTGATGTATGCAGGCTTTCTTATCATCGATCTGCCATATGCGCTTTTGCTGACGGTTGTGGCTGTCATCTTGAATTTCATTCCGTTTATCGGATCGTTCCTGTCTTCGGTGCCCATTGTCATTATCGGCTTTATCGAAGCTCCGTCTATCGCGGTATGGTCGATCGTCATCATTACGCTCGCTCAGCAAATACAGGATAATCTGATTGCGCCATACGTTATCGGCAAGCAGCTCGACATTCATCCGCTGACGACCATAATTTTGGTGCTCGTTGGCGGAGACATAGCAGGGATTCTTGGTATTCTGCTCATCATTCCGGTTTATATGATCTTAAAAATCATTTACTGCAGAGTGTACGAGCTATTCTTTAAACAGTCATGGGAAAATATATAACATAAATCTGACAATTGGGGTGCGTATTTGTGCTCCTTCTGTTATAATGACGTCGATTAAGGCAAATTTACCGAAAGTACGGTGGCTGGAAACTATGAGTACAAACGTTATGAAGGATAAACGAATCGTCATTGCCGGATCTCGGAAAACGGATGAGATGAGCATGATCATAGAAAAAAGAGGCGGAATTCCAATCATCCGCTCGCTTCAAGGTTTAACGATGTTCGAAGAGGATTTGCTGGAAGAGCCGCTGCGGAGATTCGCAGAGCAGGGCGCGGACTGGATCATTTTGACGACTGGGCTTGGATCTGAAAGCGTGGTGGGCGCGGCCGACAAGCTGGGAATTGGGCAAGCTGTGCTGGAGCGCATATCCCATGCGAAAATTGCGGCAAGAGGTTACAAAACCTCTGCTTTCCTCAAACGGACGGGTCTTCAGGCGGTTGTTAGCGACGATGACGGGACGATGCAGGGACTGATGGACAACCTTTCGGCCTATAATTTTGAAGGGCAGCGGGTATGGATACAGCTGCACGGGGAGCCGGCGCCGGAGCTGACGCGCTTTCTTGAAAATAAAGGTGCGGTACACGTAGAATCGGTGCTGCCTTACAGACATGTTCCGCCGGCACAAGCAACGCTCGATCTTCTGATGACAGAGCTTGTTGAAGGCTCGGTAGACACGGTTTGCTTCACGACTGCGGTGCAGGTGCATTATTTGTTCAAGTATGCGATCGAGTCGGGGCGTAAGGAGCAGCTTCTGAATGCTTTCGAGCAGCATGCTGTTGCTGCTGCAGTCGGTAAAGTAACGGCCGTTGCTTTGAAGGAATACGGCGTGAAGCGGATCGTCGTTCCGGAGATAGAGAGAATGGGTGCTTTGATTATCGAAATCTCCCGTTATTACGAGAGTGTTGAAGGTAATGAAATATAGTCCGCTGGACGTTATTAAGCATGACGGAGACATTTGGTTAAGCAGAATGGACAAAAAAGTGATTAAGCGGCTTATGAAGCTGCTTAATCACTTTTTTTTTTTGTTGTCACCCTCATTCTGTGCTGCCTTCGGATCGCGAGGGTATAGCAAACAATTAAGCCAAGAGGGTTAAGGCTTACAAGGCATTCGTTGCAGGCTGGAAGCATATTGATAATAATGAAGAGCGATGCTGCTTTTTATCCGATGCGTTCGGAGGGCGATTTTTCTCACTAGGACAATTTCCGCGTTGTCCCCATACACATACAATAATGGTGTATAGCCTAATCGGTGCTGGAAGGGGAGTATCGCTGTGAGTAAGCGGACCTTAATGATTATTTCGCTTGTTATTTACGCTTTGCTAGCCATTTTATTTGTGGTTTTGTCCATTTTCCATTAAACACATAACAGAGCAGGGGCTGCCTCCCGAGTAGAATCATCTACCGGGGCAGCCCTTGTCATTTGGATTCGATTGGTGCGCTGCTGTTGTCTGTCGGCTATTGGCTGAGCTTCTCCTGGCTTAGCTTCATTTTCCGATAATCCTTCGGCACGACGCCCTTCGTCTCGCGGAAAATACGGGAAAACGTTTTGTAGGAGCCGTAGCCGACCTCAAGCGCAATTTCGGCAACACTCATTTCCGTTGAGACAAGCAGGCTGCAGGCGTGCCGCAAGCGCAAATCATGCAGGAAATGAACGAAGGTCTGTCCGGTCGTCTGCTTAATGACCTCGCTTATTCGCGAGACGCTCAGCGAGAAGCGGCTTGCAAGGTCGGAAAGCGCAAGCTCATCCTGATAATGGCGATGAATATAATGGATGATCGGCCATACGGAGGCATTCGACTTGGATCCGAGCGTCGATACGACAGCGGAAGGCGCGGCTTTCCGGCGGTACCGGTCGAAGCAGGCTAATATTTCCTTCAATCTCACCTGCAGCATTGTGCGGCGCCACAGCTCCTGCCCATTATACTCATTATACATATCTTCTATTAAATGCTTCATGCGCACGTTGTCCGTGTCGCTCAGTTGAACGAAGGACGGCATCGCGTTCTGAGCGATTAAGTCCATTAATCCGCCCTCTTGTCCTGGCTCCATCAGCAAATCCATGCTGAACATGCAATTGTATAGCACTAGAGTACTGCCCGGCTCCGTAAAAAGCTCATGGACCTGATAGGGCAGCACGAACGTAAACGTGCCTGGCAGCATTTGATGTTTGGCATCATTTATCGTTTCGGAGCCTCTTCCGTCTACTACATAAGAAAACTCCAAAAAGTCGTGACGATGCGGACGGAAGCCATGGTAAAGACGGTTCAGACTAATATGGAGGGGAGAGGATGTGTTCATATTTGGATACGTTTTCAAGTAATCGGGTATATAAGTCATGAAATAGTGGATTCCTCCGAAAAACTGAGACTTTTATCGAAAAACAAGCACGATTTCTCATCCCGTTTATTCTAACATAAATAACGGGATGAAGCGTAAGCCAAAGCGTATGCTTGCGAAGCAAATTTTGCTTTACCAAACTTGTCGGGAGGTTTTCTAATGTCCATTGAAAATAAAATTAGAATAGGCATTATCGGTGCGGGCAATATCGGAAATGTTCATGCAAGGGAGTTTTCCAAGCTGGGCGACGAGTGCGTCATTACGGCTATTGCCGATGCGTATTTACCGCTAGCCGAGGAGAGAGCGAAGCAGTACGGGATCGCGAGCGTTGCCGGTTCACCGGAAGAGCTGATCCAGCGCTCAGATGTGGACGCCGTTATTATAGGGGTTCCCAACCAATTCCATGCACCGCTTGCGGTACAGGCTTTAGCTGCCGGCAAGCATGTTCTGCTGGAGAAGCCGATGGGCATTAACGGCGAAGCGGCCCGTCAAATTATGAAGGCGAGTCAGGCTTCCGACCGCATCGTGATGATTGGTCATCAGATGCGCTGGGAATCGGTGCCGATGCAAATTAAAGAGCAAATCGACCGCGGGGAGCTTGGCAAAATATATACGGCAAAAACCGGCTGGTTCCGCCGTAAAGGCATACCAGGCTGGGGCACATGGTTTACTCAAATGAATCAGTCGGGCGGCGGCCCGCTTATCGATATCGGCGTTCATATGCTTGATCTTGCGCTGTACTTGATGGGCAATCCAAAGCCCGTATCCGTATATGGCGCAACCTATGCGGAGTTTGGTCCAAACCGTAAAGGGATCGGCACTTGGGGCAAGCCGAATTGGAACGGCACTTACGATGTAGAAGATCTGGCAACCGCCTTGATCAAAATGGAAGACGGCAGCACGCTTTCGCTTGAAGTAAGCTGGGCTGTACACATGGATACGGACAATACGCCGTTCATTCATCTGATGGGCTCCGAAGGCGGAGCAAGCTACCGGGGTGCTGAGGGCAAGCTGCTCACGGAGAAATTCGATCGTCCGATTGAAACCGTTCTGCGTAAAGCCGACAACGATGAAGGTGAACGCGCCCGCCTGAGCCGCCACTTCCTGGAATGTATCCGCGAAGGCAAACAGCCGATTACTTCTGCGCTTACCGGCTTGACCAACAATCTTGTGTTAGATGGTATTTATGAATCATCCCGTACGGGCAGTGAAGTCAAACTGGATTGGAATTTAAACTAACGTAGTGAAAGTATAAGGAGGAAACAGCATGTTGAGAGGATTAACCGGCGCAGGGCTTGGCCGAATTGAAAGCGATGAGCGTTTCATCGAGCTCGCTGGCGAATATGGTTTTCAAGCTGTAGATTTGGATGCCGGAGCTCTGATTAACCGTCATGGCATCGAAAAAGCACGTGAGCTGCTTGCACAGAACGGCGTGGTGATCGGTTCGATCGGTCTTCCGGTAGAATGGAGAACGACGGAAGAAGCGTTTCTTGAAGGACTGGAGAAGTTAGCGGGAGCTGCTGCAGCTGCAGCTGCGCTTGGCTGTACGAGATGCTGCACGTATATATTGCCGTCCACGGATTTGAAGGCAGCCCGCTTTATGGCACTTGCAACGCGCAGATTACGTACGTGCGCGCAAATTCTTGGCGCTTATGGCATTCGTCTCGGACTCGAATTCGTTGGTCCCCACCATTTGCGCACGCGCTGGGCGAATCCGTTTATTTGGACGCTCGAGGAAACGCTGGAATGGATCGACGCGATCGGCGAGAGCAACGTAGGACTGTTGTTCGATGCGTATCATTGGTACACAAACGGGTTGACTATTGCCGATATAGAAGCGCTTCGCGCCGATCAGATCGTGCATGTGCATATTAATGACGCGCCAGATGTGCCTGTAGAGGAAGCGCTTGATAACGGCCGCATTTATCCGGGTGAAGGCGTGATTGATTTGGTAGGTTTCCTTAAGGCGCTCGATAGAATCGGTTACAAGGGAGCTGTATCGCAGGAAATATTAACGGCAGAGGCTCCATTGCAATCGCCGGAAGAGCTTGTTCTGCGTTCCAAGGCTGGCTTTGATAAAGTGTTTGGTGAAGCGGGACTATAGATAGTTAGCAAGGACAGAAATGAAAAAATGGTTGAGTGCCGTAAGAGCCTACTCAGCCATTTTTTTATTTTGATCCACCGATACTGTGAACAACCGCTAATTTTTATATGAATTTACACGAAATCTGATGGGTACTGTACGAGAAGACTATTCCGTTATGATGGATAATAGATGTTTTATCGATGATATGACGTGAGCGATAACAGGAGACCGACAATATGGCAAACAGGGAAGAGCAGATACATCCGTGGAACCTTTGGTATAAGCAGCCGGCTTCAAGATGGGAAGAAGCGCTGCCGCTTGGCAATGGCCGATTAGGCGGCATGGTATTTGGCGGCGTGGATAAAGAACGCATTCAATTAAATGAAGATACGCTGTGGTCGGGCTTTCCGCGCGATACGAACAATTACGAGGCTTTACGCTATTTAAAGCAGGCTCGGGAATTGATCGCGCAGAAGCGCTTTGTAGAGGCGGAAAAGCTGGTCGAGGCGAAAATGCTGGGAACAAATACCGAATCGTATCAGCCGATGGGCGATTTGTATATTGAGCAGCATTTCGAGCAGAACAATGGCCGCCCGAATCACTATATCCGCAAGCTTGATATCGATGCTGGGATTGCCGCTGCCCGCTTTCAATCCGGCGAAACGAGCTATTACCGCGAGACATTTGTAAGCGCAGTCGATCAAGTGCTTTGCACAAGATATGCAGCGGATGGAAACGGGCTGCTGGAGCTCACGGCATCGCTGCAAGCGTCGGTGCAATTTGAGCTTGCGCATGACGGAAGCGCGGCTATCATGCTGCACGGACGCTGTCCGAGCCATGTCGCGGACAACTATATGGGCGATCATCCGAAAGCCGTGCAGTACGAGGACAACCGCGGCATTACGTTTCAAATAAAGCTGCAGGTGATCACAGACGGAGGAGTAGTTTCTGTAAGCGGCGATCAGCAATTAAAAATTCGCGGCGCTCGCTCGGCAACATTCCTGTTAAGCGCGGCGACAAGCTTTGAGCGCTTTGACCGCCACCCGGCGAAAAGCGGCGACGAGCTTAGCAAGCAGAACAATCATGTGCTTGAAAGCGCTCAATCCCATAGCTATGAGCAGCTCCGTGAGCGCCACATTCAGGATCACCGCCAACTATTCCGGCGTGTGCAAATTGTATTAGGTCTGACGCCTAATGCCCTATTGCCGACGGACGAGCGGCTTGAAGCATATAAGCGAGGCGAGCAGGACCCGCAGCTGGAAGCTTTGTATTTCCAGTATGGCCGCTATCTGCTTATGGCGAGCTCGCGTCCCGGGACGCAGCCGGCTAATCTACAGGGCATATGGAATGACCGGGTGCAGCCGCCCTGGAACAGCGATTATACGACGAATATCAATACGCAAATGAACTATTGGCCGGCAGAGCTTGGCAATTTGAGCGAATGCCACGAGCCGCTGATCAGGCTGATTGAGGAGCTTAGCGAGTCAGGGTCGCGTACGGCTGCTATTCATTACAACAGCGCAGGATGGGTTGCGCATCACAACGTCGACTTATGGCGGACGTCAACTCCGACTGCCGGTCATCCAAGCTGGGCATTTTGGCCGCTTGGCGGCGTATGGCTGACGCAGCATTTGTGGGAGCATTATTTATACAATCCGAACGAAGCCTTTTTGCGGGAGAAAGCTTATCCCCTGATGAAGGGCGCAGCGTTATTTTGCTTGGACTGGCTGCAGGAGAACGAGGACGGGCTGCTCATGACGTCGCCTTCTACCTCGCCGGAAAATAAGTTTCTGACCGCTCACGGCGAAGCGAGCAGCGTGGCAGAATCTTCTGCCATGGATATCACGTTAATCGGAGAGCTGTTTGAGCATTGTTTAACCGCGGCAAGCCTGCTGCAGCTCAATGAGCCATTTCTTGAGCGGTTAGAAGCAGCGAGGCGCAAGCTTCCGCCGCTGCAAATCGCGCCAAACGGGTTGCTGCAGGAATGGCATGAGCAGTTTGCGGAGCATGAGCCGGGCCATCGCCATGTTTCGCATTTATACGGCTTATATCCGGGCACGACTATCAATCGGGAAGCGACGCCTGAGCTGGTCGAAGCGGCACGGCTGTCGCTGGAGAGCCGTATAAAAAACGGCGGCGGCCATACGGGCTGGAGCTGCGCGTGGCTAATTAACCTCTACGCGCGGCTGGGGGATTCAGAATCCTCTTATCGCTTTATCCATACGCTGCTCGCACGCTCGACGCATCCGAATTTGTTCGATGATCATCCGCCGTTTCAAATCGACGGAAACTTTGGAGGAACGGCGGGCATAGGCGAGCTGCTGCTGCAAAGTCATTTGAACGGCATTGAGCTTCTGCCGGCGCTGCCGGCCGCTTGGCCGAGCGGTTATGTGAAGGGCCTGAAAGCAAGAGGCGGCTTCGTTGTCGATATCGAATGGGCAGACGGCAAGCTGACCTCAGGACGCATTCATTCTACGCATGGCAGGGTTTGCCGCCTGCGTCCCAAGAGCGCGATCACGGTCCAAGCTTCGGACGGCACAATGATTGACGCATCGGTGCCCTTTGCAACGAACAAGAACGAATGGTACAGCATTTTACCGTCAACCAAAGAAGGGGAGAAACCATAATGACGACAGACACCATTTTTCCGTTTAAAAATACCGGTCTTCCGCTTGAAGAGCGGGTAACCGACCTCGTCTCGCGGTTTACGCTTGATGAGAAAATTGATTCCATGGTCCAATATCAGCCTGCAATTGAGAGATTAGGCGTCAAGCCTTATAAGCATGGAACCGAAGCGGCGCATGGTATGGCATGGCTGGGCGAAGCAACTACGTTCCCGCAGCCGATCGGCCTTGGTTGTACTTGGAACCCTGTACTGCTGAAGGAGGTAGGCTCTGTTATCGGCGACGAAGCGCGCGTCTATTTCCAGCGCAATCCTGCCGTTAACGGCTTGACGCTATGGGCGCCGACCGTTGATATGGAGCGTGATCCGCGCTGGGGCCGGACAGAGGAAGCTTACGGCGAAGATCCGAAGCTGACGAGCGAGCTGACAGCCTCGCTCGTGCAGGGCATTCAAGGCGATCACCCGCTTTACTTTAAAGCGGTGGCGACCTTGAAGCATTTTATCGGCAATAACAATGAAATTAACCGCGGCAGCTGCTCTGCGAGCATCGATCCGCGTAACATGAAGGAATATTATCAAGCGGCGTTTAAGCCGGCCTTCGTTAAGGGCGGCGCGCATTCGATGATGACCTCATATAACTCCGTAAACGGTACGCCGACCATTTTGCATGAGGATGTAAACAAAGTGGTGAAAGAGGAGTGGGGCATGAACGGCTTCATCGTTAGCGATGCGGGCGATTTGCTCGGGATCGTCAACGATCATCATTATTATGATTCTTATAGGGATGCGGTTGCTCATGCCATTAAAGCGGGTATCGACAGCATTACCGACGATAAAGAGAAATCCTGCGCCGCGATTCGCGAAGCTTTGGCCGAGGGACTGCTTTCGGAGCGGGATTTGGACAAAGCGCTCATTAACACGTTCCGCGTACGCTTCCGTTTGGGCGAATTCGATCCGGCGGATAACAATCCTTACGCAAACGTACCGGAATCGAAACTTTGCGCGCCGGAGCACGGTCAACTGTCGCTGCAAGCGGCTAGGGAATCCATTGTCTTATTAAAAAATGAAAACAACGCTCTGCCTTTAAACAAGGAGAAACTAAACAGCGTTGCCGTCATCGGACCGCTGGCTGATGTGGTATACCGTGACTGGTATTCCGGCTCGCTTCCTTATAAAGTTACGCCGCTTGAAGGCATTAAGAGCAAGCTGGCCGGCAAATCCGTTTCGTACAGCAGCGGCAATGACCGTGTTGTGCTGAAATCGGCCGCGAACGGCAAAGCGCTGCTGGCATCTGCGGATAATGAAGGCCGTCTGCAGGCTGGTGAGCCGGAAGAAGCAGGTGAAACGTTTGAGGTAGCTGATTGGGGCTGGGGAAGTTATACGCTTGAGAGCACAGCTTCCAGGAAACTGCTTACGAGCGCGGATGACGAAAATATTGCCGTGGCCGCGAGTGAAGCGTTCGGCTGGTATGTGAAGGAAGTATTCAAGCTTGACGAGCAATCGAATCATCAATTGGCTATACGGACGTGGAACGGCAAGCTGGTAACAGCTCCGAACGGCGGGGCCGATTCGCTTCAGGTTGCAGAAGCGGACACGATCGGGGCGAACGAGCTGTTTACGAAGGATATTATTACGGACGGCATCGCGGAAGCGGTAGCGGCAGCGAAGGCAGCCGAAACCGCAATCGTATTCGTCGGCAATAATCCGCTTATTAACGGCAAGGAAGAAATCGATCGTCCAGGTCTTGATCTTGCGGCGAGGCAGAATGAATTGATTCGCGCCGTATTCGCGGCTAACCCGAACACGGTCGTCGTCGTAATCGGCAGCTATCCGTTCACGTTGAATGCAGTTAACGAGCAAATTCCGGCGGTCGTTTACTTGTCGCATGCGGGACAAGAGATTGGCAACGCCATCGCTGACGTGCTATTCGGCGATTACTCGCCGGCGGGACGCTTGAATATGACATGGTACAAATCGGAGGAGCAGCTGACGGATCTGATGGACTATGACATTATGAAGGGCAAAAGAACGTATCTGTATTTTGACGGTGAGCCGTTGTATCCGTTCGGTCATGGTCTTAGCTACGGTTCGTTCCGCTATAGTCCGCTTGAGGTAACGAATAATGCGACCAGCATTGAAGGCAGTGTAACCGTTCAGCTTCAAGTCACGAACGAATCGGCCTTTGCCGCAGATGAGGTCGTACAATTGTATGTGAGCACAGAAGGATCCCGCGTACAGCGTCCGCTCAAGAAGCTGGCCGGCTTTACGCGTATTGCCCTGCAGCCGGGAGAGACGAAGAATGTACAACTTATCGTGCCGGCTGAAGAGCTTGCCGTTTGGGATGTGACGCGTGACCGGTTCTGCCTTGAAGCAGCCGATTATACGTTTGCTGCAGGCGGTTCTTCTGCCGATGCTAAGGTATCTGCAACGATCACAATAGATGGAGAGACCATTCCTCCCCGCAACCTGTCGCTCCAAACGCGCGCGGAGAACTACGATGATTATGCCCATGTTTACTTGGACGAGAGCAAGGAAGGCGGCACGGCGGTGCGGCTGTCGCAATCCGAAGGCTGGATAAAATTCGCAGACATCGATTGGTCGAACGGCTCCGGCGTATTCGAAGCGCGCGTCAGCGGCAGCGGGCAGGGCGGCGAGCTATCGCTCCTGATCGGCAGCCCCGCGGGAACGGTTGTCGGCTCCTGCTCGGTTGCCGCAAGCGGGGAGCAGCAATGGGGAACCGTGCGTATTGAGCTCCCTAATATCAAGCCGGATGGCGATTTGATTATCGGCTTAACGGGAAGCGTGAAGCTGAGCTGGTTCCGCATTCAGTAATCACATTAGATCCGGAAGTTTCACGCGGAGCTGGCTTCAAGGCTGTCAATTAAGCCTTGAGCAGCTCCGTTTTTTTGTGCGGCTGCGGTTGCTTTTTAACGAATAGGGCATTATTCTGAAGATTACCAATGATCTTCAGGAGAGGTGCTTGTCATATTGGAGAACGAAATTGAGATCGACCTGTACAAGGATTGGATTGATACGGTGAAGGAAGTTTTTCGGGGCTCCGGACATCCGCTGCCGGATACGATCAGCGACTGGGAGGCAGCCTTTGCCTACTTTTCGCAGACAGCGCAAACCGATGAAGAGGCAGAGCAGAAGCTTGAGGCTAATGAAGAACGCCTTACCCGGATGCAGCAAATTATTTTGGATCATTTTGAGGACGTTATTCTTCCGGATATTCGCAGAAGGACGGGTTATTCAGGCAGCCGCTTTGTCTTCAAATGGCTGTACAACAAAGGTGAGCATGTCATTGAACAGCATTCATCGTACCGCATACCGCTCTAATTGGAGCGGTATTTCTTTGCAAGAAAATAAGCATGAGCAGGTATGTCTAATTTCTATATGATAATAAATCGAATAGATCATGTATGAATGCGTTCATACCCGTTTTATAATATAGGATGCTTCAAAAATATACGTAAAAAAGTAAACGCTTTCCTTGATGAAGGAGGGGCAGCCTATATGCTGGTGAGCATCAGAGCGCTTGCACACAAAATGAACAATGTTAGAATAAAGCAAAAACTTATGTTTTCATTCATCCTCGTCGTATTCGTGCCTGTGCTTATCGTAGGCATATTTCTGACCGCCGCTTTTCGCCAAAATGTTCTCGATCAAGCGACCCAGCAAATTACGAATAACGTGGAACGGATCAAGAAGCAGACCTTGGACATTATACGAATGCCAATCGAGATTTCGGACAAGCTGCTCGTCGACAGCCGATTAACGAATGTCGTCAATACGCAATATAACTCGACCTTCGAGGTGGTAAAGGCGTTTTGGGATTATCGCGATTTTCGGAATTACATTCAGCTGTACAGTGAAGTATTCAACATTCGCTTCTACACGACAAACATGACGATACTGGATAATTGGGAATTTCTAAAAGTCACCGATTCCATTGCGGAAACACCCTGGTATCAGTCAGCGATGAGCCAGGTCGGCATCCATTGGGCGTACATACCCGATGAAACGAAGAACAACCGGAATTATTTGAGCCTGATTCGTAAAATTACGTTTCCCACCTATCAGACAAACGGCGTGCTGGTCATAAGCGTTAACCAAAACGAGCTGAATGCGATGATTAGCCGGGAGCCGTTCGACACGATGATTATCGATGACAGCGGCTATATCATCGCGGCAAAAAATCCTAAATGGGTAGGCAAGAACATATCAGAATTGGACTTTGCCAGTCAATTAACGAATAAAGCGGAAGGTACTTACGAGTTTAAATACGATGGCAAGCCTTCCAAAATCGTCGTAGAGGATCTGCTTCCCGAATCAAGCCGCAACGGTCTCAAGATCGTTTCGGTATTTACGATTGACAGCATTGTTAGCGGAGCCAACCGCATAAGCTTGCTCGGTTTCAGCATCATTATGCTAAGCCTTGTTATCGCATTCGTATTGATTTATATTTTCTCCACGATTTTAGCAAAGCGGATGCTCGTACTGAACAAGGATTTGAATAAGGTCGCGATGGGCGATTTGAACGTTATTTCCCATGTGACGGGCAATGACGAGATCGGTATCCTGTCCAAGCAATTTAACAACATGGTCGTCAGCATACGCGGCTTGATGGACGAGGTTGCGGAGTCGCACAAGCGGCAAGCCCGGCTGGAGCTTAGGCAAAAAGAGATAAAGCTGAAGATGATGGCAAGCCAAATCAATCCGCATTTTCTGTTTAATGCGCTCGAGTCGATCCGCATGAAGGCCCACATTAAGGGCGAGACCGAAATATCCTCGATCGTAAGAATGCTTGGCAAAATGATCCGTCGGAATTTAGAGGTCGGCACGCGGAAAATCGCCCTCAAGGACGAGCTCGAAATCGTGCGCTGCTATTTGGAAATTCAAAAATTCAGATACGGGAACGATCGCTTGACCTTCCGCCTTGATATCGATGAATCCGGACAGGATATTGAAATTCCGCCTCTTATTATTCAGCCGCTCATTGAGAATGCGGTCGTGCATGGGCTGGAAAATATAGCAGAGGGCGGCTTCGTTTCGTTAACGACGCAGGTGGGCGATCGTATGCTCCGCGTAGAGGTTGCCGATAATGGTGTAGGGATTAGCGAAGACAAAATCAATCAAATCCATGAAGCGCTTAACGATATGGAAGAAGAGGAAGAGTACCGGATCGGACTGCGCAATGTTCATCAGCGGCTAGTCATGATCTATGGGGACGGTTACGGCTTGACGATTAAGAGCGAGCTGGGGTCGGGTACAAGAATTGTTTTTGAAATTCCGTTAGGGGGTCATCCATTTGCATAAAGTGCTAATTGTCGACGATGAACCGATGATTCGGGAAGGGCTGCAAACGTTAGTCGATTGGAGCAAATACGGCTTTAGCGTCGCGGGAATTGCATCGAACGGCCGGGAGGCGGTGGAGAAGCATGCGGCGCTCGATCCCGATTTGATTTTAATCGATATTCGTATGCCTGGGATGGACGGGCTTCAAGCGATAGAGGAAATAAGAAAGACGGATACGGCCTGCCATTTCTTAATTTTGAGCGGATATGCCGAGTTCAATTATGCAAAGCAAGCGATCGCGCATAATGTGGATGGTTATAT
>DATJKM010000259.1:0-13498 GCA_035491515.1 Candidatus Udaeobacter sp. | reverse complement strand
CGGAAAAAGCGTTAAATAAAAAGCTAAGGCAGGAGCTTGATCAGAAAACGGCTCTGCTGAACCCAAATAAGCATGACCGTCCCGATGGATTTGCGGATTTACTCCTTCGGAGGCTGGACGATTCGGTTGAAGCGCTGCGTAAACAAGGCGAGGCCGAGCGGCAAAGGCTGCTTGCGCTGATGGAAACGAAACGCACCGAGCAAGGCAGTAAACGGGCGGACATGGATAAACAGCTTGCGGAGTACCAGGTTACCTTTGATCAATTGCTGGCGGAAGCAGCTCGTTTGCTCGCAAATCTCAAGGATAAGCCGGAGCAGGACAAGCCGGAGGTTATAGAGGAAGAGACTGTGTCTTCCTCTGCTGAAATTCAAGGTCCGGTTGAGCTGGCGGAAGAAGAGAACGAAGAGCTGGCCGAAGACGTGAAGATGGAGCAGAACTTGCAGGGCGAGTCGGAATTTGCTTATGGGGCCAATGTTGTTCGATTCAGACAGAAATCGGTTCTGGACTCTTTGGAGGAATCTGAATCGGAACAAACGATGGTTACGGCGGACGGCGCAGCGCCACCAGCTGTCATGAGAGATCAAGCTTTCAAAAATGAGCCTGCACCTAAGCAGGTTGAAACCGCGCTGCGGATGAAACATGAAACGGCCAGTTCGATCGTACCCGATGTACAGGCATCGGCTTCCGGATTTTGGGGAGATGTGAGCCTCTACATGGAGGGGGGAAATGAGAAAACCGAAGGTTCGGCAGCATCTCCGCCTCCTGAAGCGCCGCCTGTCATCGCAATGGCATCGGAAAGACTAACGGCCGCTGCCCAGCATGAACTGGCTGAGGCGGAAGCGGCGTCTTCGGCAGTCGATCCGTCTCCGCGGATTCCGAATCCGAACGCTTCGCATGCAAGCTCTGCAGCCTCTGCGGAGCCCGAGACGAGCGCGGTGAGTCCGGCGCTGGCGGAAGAAATTAAATCCATTCAGTACCGGTATATTGCAGGAAAGGCAGCAGGCGAGAATTTGTACGGCGAAGACGGTTCTCTCATTATCGCCAAAGGGGGAATTATTACCACCGATACGATTAAACGTGCGGAACGCGCAGGGAAAATGCCGGATCTGATCGTCCAAATGGTCATTCCCGGCTTCGCGGAGCCGTCATGATTACGGTTGCGGGAAGGGAAAACCGGCTGGGGACCGAGATAAACAGGCATGAGCGCTTCGAACAGCTTGTAGAAGAAGTCATGAACAAAAACATGACACCTGAGGATCGAAGCGAAATCGCCGCGCTGCTCGAATCGATGGGCTGGAACGATACCCGGGCCACAGAAATATTCGGCGTCGAGAACATCTTCGAGCTGGCCTCGGAAATATGGGAGCAGATCCGGCAAAAGGTCGTCACGACGGCTTTTACGCAAAATGCGAATAATGGCGCCGTAAAAATAACCTTTGAACTCGTGAAAAGTTTTTTGCGCGGCCTTATCTTTGCCCTGCCAATGGCCATCTCCGTCATTTCGATGCTCACGCTGAAATTTTCGCTTTGGTCGTACCAGAACTTGTCTGTCGAACTTGCAACCTGTATCGCCATCGGCACGATTCTCAGCTTTGTTGTCGTAGGCGGATACACGCAGGCGATCGCGAGAAGAGGCTTCTTTTATATTTTTCAGGGCTATTACAAGATGGCTAGAAAGGCGACCTTCCTGTTTATCCGGTTCGGCTATTGGACCTGTTTGGCCGTGGGCATCGCCATTTATTTGTTTAACCTCATTTTCAATATTTTTCCGGTTGACATGTTTATGTATATTATCCTTTTCTTCTTCTTTCTAAATTCGATCTGGCTGTCTGTAACCGTTATGTATATTTTGAAACGCGAGCTTACTTTTACGGGACTTATTGTCGCGGGGATCGGCCTCGTGTACGTCTTGTTCCGGGTATTCAGGATGGATATTATCGTATCGCAGCTCATCGCGATTTCACTCGTTTCTATCGCCGGTATGGCTTTGGTCATCTATTATTTCAGATCGGCCGAGAAGAGAGAAGAGAAGGGCATTGCGCCCAAGATGACCAGACTGTCCATCACGATTTACTCGATTATGCCCTATTTTATTTACGGCTTTCTCTATTTCTCATTCTTGTTCATTGACCGGGTCAACGCTTGGTCGGCTAATGAGAGCTTTATGCCCTATTTCATTTGGTTTCGCGGCGAATATGAGCTCGGGCTCGACTTTGCGCTTCTCGCGCTTATGATACCGCTCGGCGTCTGCGAGGTTCTTGTCAATAAGATGATGATGAATATCGAAGCGAGCTATAAACGTTACTGGGGCTTTGAGACGGACAAAATGAACGCTTTTTTCGAGAAGGCATACTACCGGATGATCGCCATCATAACAGCCTCTTCGATTGCCAGCGCGGTACTTATCTATTTCGTTATTTTATGGTCGGATAAAGCTTACGTTCATTCGTTTGATAAGCATCTAATCGTAAGCGCCAAGACGGAGTTCGTCTTCATCATCGCGATGGCGTCCTACGTCATTCTTGCGGTCGCTTTGCTGAATGCCGTCATCCTGTTTTCTCTCTCACAGCCCAGCTTAGTAAACAAGGCGCTTTTGCCCGCGCTCGGCGTGAATTTCGTCGTCGGATTTCTGCTCAGCCGCTGGATCGACTATACGTTTGCCGTATTTGGCTTGATGGCGGGGGCGGTCGTATTCGTTCTTCTGTCGTTTAAAGCGATGCGGTCGGTTTTCCGTAAGCTCGATTACTATTTATACGCGATATCGTAAGGAGGAGAGGCGTAAGTGGACTATTCATCTTTCTCCCATCAACTCTATGCGATGCTGCACTACGGCTTTGCCTTCGTACTGCTCATGATCGTTTGGCCGCGCTTCTTCCTGAAGGCTGATTCGGAGGACGCTCTGGAAAACGGGGTCGCGTTGTTTGCGAAGGCGGTCTGTATCTATATCGTGCTCGGTTACGTGCTCGTCGTCTTACAGCTGTATGAAGTCATATCCGTATCTGTCATTCTGATTATGCTGTCAACCCGCCGTTTTTGGCGCAAAGGTTCAGCAAAGGCCAGAGCGGATTCCGCGACGTCCTTCCATGTCTGGTTCTACCATCTGCTTGAAGCCGGCTTTCGGATGAAAACGATGTGGCTGAACGCGCGAGGCAAACTGACGATGGCGCGCAAACATGTCAAGCTGTATAAGCTGCAAAGCGGCGACCCGCTGCTTCTGCTGCTTCTGGCAGGAGTACTGGGTACGGCGGCTTACGTCCGGTTTTATGATGCGGTACACTACGCTGCGCCAGCCTTGTCCGACGGTTCAGTGACGCTGGCCTGGATGAAATATATCAATAACCGCATTTTGTTCCATGACGAATTATATCCTCAGGGCTTTCATATCACGCTTTCGCTGCTGAGCAAATTCGCAGCCATCGACCCATTATACATATTGAAATATACGGGTCCTTTAAATGGCGTTCTGACTGCTGCCGGTTTTTATTTTGTCCTGTCGAGACTAACGGGAAATAAAATGGCGGGCATCGCCGGCGCGGCGTTTTTCGGCCTTGGCGGAACATTTCTCTTAGGCAGCGATTGGGAGCGTCAGGCCTCGACAAACTCGCAGGAATTCGCTTTCGTATTCGCCTTTCCGGCTCTTTACTTCTTTCTGAGGTATTTGGAGAAGGGAGGACGCCACTCGTTTTGGGCGGGATTCGCAGCAGTAAGCATTACGGGCTTCGTCCATTCACTCGTGTTCGCTTATGTCGGCATGGGACTGGCGGTCGCATTGATCGCATCCGTCATGACGCCTGCGGCAAGATCGTGGAAGCGGATTTTAATCGTGTGCATTGCGGGTGCGGTTTCGTTCTTGTTTACCTATGCGCCGATTCAGATTGCTATATGGTCCGGTATTTCATTCAATGCCAGCGCGGCCGAATTTCTAAAGAGTATCACGGAAGTTACCTTTCCGAATCTCTTACTCAAAGACTACATCGGGCTCGGAGCAATCGTATGGATCGCGTTAAGCGTCCTTATCGGCTGGAGGGACAAAAGAAACCGGATTTCGGAATGGTTCGCGGTCGGCATGGGAACGGCATCCTTTCTGCTTTATTATTTGGTGCCGGTCGTTACCAAGAGCACGATGCTGTCCTCGCGAACCGGGAGCCTATGGTCACTCGCTGTTTGCTTTTGTATCGGATACGCCTGGTGGTCCCTATGGCGTTTCGTTTCCAAGCTGAAGGGAATTGACATTGCCGAACGTATGGCGGCCGGGGCAGCTGTGGTTGTCTTGGCTATGTATGTTCAGCTCGGTCCGATTGGGACGTACAAGATGGATTGGGAAAGTATGTTCCGGCAGTATTTACGCATTTCATCGATGTATTTGGAGAAATCATGGACGATCTTCTCCCAAGAGGAGGGGTATTCTCTTGCTTATGGAATAGGGTGGCATCAGCATACCCGAACCCTTCTCCATCTATACGATCCTAGAGGTACGCCCATCACACGTGTAGGACAAGACGAATACGACCCCGATGTAACCAGGTATATGTTCGTAATCGAAGAGAAGCAAATTTTCAAGGTTCCTAAAACTTTGGGCATATACGAAAAATTGGAGCAAGAGCGTTATATAAAGCATGAAGAAGAGCAGAAGCAGTTAAAGGAATGGATGGATATTTACATAAAAGTTCATGGTAAACCTCCAATTTTTTACGAGGACGAGCATATCCGCATCTGGTATTTATACAGGCCGGACGCCGAAGACAAGGAACGGCGAAGAATCTGGGGAGCATCATGAAGGGGGAAGAGCATGCTTAACGCGGTTACGGTTGATGTAGAGGATTGGTATATGACGAACGGGCTGGATATCGACCCATCGGAGTGGCATAAGTACGAGGACCGCGTCGTACGGAACACGACAACGCTGCTCGATTTGTTCGACCGGTATGCGGTCAAAGGGACGTTTTTCATCCTGGGCTGTGTGGCTGAGAGGCATCCCGGACTCGTGAAGGAAATCGCGGACCGGGGGCATGAAATCGGCTCTCACGGCTATTGGCACCGGCTGGTTACATCGCAGACATTGGATCATTTCCGGCACGATGTGAGGTCGTCTAAGGAAATACTGGAGCGGATCACCGGCCGGAGGGTTGAGCTTTACCGGGCGCCCTCGTGGTCGATCTCGCCGGAGAGGTTCCACGCCCTCAAAATATTGGCGGAGGAAGGCTTCGTATGCGATTCGAGCATGCAGCCCTTTCAGACGCCGCTCTCCGGTATTTCGGGAGCGCCAAAAACGCCGTTTACTCCCGTACTGGACGGGGAGTCGCTCGGTCTTTCCGAGTTTCCGCCAACCGTGACGGAACTGGCCGGCATGTCCATCCCATTCTCGGGAGGCTTCTATCTTAGGGCAGTGCCATACCCGCTTGTGAAATGGGCGTTAAATCGCGTCAACAAGGTGAGACCGGGAATGATTTACATCCATCCATGGGAAGTTGACACGGCTCAGCCCCGCGCCAAAACATCGGCATTTATCCGTACGATACAGTATTACGGCCTGAACGGGACAAAAGGGAAGCTGGAGAGGTTATTCCGCGACTTCAGCTTCCGGCCGCTCGGAGAAATCATTAACGGAGAAAGCTATCCGCCGCATCGGCTTTACTCGCCGGGCGCAGTGCAGGATAACGGATGAGCGCGTTAGAAATCGCGAAGCAGCGGAGCAAGCGCTCGTCTGCATGGCTGCTGGTCGGAGGCGTGACCGCAGTAAACTTTATGTTAGCTGCAGTATCCTTTCTGAAGGATTTATCCTTCGCCGCCTATTTCGGCACATCGCAGGCAGCGGATCTTGTAACGACGGCCTTTCTGCTTCCGGAAGCGGTCAGCTATAACCTGATCGCAGCGGTCATAGGCATCGCGGCGGTTCCCGAACTAAGCCGAAGGTGGCAGGAGAAACAATACGGCATGTTTTTACGAAGCGCGGTTCGGATGACCTTGCACGTTACCTTGCTGATGGTTGCGGCCCTTGCCTTGCTGCTGCTCACTAAAAATCATATGTTCGAGCTGTTTGGCTACCGCTCAGGCAGTGCAGAGATGGGCGAGCTTGAGCGTTTGTACACGCTTCTGCTGTTCTCGATGCCGCTGTTTCCGGTATTTGCCGTAGGCGGGGCGGCGCTTCAGGCTGCCGGCGCCTTCTATGTTGCAGCTGGCGGACCGATTCTACTGAACGCGATGATGCTGTCCGCGATCACTCTATCCTGGATGGGAGACTTCGCTGAAGGCGACGGCGCATTTGCGTACGCTGTCTCCATTCTGATAGGGGCCGGCGGGATGGCGCTGGTAGTCTGGGCGGCACTCCGGAGAAGGCTCAAGCTAGAGGCGCGGCTATCGTTTATCGAAGCGTGGAAACGCCAGGACGGAGAGGCGGCCGTAACAGATAAGTCATTGAAGGCTTCAGGGGGACTCACCCGCGTCTACCGGGACGTTCTGCCGCTGCTTCTGCTGAACTTGTTTTCACAGGCTCTCTATGCGATAGAAAGGGCCATTGCCTCCAATATGGAGCCGGGTACGCTGGCCGGTCTAAATTATGCCTATCGCATTGCCCAGTTCCCCAATTGGGTATTTGTAGCGGCGGTGACCGCCGTCCTGCTGCCCGCTTTGTCGCGATCGGCTGCAGCGGGCGGAAGCGGAGAAGCCGTAAAGCCCGAGCTGTATCGCGCCTTGAAGGCGACACTCTGTCTGATGCTGCCGTCGGCTGCCGTTCTTTATTTCCTGCGGGAGCCGATAATCTCGCTGCTCTTTGGACGGGGGGCTTTCGACTCGCATTCGGTTGCCCTTACATCCGAGCTGCTCGCAGGATACTCCTTGAGCGTCATCGGACAAGTCGTTTCCGTCCTCTGCCTCCGTTATTTCCTGGCTTGCGGCCGTCTGTACGGCCCCGCGGCCGTTTATCTGGTTTCAACGGTATGCACGATAGCGTTCGACCTGCTTACGGTACGTTCCTTTGGTCCTGCTGCGCTGGGATACGGCGCTCTATGCGGCTGGGGACTAAATGCCCTGCTTATGTTTATCTTAGTCGTTCGAGATTCGAATAATCGGAGTGGATAATATGTCGAGCCAACCATTTTTAATTATCATACCCGCCTTCAATGAAGAAGAAAATATTGGAAATGTGCTTGCCGGTTTGCTGGACGTAGGGTTAGCGGCCGAGATTCTTGTCGTGAATGACGGTTCGCGCGACCGCACCGAAGAGGTTGCCAGGCGCTATCCAGTTACGGTAATTACGCATCCGGTTAATCTCGGGTACGGTGCTGCGCTGCAAACGGGCTACAAGTACGCGACGGAGAAAGGCTATCCTTATATCCTCCAATTCGACTCTGACGGACAACATAATCCAAACGATCTGTCCCGTATTATGTACGAGCTGCAGAAGGGCGATGCCGACATCGTCATGGGATCGCGGTTTCTTGAGGAGAGCAGCGGATTCGATACGGGATTTGTGAAAGGAGCCGGTATCCGTTTCTTTCGCTTATTAATCCAAAAGCTGACCGGTACCCGGATTACAGATCCGACATCGGGGCTTCGCGGCGTCTCCAGCAGCGTATTCAACTTTTACTCCATACGTGACCGCTTTCCGGCGGATTTTCCGGATGCGGATATTTTGATTCAGCAGCTGCTGATGAAGTACAGAGTGAAGGAAGTCCCTGCGCATATGCGGCAGCGGGAAGCGGGCGTGTCCATGCATGCGGGTCTCAAGCCGGTCATCTACGTACTGCAAATTATGCTCAGCATAAGTATCGTTATTATTAGCCATAAGCTGACGAAGAAGGTGTCGTGAGGAGATGGATTATAATTTAAAATGGTTCATTTTGCTTTGCGGCATTACGTTCTCCGGAGCCATTATCCGTCTGCTGCTGCGAAAAAGAATTAGCTCCCGCAACTCGGTAGCATGGCTGCTGAGCGTCGCTGTTATCCTGATCCTCTCGGCCAATCCGGGCTGGTTCGACAGGCTCGCAGGACTCCTTGGCGTCAGTTATCCTCCGTCGCTGCTCTTTCTGTTCTCAACCTTGGTGCTGCTCGTTATCGTGCTTTACCAGTCGATGCAAATCTCCGTATTGAATGAAAAGCTGCGCCAGCTCGCTCAGCATGTCGCGCTTCTGGACAAGGAACGCGCTATTCTGCGGAGCGGGGAATCGAAAGGGATAGACCAGGACAATTGACACTGCTTTGCCTCGTCAAGGAAAGGGGGAACATTTATGCTCAAATGGACTGATATTATATTATCGAACGCAGCCCTATATTTGCTTCCGGCCGTAACCGTATTGCTCGCGCTCGCTGTATTGCTTGTTATCGGCCTGCTTCGCCGGATACGAAGAAAGTCGGAGCGCCTCGAGCTGGCTGAACGCATGATCAAGCTCATGCAGCCGGAAGCGGGACTTGAGAATAACCTCAATCTTTTTCTGGAAGTGATCGGCTCTATTATTGAGGCTTACGGCTATTCTTTCTATATTCGGGATCCGAAAAGCGGAAACTTTGTACTGAAAGCCGTTCGTCACGAGCGGCGCGATCCGGGCCAGGCGGAACCTTCATACAGCGGGCTCGCGCCGTATCAGAAAGAGGTGTATCTGCCTCCGCTCAGCTTGAAGGTGGATGAGTCTGCTCAGAATTCCGGGATTATATATGAAGGCGAAGTACCGCTGCTCCATCTGCCTATGGACGGCGGAAATGGAGTCATTCGAGTTGGTCCGATCGCGCGTGTGCCGAAAAAAAAGATGGAGCTGCTGCGATTTCTTGTGGAATTAATGCCTCGTATGCTGGATGTGCTTATCGAGTCGGAGCGGCTTTATCTCAAAGCTGACGTCGTGGAAACTTCCAGTCATGCGCTTCAGGCGGTCAGCTCCATGGCAATGGATTCTGAAGCTGTCATGCAGAAAACATTCAGTATGTCTGCGAGTGCTCTCGGCATGTCCGGAGGTTGCCTGCTCGTATCGAGCGGGGGGAACGTTGAGATGCCCGTATTCTTCGGATGGCCGCAGCAAACCGCGCGCAGAATCGCCGATTCGTCGAATTTGTCGATGCTCCTTCAGCTGATCGGCAAGCAGGAGCTTGTCCTATGGAATAATAAGGTCCCTCAGTTCGAGCAGGTTCTCTCGATGCTGGGACATTCGGGCGATGAGCTTATCATCGCCGGAAAGCTGCCGCTACCGGGCAAACAAGCGTGGTTCGTGAGCGGCTTTCCGCGTCTCTCGTCTGCAGATTTAACAGCGGATCAGCTCAGTACGACGGTGAAGATGATGACCCGTCAGCTCGCTCAGTTAATGGGGATACAGGAGCGGATGAAATCTTTCGGACACACCTATACGGAGTTTCTCAAGCTGCTCGCCAGCACGATTGACGATTTGAGCCCGTATACGGTCGGCTATTCAGAGATGATGAGCCGGTATTCGATTATTATCGCCAAGGAAATGGGGCTTCCCGCCGACCAAATCCGAAATATTGGCGTTGCTGCTTATTTGAGCAATATTGGCGTGCTCGGGCTTTCGGAGGATCTGTATTTGAAGGATGGCAAGTTCACCGAAGTGGAATTTGAGAAAATGAAGCTCCATGCCGAGGTAGGTGCGGCAATCGTCGAAATGACGATCGGCAGCAAAGAAATCGCTGAGTATATAAGGTACCACCATGAACGGATGGACGGGAATGGATATCCGGCCGGCCTTCGCGGCGAGGCCATACCGGTCGGAGCCCGCATTCTATCGGTCGTTCAGATGTTTCTGGCCAAAATAAACGGGAGGAAGTATCGTGATCCGCTCCCGTTCGATAAAGCCATTAAGCTGATGGAGTCGCTCGCGGGCACGCAGCTTGATGAGAAAGTCGTGCAAACGTTCGTCCGCTGGTTTGCGGCGAAACGGAAGGGTCCGGAGCTCGGCGGCCGGGCTTTAGGCGCCTGCTATGACATGGGCTGTACGCCTTCCGATATTTGCCGGGTATGTCCCGCTTACAGCCAGCCGGAAAAGAATTGTTGGGAAGTGGAAGGAAACAACTGCCAGGCGCACGGAAAGTCCTGCGGAACCTGCTTCGTTTACACGGAAACCTTATCCAGGAGTAAAGCGGTATGAACCGTATTGCCGTAACATCCGGATTATAAGCGATTGTAACCGCCGCTTGGGCTTGTCCAATGAAGGAAGCCGTTTCGTTCGGCTGTTTTTTGGATTCGCGGATCGGTCTGATCGGAAACGGACAATACCGATAAACCGCCTTTTTGATGGCAGGCAAGAGCTTTCATCCAGTGCTTGGACCAGTCGCTTGCAAGCGTATCGGCTTCGAGCCCTTCCCATAGAAAGCCGTCAAGCAGTCCTGAGCACTGTTCAAGCTGCTTAAACCCGCGGTTTTGCAGCCATTTCAGTTCGGTATGCCGTCCGCCCGCAACCGCGAGGAAGGAGCGGTAAGCAGCAGTCATTTCATCTTGAAGCGCGGGAGGAACATAATCCTCAATGTCGCCTACCGTATCGAGGAAAATCCCGTTCAGGTTATACGACTCGGTTATTTCATCCAATTCCGCAAGCAGCAGGCTGCGATAACCAGGAGAGCGCAAATCCATTAAGACGGAGTTCCATTGTTCGAAGTGTATTGGCTTTCCGTTCTCAGTCATGATGTCGGTTGAGGAGATAGCGGCGGTCCGCTTCCGGTTCCAATCCGGCGTTTCCATTACGGATAAATAGCCGTAAACCTCCGTACCGGAGGAACGGATATCGGAAATTTCGTCCGGCTGCCATTGCTGCAGCTCGATTATCGCAAGATCGGCCTCCTTGAGCCGTCTTTTCGTTTCGGGACTTGCGGGGCCGTAGTAGATGAGAAATGACTGGATTCTACCCAGGCGGCCTGACTGTTTCTCTTTCCTGCGTCCAAACATGCTTCTTGCACCTCCGATTCATCTTCGTTCAAGTATAGCAAATCGTTGATAATTAATGATCATAGCCGGTTTAGGTTTAATGAGGAGGGGCATTCTTGGCTACAGTCTTATGCACAAACGGACTGCTCAGCAAAACGCTGGCCGTCGTGCGTTCAATGGGAAAGCATGGCATTCGTACGATCGTTGGTGAAAAAACGCGTTATCACGCCAGCGGATTTTCTAAATATGCGGACAAAACGGTCGTATATCCTGATCCAGCCCTATATCCGGAGCAATTCTATAAATGGTTATGCGAGACGATTAATCGGGAAAAGGTTGATTTCCTATTTCCGATGGACGACGATGTTATGGTTGTGGTCATCTCCAAGCAGGAAGAGTTGAAGAAGCTGTGCCGCATTCTTGTTCCATCCCTGGAAAGTTACCGGGTCGCGGCGGATAAGTCTTTAACGATGCGTCTTGCCGAAGAGAGAAATGTCCCTTACCCCTGTACGGCTGAAACTTCCTTTGGACCGAAATTCAACCCGGATGAGCTGCTGGCTGTGACCGCGGCAATGGATTATCCGCTCTGTATCAAACCCCGGGTAGGTTCAGGCTCGCGAGGAGTCAGATTCGCAAATGATGCCGCCGAGCTTGTTTCATTATTTCAAGAGATTCACCGCAGCTATCCTAATCCTCTTATTCAGGAAGCTATTTCATATGGGGGGAAATACGGCGTATGCCTATGCTACGATTCTAATCATACGGTACGGGCCGCTTTTGTTCAAAAAGAGGTTCGGAACTTTCCTGAAGAACGGGGACCGAGTGTCGTTCAAGAGAGCATTTACGATGAGAAGATGCTTAACTACACGAAGCGGCTTATGGACGGGATCCCTTGGCTTGGCGTCGTCGAGGTTGACTATATGATCGATTCCCGTACCGGAGAGCCCAAGCTAATGGAAATCAATCCGAGATATTGGGCCTCGCTGAACTTAGCGTTAGCAAGTGGTGTCGACTTTCCGTGGATGCATTATCAGTTAGGAATGGATGCCGAAGCGGATTCAATGCTTACGTACAAGGCCGGCGTTTTTGGCAGACAGCTTCTTCCGGGTGATGTACTGCATTTCCTGACGAGCAAGAATAGATGGCGGTTAGATCCCCCGTTTTTTACCGCGAAATTAAAAGACGACATCATTTCCCGGGATGATCCATGGCCTACTGTTGGTTTTCTGGTATCCGCTCTTCGGTATTGTCTGGATTTGAAAATGTGGAAGTTTATTATTACCCGCTAATTTCTAAAATAAGTAAGGAGAATCATGCGCGGCTGCCTTAAGATGGATAACCCGCATGAAACAAAAACGATGAAAAAATGGAACAAATCGCTGATTATTATAGCGGGAGCCCTTGTTGTTATCGGGATTGCGCTGTATGGCGGTATCAGCTTGTATGCGAAGTTGAATAAAGTGACTGAATTACATACTCGTTTGGATGAAGCTGCCGGGAAACCGGAAACGAAGCCGACGCAGGAGCATGGGCAGGAGGAGCAAGGGCAAGGGCAAGAACAAGAGCAAGAGGCCTCGCAAGAGACCTCGCAAGAGTCTTTGCTTTCGCCATCGGAAGTACCTCAGCTTGCTCCTGCTGCAGCTTTGACACCTGATCAACCGTCTGATAACGCCGATGAGGGTCAGAAGCCGGTGGAAGATGCTGCGTCTGCGGAAGACAAAGTCCGGAAGAAAAATGAGATTGATGCTTCGGTTACCGCGAAATTGTGGCAGCTGAGGTCTTCTTGTCAAGCAAGAAGCAGCAGCTTGGCCGGCCAAATCGCACAAGAGCTTAGAGGAGATGAAGAGGCAACGGCTGCGGCTATCCAGAGCAAATATATGGACATGGTTTTTTCTGCCGAAGCCGATTGTGATGCCAGGTTTAATCAAATGATAAGCATTGCCCTGAGCGAGTATAAGGCGGCCGGTCTAGGCGATCAATCTTTGCCTGATTGGAGCTCCCAATATGAGAGCGCAAAGGCGGAGGCTAGAGCCGATGCGCTTGATGTTATTGCAAATTCGCTGAACTAAACAGCTCTATTATTCGAAGGAGGACCAATGAAAAAGTCACATGTACTTTCTATTTTTCTAGCAGTTATGATCCTATCATCTGTTCTGGCTGCCGCTGTATCGGCGGCAACGACGGCGGTTAAAACAAAAACGCAGTCGATTAATCTGCAATTTGACGGACAGGCGCTAAAGCTGCCGGACGGTCAATATTCGTTTATTTATGAAGGACGTACCTATGTCCCGATTCGTTACCTTTCCTATGCGCTGCAGAAATCAGTGAACTGGGACGGCAAGAAGGCTACGGTCTCTGAGCCGACGGAGCAGGAGCTTGCTGCGCTGAAGGAGCAGCTGCAGCATGCGTCTGCAGGCAGCCAGAAGCCGCAAGCAAGCGTTGAAATTACGATTCAGCCTATAAAAGCTGCGCTCGTATTCGATGGGAAGGCAGCACCTTTGCCGGCAGGCCAGCCGCTGTTTGGTTATAAAGGCTCCATCTATGTGCCGCTTCGCTTCTTATCGGAGTCGGTAGGGACGCAGATCGATTTTGACCCCGTGACGAAGACGGTTAACGGCCAATCTGCTGCATATCGGGCGG